>JBAUZB010000001.1:0-9515 GCA_049585095.1 Candidatus Tumulicola sp.
GTGCCGCTCAGCGGAGGCACGACCGTGACGGTTGCATCGCCCGGTTGTGCGGCGACTCCGAGCACGAGCGGCGCGACGACGGCGGCGTTCTGGGCGTGTTTGACCGTGATCGGCGAAACCGTCAGGATCGTCTTGGTGGCCGAATCGATTCCGAGGACGCTGAGCGTTTCACTGTCGATCACGACGGTCGCCGGCAGGCTGCCGCTCAGCGCGGCGTTGAGCGTGATCTGCGTCGTGGCCGGACTCGTGACGTCGACTTCGGCTTTGAGCGTTCCAACCGACCCCGAGAGTGCCACCGGGTTCGCGACCGATGCCACCAGCGATCCCGGCGGAAGGCTGTTGACGTTTTGGATCTTGGTGGCGACGAGATTCACCGTCACGCTTTGATAGTTGGCGAAGGCGCCCGGAAAGCGTGCGCTGACGGTGACGTCGCCCGATCCCGCGGTCGCGCAACCGGCGGCGGCCGCGTCGACACCGCCCGCGAAGACGCGCGAGACGTACAGCATCGAACCGCCGTTGTCGAAGAAACCTTTCACGCCGAGCGCGAGAAAGTTGGTGTTCATCGGATCGGCGACATCCGTTGAAAGCGACAGTTGATCGTACCCGCCGTAAATGTTCTGAAAATCGCCAAAGCTGGTTAACAGCTCCGGAACCGTGCCGACGGGACCGGTGAGCGTCGGGCCGGCAAAGCCGGTGGTCGTCGTACCGACACCCTCGATCGAAGGCGCCCGAAAACTGACCTCCTCGACATAGACCGCCGGCGCAAGATAGTTCGCCACGATGACTCCCCTTTCAAACGGTAATTTGCAGCAACGCCGTAATGCTCTGTCCCGGTGCGAGCCCTTCGGGCAGGCTTGCGCTCTTGAGCGCCGGGTTGGAAAGATTTCCGAGAATGTCGTCGGGATTGGGAATCCAACCGCTCGGCTGCGCGAGCGTGCCGGGATCGAACCACGCGTGAATTGTGACCGCCAGCGTCGGGTCGGTAACCGGACCGCTGCTGTTCGAACCGGCTTGCGGCGTGAGTCCGCAAAGCGCGAGCAGCCCCTCACCGCGCGCGTCGGCGATGCCGGTCGCGACCGGCTTGTTGTCGCTGACGCGGACGATTTGCAGCGCCGCCCACGGTAAACCGGTTGCCGGGCTCGCCGCACTGACGACCGAAACGCGCACGACGGCCCAGTTCGGCGCAAGCGGCGCCGAGGGCGAAGGATAGAGCGACACGACCTGCGGCTGCGCCGCCGTCGCCAGTGGTTGCGGAATCGCAATCGCGGCACGGCGCGGAAGATAGCGCAGGCTCGAATCTTCGATGGTAACCTCGAAAAGCGAGGCCGGCGGCCACGTTCCCGACGGCACGAATTGCCACGTTAACGCATCCAGGTTGGGCGCATCGAAGACCGCGTACGCGCCACTGCGGTTGGCTTGCAGCGTCAGACCCGAACCGCTGACCAGCAGCGGATCGGTCACCACGTTGCCGGTAATCGCATCGACGCAGCGCAAGCCGGCCAAAACCCGGCGATCGACGAACTCGATCACGTCGCGGCCGCCTGAAGTTCGAACCGAGTGGCGACGACCGGTCCGCCCGGGACGACCGTGCGGTCGATCCGCACGACGCGCGCGATATACGACGTGCTGAGGCGATACTTGGGGCCGAGCGCGTCCCAAATGCGCAGGATGTCTTCCAAGCTCAAGTCTGCCGGAATGAGCTGCACGGCTTCGGTGGCGTCCCAACCGGCGTTGGCGGTCGACAGCGACAGAATCGACGAATCCAGAATCAAATTCGAGGCGAGTTGCTGCATCGTCCACGCGAGAATGGTTTGCTCTGCCTCGGCACTGACGCCCCAATACGTGATCAGATAATGAAGGTCGAGAAAAAGCAGCGGCTGCAGGCTCGGCGAATCCTGCAGGCTCGTAACCGACCGAAAATTTTCGTTGGTCGTTATTCGATGAAGAAAAATCGAGACGACCTGATCGTTGGATTGGTCCTCGCCGGCGATCTCCAGGCTCGAGAACAACTTAAACGTGCACTGGAAACCCACGGCGGTGGGATCGTAATTATTCTGCAAGAATCGCGCCAACGAATCACCGACCGCGAATACCCCTTGGTAGTTCGCCACAGGCTCATTTTACGCGGGCGGCTCTCGGCATTTACGCGGGCCACTCTCGGCATTCTCTCCGGCTCCTCGCCGGAAGCGTTCGAACGCTACGACCCCCAGAGGGTGCCGTGCAGCGAAGCGATCGCGGATACGACGGTCGCCGGCGAACCGCTCACCAGCCCCGCCGCGAGCGAAAGCAGCCCGGTCGCGATGCTGAGCGTCCGTTTGATGCTGGCCGCCTGCTTCTTGATGCCGAAGGCGGCTTGATTTGCCGCGGTGGTGACTTGCGATAGCGATCCGAAGGCCGCATCCGAATCGGAGAATTGGGTCACCGCGGCCTCAATGGTCAGGTTGGCGGCGGCGGTGGCGCATTGCGAGGCAGCGTCGCGCAAATCCGTGTAATCCGGGTCCGGAACGTCGTTGTTATCGAGAAAGTCGTTGATCGTGGTGGCGAATTGCGAATATTGCTTCGCCAGTGACGCAATCTGATCGGGCGATAGCGGGCTGCTCATGAAATCACCTCACTTTCCGGGATTGGACAATGCGGCAGCGTCGTTGGTCAAGGGCACGACGTGCTGATTGATGATGCCGACCATGTCGCCGAACGAAGCGCCTTTTTCGCTGGCATCGGTGAGGTCTTTGTTGGTCGACGCGAGGTCGCCCATGGTGGCATCGTACGTGGAGGCCTTGCTCATGCGGTTTTGGATGTCGAGTCGCGCCGAAAGCCACTGCCGCCGCTCGTTATAGATATCGACCAAGGTGATGTGCTGCGAGAGCTCGGCGGCGGCGAGCGCTGCTGGGCTGATCTTTCTCGAGCGCAGTGCGGTCTGCGCCAGCTCCCGTTGTGCGAGCTTTTTCCTGACGTCGACTTGAAAGAATCCATCGGCTAGAACCAGGTCGGCGGCCAGCAGGGTTTGGTAGGAAGCGGCGAGTTTGCGCAACGCTGCCGTCGAGTCCTGAAACGGGCCATTTCCTTGTGCGAGGGCTTTGTGCAGCGCGGCCTGCTGCTCGGATTCCAAATATGATTGGATGATCGCGTTTCCGAGCGCGGTGAAGATGGTGGCCGGAGCCGCGCTTACCAGTCCGACGTTCGTAAGCTGGTCCATGAGGTCTTTGACTCCGCCCGGCTGCGTGTCGACGCCCGCAATTGCGGCCAGCGAATGCACGTAGTCGACCACGATTTTGTTGCGTTTCTGCCACTGCTGCGCCACCAGCGCCGCATACGAGCAGACCGGATTGGCTCCGACGAACTGCTGGCTCGCGGCGGCCGGCGCCGGTGAGGGCGGCGGCGTCATCTCCGCTTCGGGAGCGTTTTGCAGCCAGCCGCGTGAGTTGTCGCGGTACTCGCGTATTTGGACGCAGGTTCGCGCGTAGTCGTCCGCAACCACATCAAAGGAAGGCGCTGCGACCGCGACCGCCTTCGCGTACTCTTGCACCTTCTGGAGATCGACCGGCTGCTGACATCCCGCCAACGGCAAAATCGCCGCTAGTCCAAGCAAAACGGCCATCAAACGCTTGCGCATCGCCAGTCCCTCCCAGCTTGCTTGGAATCTCGTTCGACCCGAGCACTGGCCCCCCTCCAGGCACGCGCCGTGCACGCGCGGAAATCAGAAACGCATGACGCAGACGGAATGGGAAGCCGAATGCCGTCACCGGCTAACCATCGACGAGGGTGAACGCGATCGGGTCTATACCGATTCAGTTGGTATCCCCACAATTGGAATCGGGTTCAATCTGCAACGCGCGGATGCGCCTGCGATTCTGTCGAAAATCGGCGCCCAGTACGATGCCGTGATGAGCGGCACGCTGCTCTCGTCGCAACAAGTGGCGGATCTCTTTCAGTACTCGTTCGCACCGATCGTCGGCGAAGCGCGCGCCTCGCTCGAGCCGTTCCATTTCGACTCGATGTCCGATGCGCGGCGCTTCGTCATCTGCGATCTCGTCTTCGATTTGGGCGCTACGGGATGGGACGGCTTTCAAAACGCACGGGCGGCGATCGATCAAGCCTGTCACGCCGGCAGGACCGGGCACCCCGCCACCGAGCACGCGCAGTTCGGCGCCGCCGCCGCGGCCCTCGCAGCTTCGATATGGTACGGCCAAGTCGGCAACCGCGCGAAGCGCGACGTGGCCATGTTGCGAACCAGCAACTGGTGCGATCCCTATGGCGACGGTTCAGACATTTCGTAAGCAGCCGCGACCATCACCGACACCGTTGGTCCAGCCGGTAGGCGTCGCCGTCAGCCAGCAGTAGTTCTTACCGCTTCAACGGCCGCATCATGGGCTCGCTTCGGCGAGCCCATCGCGTTTAGCAAGGCTCGTTTTCCCTTCAAATCGCGGGTTTTCGACAGGGTATCCCTTTTTGCGGGTCAGCCCGAAGGCGAAGGCGAAATACGCATCATCCCCTTGCGGCGGGTCAGGGAGGCTAATTCTAAGGAGATGATATGAAAAGATTCGCTATACTAGCGATCGCAGTTCTTACTGCGGCCTGCAGTACTCCGTTGACGCAATCGACGACTCCGACCATGGCCCAACAAGGGACCAGCGCAAACGGCGTCGCCAAACCCGACGGTCCGTGCTACTTCGTGAAGATGGAGCCGCCCTCGAAACACATCCAAACCTATCAGAAAATCGGAATCTGGGAATACCTGCGCTGGCGGTCGAACGGCGTCTGCCAATCGCTTTTAATCCCAGCTACGTGGAGTTCGACCGGCGGCCAGACCCACGTGAAAAAGAACGGTCGTTCCTTGCTGTTCCATGCTGCCCACGCGGGCACGTACGTGGTGACCGCGACCGTCTACTACAACAGCACGTATTACACGGGACAAAGCACGATATACGTCGGCAGCGCTCCGTAGACTCTCGAACTCGACGAAGGATTGATTCCCTAACTCCAGCGCCTCTAGGGGCGCACCAACATCGCGCCCCTTCTCTTATGAAGGGGCGCTTTTTCTTACGGCGCAGAAGGATCTCCGACGCAAGTGGACGTTGATTTTGGGCGGACGGCCGCCGATTACGGAAAGCATCGCGCCGGCTTTCCCGACGCATTTTTCGATCGGCTGCGAACGCTGGGAATCGGGAACCCGGGGTGTTCGCTGCTCGATCTGGGAACGGGCACGGGAACCTTGGCGCGCGGATTTGCATTGCGCGGCTGCGCTGTCGTCGGTTTGGATCCGTCGAGTGCGTTGCTCGCCGAAGCGCGCCGAATCGACGCCGACGCGGGCGTGACGGCAACTCGATACGTCGAAGGCCGCGCCGAGGACCTGCCGTTTGCGTCTTCAACCTTCGACGTGGTCAGCGCGGGGCAGTGTTGGCATTGGTTCGAAGGCGTGCGCGCGGCAACGCAAGCGCATCGCGTTTTGAAAAACGGCGGCCGGCTCGTGATCGCGCATTTCGACTGGATCGCGTCGCCCGGGAACGTCGTCGATGCGACGGAACGGCTCATCATGCGGCACAACCCGCAATGGGACATGGCCGGAGGATCCGGCCTTCACCCGCGATGGCTCGCCGATGTCTCGATCGCCGGGTTTACCGATATTGAAACGTTTTCATTCGACGTCGGAACGCCGTATAGCCACGCGGCATGGCGCGGACGCATTCGTGCCAGCGCCGGCGTCGCCGCAAGCCTGCCGCCGGAAAACGTCGCGGAGTTCGACCGCGAGCTGGCGCGCGTGCTTGCCGACGACTATCCCGGCGATCCCATGGTGGTTACACATCGCGTGTGGGCGGTGACGGCGACGCGCGAGGTCACGCGCTTTTAAGCCTTTTCTCATACTCCGTTAAGCCCTAACACAGCGGGCCGCCGCACGCTGTACTTTTGGCATGCAATACCGCTTCAAAGGGAGGCTGATATCATGAGGTCCTCGCTGTTTGACGTCTATGCACGCACTACGGTCTACGCACTATTTCTTGCAACGCTTTTCGGTTGCGCGAACGCAAACAATTCGTCAACCCCATCAACGAGCTCATCGACGAAACCCAACGCCAGTTCGAGCACCATATCGGTGATCGACAAAGGCGGCAACCGCCTCCAGGAGGCGAAGGTGACGCTTTCAACCGGCCTCAACGGCGTGAGTCCGTCGGGAACCATCATCGGCAGGGAGATGACCGGCGACACCGGGCAAGCGGTGTTCAACGGCATACCAGCGCAAGGGCAAATCTGTGCCAGCGCGACCGATTTTCGGTATGCGCCCACGGGAGCGTGCCGGCAGCCGTTTCCCTCGGCGCTCACCTTGAAGCTCTAGAGCTCAAACCTTCCCGAAGCGCCGGGCTACCAAGCGCCTTTCTGGCGTAAAGACGGTCGTGCGTGGGAAAGACCCTAAGATGAAACTACTCAACCTATCCTTGTTGACCGCACTGGCGAGCCTGGCGCTGGCAATGCCGGCATACGCACAACCCGCGCCTACGAACCCGTATGTCGACACGGCATGCGGTACGTGGCAGGGCGATACGTGGACGCCGAACGGAACGTGCACCGGGGAAGTGAAAAAGCACGCCAAAGTCGAGGGAACGATCACGATCGTTAAAGGTCACCTCGTAACCGTTCAACAGAGCACGGGGACGGTAGTTATCGACGACACACCGGCGCTGAATAACCAATTCACCGGAAAGGTCGCCGTTGGCCGCCGAATCGTGGCGCACGGTTACTGGGACGGGAACAACTTCTACGCGACGATCATCATGACCGCCGACGCCACCAATTCATAACACCAAAGGTCCCCAATAGCTCTTCGGTACTCCTAACCCTCGTCGGCACAACACGAGCCACGGTCTCGCAAAGCGGGGCCGTGGCTACTCTTCATTAGGGCGTTTCTTCAGCGGCGAGGGGATCGGTTGCTTGCCCAGAAGATCTCGCAGGTGCTTCGGAGCTTTTTCGCGTCGTTGGCGCTGCTCGTTGCCGCAGCCGCCATATCTGCTTCTCCCGCCGGCGCCGCTTCGAATGAAGACCGGGCCGTGCAACTCCTGGCAAAGCATCGCGCTTTCGTCGGGTGGCAGTTCGGCGACGGCACCTTCAAGACGATGCGAATTACGGGCGACGTTACCGATGAGAAAGGCAAGAAGACCGAATCGTTTACGCTTCTTTCGTCGGGGCTTGCATACAATAACACCTATACGGCGGTCCAGCGCGACAACGTTTCCGAACGCACCGGCTTTACCGGAAGAGTGTTCTGGCGCTGCGACGTCAGCGGCTTCACGACGCCGGTGTACGGCGACTACGCAAAGTTCTTAGCATCGTACACCCTCTTCGAGCGCGAGGGAACGACCGAGTTGCCGGCCACCTTTGTCGGCGATAAAACCGTCGACGGAAAACCCGCCGGTGAGGTACGCGTGACGCTGCAGAACGGCGATCCGATCGATCTGTACATCGACCCCGACACCGGCGCCTACGTGAAAGCCACGATCGATCCGGACGGGGCCTACGAAACCACCTACCACATCATTTCTTATAGCGACGTCGTTCCCGGCAAGAAAATGCTGGGATCGTATCGCGTCGATGAGGGCAAGGCGGTGCATTCCTACGCGAAGTTTGAGCCAAACATCGCCGTGACCGACGACGATCTCCATCCGCCGGCTCCCACGGCTTCTTGGAACTTCGTCAGCGACGACCCGGTTCCGATCACGCTTACTCCCGAGCGCATCCTGGTGGATGCCACGGTAAACGGCGTGAAGGGGCGCTTCATTCTCGATACCGGCGCCGATGCAATCGTCATGGACGACCGCTTTGCGGATCGCGCCAAGGCGGAAGTGCTCAAGGGCAGTTCCGACGCGTATATGATGCAGGGGTCGGTAAAGACGCGAGTGAGAAGCGTCGCCAACATCACCTTTGGCGGAGCCTCGCTCCAAAACGTCCTCGTGTATTCGCAGGATTTCGATCGTGACGATTCGCGTGGGCTCGATTGGCAAGGTTACGCCGGGCTCATGGGCTTCGATCTTTTCGCAGGCGCGATCGTCAAGCTCGACGTCTACGGTTCGAAGATGACCATTCTCCCTGCCTCGGCTGATATCTCGAACGCTTCGGGCATCGCGCTCAACGTCGATTTATCCGGCGGAATTCCAACCGTACCGATGATGCTGGATAAGACCATTCCGGTCAACGCCATGCTCGACACGGGAAATCCCGGCGTCGTGTTTTTTGGGCCGGACCTCATTTCGAAGCATCACCTCCGGTGGTTGGGCGAGTGCAACAACGTCGACAGTCTTTCGATCGGACCGATCGTCTACGAAGGTCAAGCCGCCTGCGAATGGGGCTTTCAGGCAAATTACGTCCTGCTGGGCTACGATTTTTTGAAGCACTTCGACTTCATTTTTGACTACCCGCACGGGCGCGTGTTCATGACGCCGAACAAGAACTGAAGGTCAGGTGAAAACGCGGACGACGTCGATGCGTTCGGGGAAGCCTTTGATTTCGAGCGTTTCGTTGGCGATCGAGGTCGCGAGTCCACGCAGCCGCGCGGCGATTGCCGGGCGTTCGGCGACGCTGCGAGCGAGCGTGACTTGTCCGACTTCGGCGAGCTTTTGCAGTCGCGCCGCTAGATTGACGGTGGTGCCGAAGTAGTCGATACGGTCGTTGGCGCGCATCGCGATGCACGGGCCGACGTGGAAGCCGACACGCAATCGCAATGGCCGGCCGGCCGCGCTGATCGTCTGAACGCGCGCGTCGAGATCGAGCGCCGCGTCCAAACAGCGCACGGGATCGACGAACGCGGCCATCACCGCGTCGCCGATCGTCTTCACGATGGTTCCCTCGTGGCGTGCGACGCTATCGCGCATGACGTCGAAGTGATCCACCACGATGCGAAACGCCGGCGCGTCGCCGGTCTTCGAATAGAGCGCGGTGGATCCGACGACGTCGGTGAACAGCACGGCCAGCGTTTCGATCCCGAGATCGAGCCCGGGAGCCAGCACTTCGGAGGAAAACAGATCGCGAAACTCTTGGAGCGCGGTGACTTGCGCGGCCGTCACGATGGTGTCGGGCCAGCGTCCGTCTTCGATGCGAACCAACGATTCGCGATCGCTTTCGTTGGCGATGCGCACCTGCACGTCGCCGCTGCCGACCTCCGGCGGTACGTCGAGGCCGCCATCGGCGCGGAGCGTTGCAGTCAACGCATGCCCGGTGACCTCGTCGGACGACACGAACGACGAGGCCGCCATGCCGACGGCATTGACTTGGTAACTGCCGCGCGGCAGCGATAACGTCAGCTCCTTGACGGCGTGTGGCCCGACCGTCACCTGCGCGTAGACGTGTTCGCTCCGCTGCGGGTTGGCGATGCAAAATAGTCCCGTTTCGGTGCTGCGGCCGAGCGGGCGCGCATCGAACGTGACCTCGACGGAGCGGTCGAAAGCGGCATCGCATGGAAGATTGCAGGCTTCGCAATGATACACGCGATGCAGTTGCGCGAGCGACTCGATCGGCGGGCTCGCGCCGCG
>JBAUZB010000002.1:0-10249 GCA_049585095.1 Candidatus Tumulicola sp.
CCGCACCGACGCGTTACCGGTGAGAAAGTACAGCCAAGACAGGCGCTTGCGCGACGGCGGGTGCAAGCGGCCGCGCTCCTGCGGCCGGTTGCGCTTGCGCGCGTAATCGGCGAGATCTTTGACCTGCACTTCCCACCCCACGACCGCGATGCCGGTGCGCTCTCGGTGCCGGCGCAAATGCTGCGACAGCAGATCGGGTGACGCCAAAATATCGGAGTCGTTGAAGACGACGACGTCGCCGCGGGCGGCCGCAATGCCGGCGTTGCGTGCCGCCGCGCGACCGCCGTACGAACCGGGAAGATGACGTAGGTTTGGATGACGCGCGGATTCGCGCGCGAGATACTCCGCCGTGCCGTCGGTCGAGCGCGAGTCACACACGAGAAGCTCGAACCGATCGTTCGCCAAATCTTGCGCCAGCAAGGTTGGAAGGACGTGTTGCAGCATCTCGAGGCGGTTGTACGTTGGAATGACGACCGAAATATCAAGCATGTCCGAGTCGGGCTTTTAGGAACCAGCGAGCAAACCGGCGACGCCGCGTTCGATTTCGCCGCAGAACCGTGCGAGCGAAGCGGCATCGTCGCCGGCCGGCTTACGAACGAGCACGTGCGGCACGCCGTATGGCGCCCACTCTTGCGAGTTCAGCCGAAAGTACCGGTGTTCGAAAGCGACGACCGTGGGCCTCCGAACGGCGCTTGCGACATGTGTCGCACCGGTATCGACGGTCACCACGATGCGGGCACGCTCGAACACCGCCGCCCACTGGTGGAACGGGAGTCTCCGCAATAGCCGGTCGACGTCGCCCGCCGATTCGAAGGCGGGGGCGACGTTTTCGCACTCGCGCGCGCACGTAATGACGACCGGAGCGAACGTTGCCAGCCGTTTCACGATCGCGAGCGTGGCCGGCAGGGTGGACCCATCACGAAACCATCGCCTGCCGAGATGCACGACGATCGGGTCGGCCGGAAGCGTTCGCGCGACGACGCGGTCCTCGTCGGTGATATCCAGCCGAAGCCGCTCGACCCGCCGATGCGCTCCCGCCAATCCGACGAGGTCCAAGAGCTGTACGACTTCGTGACGCACGACTCGCAGAGGCTCCCGCTCGCACAGCTCCGGATCGGCCTCGGAAATCATGAACCGGTTGACGTACAGCGGCGCCGTAACGCGCGCGAACCAGCGGCGCTCGTAGGTGTACCCCACGCGGACTGCGGCGCGGGTCGCGCCGACGAGATGCAAGTCGACGGCGCGCGGTGCGAGCGCGATTGCGAGATCGAACCGGCCGCGGATTCGATCGACCGCCGCTCGATTGGTATCGTGCGACCATACTATCAACTCGTCGACGTCGCCGTTTCGTTCCATCACCACGCCGTTGTAGGGACTGACCAGCAGCGCTACGTGCGCGTCGGGAAACGAAGCCCGCACCGTCGCAATCGCGGGCGTCGACAAGATCAGATCGCCGATGCGATCGGTGCGCGAAAGCAGAATTCGTTGCGTCATGCGAGCTCGGTATGGATTGCCCGCTCCAACTCCTCGAAATACGCTTCGGCCGCCAGTCCGCGCGCGGCTCGCAGCTCGCGACCGCCGAGCGTCCGGTCCGCCGATAGGTCGCCGATCCTTGCGCGGTATCGCCGGGCAGCGCCGAAACGCCGTATGACGCGGTGCAATCGGCGTTGCACCGGATTGATTCCGGTGGCGAGATACGTGCGCCACTGCGGATGCAGTTTCGCAAGGTGGACCGCGGTGCGCGCCTGCGCGCGGGCCTGCCGCAGCATCGTTTCGACGCTGCCGCTGCGCGGCCGGGGTTTGTAATGGTACGCCAACGCCTTCGGATTGAAAACGCCCCGCACGCCGTTCCGGCGCAGCCGCAAGCCGACCTCGACGTCTTCCCAGCCGTATTCGGAGAACGACTCGTCGAAGCCGCCGATCGCGCGTATCGTGGCCAGCGGTACCGACACGTTGGTCGTCCAAAAATAATTTCCGCTGTAATTACGGATGCTCCACACCGGGGGCGGAAGGTCGTCGAACGATTCGACCTCGATCGCTCCGCCGCGCACGATCGCTCGCGGATGCGACGCATGCGAGCGCAAATGCTCTTCGACGAAGTTCGGAAGCACGAGGACGTCGTCGTCGATGAACGCGATCCGTTCCCCGGTGGCGCGCTCGATGCCGGCATTGCGCCCCTTCGCCAAGCCGGAGTTCGCCTGACGCACGGCGATAAAGCGGCACCGCGCGCGGGCACGTGCGCGCTCGATCGTGGCCGGTGTCGCGTCGCTCGAACCGTCGTCGACCAGAACGACTTCGTATGCATCGTCGGGCACGGTTTGCTCGAAGCACGCGTCCAGCACTCGCTCGAGAAGCGCCGCCCGATTGTACGTGCAAAGCTGTATCGTCGCGCGCACTAATCGCCGGTAACGGCATCGGTCGCCGCCAGGATGCGCGCCACGTCGAGGTTCGCGACGCAGGCGTAGTCGGAACACGTTTCCTTGGTATCGCGCGGGTGACAGGGATACGAGGGTCGCACTACGGCGGTGCGCGCACCTAGGGGAGCCCAGCGCTCGGGAAAGTCGCTCTGAAACGGAAAAATGCCGACGGTGGGGCACCCCACGGCGGCGGCCACGTGCATCGAACCGGTGGTAATTCCGACGAAGGCTCGTGCGTTTCGTGCCAGCGCTCCGAACGCGCCGATCCCCACCTTGCCCGCGACCGACGACATCCGGCCTTGGTCCGGGGCGGATCCCGGCGAATCGTAAGCGCGCGCCTTTCGCAAGACCGTTTCGACGATCGACACGTCGCCGGGGCCGCCGCTGATCAGAATGGGCGCGTCGAATCGTGCTTGCAGCGCGCCGGCGAGCGCCGCCCAGCCATCGACCGGCCAGACACCGCGCTGGGACGCAATCGCGTTGCACGGATTGAGAATAACGAAACTTCCTGAGTGGCCGTTGCGCAACCAGCCGGTCGACGCGGCAACGGCGGCCGCTTCGCGCTCGTCCGCCGGCGTCGGAACGAAGCGATAGGCACGGTCCGCCGTATCGCAGCCGAGCGCGCGCGCGTAGTCCAGGAGTATGTCGGTCCAGTGCGAGGTGACGTTGCCCAGCTCGCTGCGCACCACGATGCGCTTGGTGAACCGGTAAGAGTAGAGACGCCGCGCTTGGCCGACTCGAACCGGTATTTGGGCGGCTTGAGGAACCCGTGCGGCGCGCGGCGTTGCCCAGGTAACGACGCACGCGTCGTAAGCGCGGGCGGCCAGGTGCGCCGCCAACGCTCGCTCGTCGCCCCCGTCGTCGACGAGCACTCCGTCGAGATCCGGAACGCGTTCGAGGGTCTCGCGATGTCCCGGCAACGTCAGGGCGTCGACGATGGCAAAGCGTTGATGAAGGGCGCGAGCCACCACCGACGCCACCAAGGAATCGCCGATACCGCCGCCGGCGCAGTACAAGAGTGCCCGGCTCATTCCACCGCGCCTTCGCCGGTTTTATCGAGCACGCGAACCAGTTCGCGCGCGTACGTGGCGTCGAGAAACTGCGCGCGTACCAGCGACGCGATCCAATTCGGCGTTCGCTCGCTGGTCGCGATCCCCGCTAGGAGCGCCAGCGTCGCGTCGGACGTCAAAAACCGTGCCCGAACCAAGTTGAAGCCGTGAGCGCCGGTCGCCATGCGCGCACGTTTCGTCGGATGTTTTTCAAGAAACCGGCGGGCCATTCGCGCCTTCTCGACCGCCTTGCGCGCTTCAACCTCCAGCGTATTGTAGCTCGGCGGCTTCACGTGCCAAATCGCCGCACTCCAGACGAACTTCCATCCCAGGCCGGCGGCGCGGAGACGAACGCCCAGCTCGCTGTCTTCCCAGCCGTAGAGATCGAACGATTCGTCGAAGCCGCCGACCAATTCGAGCGCGCTCCGCGGCACCGACGCATTGCACGTGCACAACGAAGCGCGGGAATAACTCGCCAGCGTCGGCTTCGGCGTGGCGGCGTAAGAGGTCACGTTCAGAATCGGACCGTTGACGATACGCGCAGGGACGTTTGCATGCGCGCAAACGTGCGCCCTCAACCACCCGGGGGGCGCTTGGACGTCGTCGTCGCAGAATGCGATGAGATCTGCGTGTGCCGCCGCGATGCCCCGATTGCGCGCTTTGGCACGGTTCGGCTGCGGCTCGTAGACGTATTCCAGACCGAACGCCGAGCGCGACCGGCACTGGTCCACGACCGCGCGCGTACCATCGGTCGAGCCGTTGTCGGCCACGACCACTTCGAACCGCGGGACTCCGGCCTGCGCCTCTAACGAACGCAGCGCTCGTTCCAGAAAGGGCGCACGGTCCTTGGTGGCGATCACGACGGACACCACCGGTTTGGGCGCATCCACTATGTCGCGGCCCCGCGAAGATCGCCGAGTGCGAGCAACGACTCGGCCATGCGATCCGCCGCCCCGACCTGATCGCGATAGAGTCCGGACAGCCGTTCGCCGCTCGCGGCGATCCAAGCTCGGTCATCGTAGCGCTCGAGTGCGACGCGAGCGATTCGGCCCGGCGTGACCGTGCCATGCACCTCCCACAGCGTCATTTCGCCGGCGTCCATGTTCGGCTGCGTATGATACGTAAAGCGCCGCGAAAGTCCGACCGCCACGGCTCGTTTCAACGGCACTCCTATGAACGGTACGCGGTGAAGGTAGGTCAGCGGGCCGTTGAAGGTGACGATTTCCGGCGCATTGAGCGGCGTAATCGTTACCGCCGGTTTGCCCAGGACGGCCAGCTCGATGGTCTTCGTTCCCGGAATCGTCAACACCAACCGCGCGCGCTTGGCCGCCGCAAGCGCATTGAACACGAGCGGCACGCGAATGGTTCCGTCGAGCGACTCGAGATAGGAACGCTCGCTTTCAACGACGAGGCGTCCACGCTGCGCAAAGACTCGTGGATCGCCGCCGCCCTCCACTGCCGCGCGCACGCGCGCGAGTGCCGTGAACGGCGAAATGCCGAATGCGACCGGCACCTCGGGACGCTCGCGCACGATGCGCATCGCGGCCGTGAAGTAGAACGGAATCAGGTTCTCGACTTCGTACGCTCGCGATCCCGGCATGATGAGAATGCCGTCTTCGGGCGTACCGGCTTCGACCGGCGCGGCGGCTTCGAGCAACGCCCCGTCGACGGCGAGGTTGCCGACGCGCTCGATGCGCGCGCGCGGCGTACCCCAAGCTTCGAGTTGTTCGACGTTCTTGTCGTCGACGGCAAACGCGCGATCGAAGAGTCTGCGATAGCTGCGGCGGGAAAACTTATACGTGGCCGCCTTCCCCTTTAACCGCGAGTGCAGCCGCGCGGCGTGCAGCAAGTCGCCGCCGGCGTACTGCACGACGTCGACGTTGGCCGGGACGCCGGTGACGTTGCGTCCGAGAGCAAACTTTACGTATGTCTTCGGATCGTAAACCGATGCCTGGGGGAAGAGCGCGCGCACCATCTCCGCCTCACGGCCGGTGGCATAATCGTCGGGCACCAGAAATGCGTGCACTTGCGTGTCCGGCGCGCGCTCGTAGAGCGAGCGTAGCAGCGGGCGGACCCAACCGGCGACTTCGCCGGGGCCGTTAGCGGTGACGGCTATACGCATCCAAAATGCGCGCGATCGTATCGGTCGTACTGTACGCCGCCACGTGAGGCGCCAGCACGATCCGGCCGCCGTGCGCGAGAACGACGGTGCGCTCCGGCAGCTCCGCGGCGACGTATTGATCGCTCTTGACGTGTACCGAGGGACGGATTCGATCGAGCAGTGCTTCCGGCGTTCGTTCGCCAAACCCGACGACGACGTCGACGCTGCGCAGCGCGAGCAACACTCGGGCACGTTGGGCAAACGGAACGATCGGACGCGCTTCGCCTTTGATCGCACGCACCGAGTCGTCCTCATTCAACCCCACGATCAAGGCATCGCCCTGTTCGCGCGCCCATGCGAGATATTCCACGTGCCCGGCGTGCAGCACGTCGAAGCAGCCGTTGGTAAAGACGACGCTCGCCCCGGCGGCACGATGTGCTTCGCGCCACGCGACCGCTGCATCGATACCGAGCAGCCGGCCAAAGAAATCAGACATGCGCGTGATCGATCAGCGCGAGGATTTCGTCCGCCGTCGCCGTCGCGGTACCGAGTTTCTCGACGACGGCCCCGGCGGCGAAATTCGCAAGTTGGACGGCTTGTTCGATCTGCGCGCCGGCGGCCAGCCCGATCGCGAGCGTAGCGATGACCGTATCGCCGGCTCCGCTCACGTCGTAAACCGTGCGCGCCACCGAGGGTACTTGCAGCTGCCGGCCCTTCTTTGCAAAGAGCGCCATTCCACTTTCACCCTGCGTGATCACGACGTATCGGCATCCAAGCCGCTCGAACAACCGGTTCCCGGCGGCTTCCAGCGCGGCTTCGTCGTCGAGAGCGATTCCCGTCACTGCGGATGCTTCGGCGGCATTGGGCGCGATGCACGTGACTCCGGCGAAAAGATCGATATTACGCGGCTTTGGGTCAGCCAGCACCAGCCGGCATCCGAATGCCGCCTCGACGATCTCGCGCGATAGCAGACCTTTTCCGTAATCGCTGAAAATGACGGCATCGCATTTCGGCGCGCGCTGCCGGACGAACGCCGCGACGCGCTCCCGATCGGCGAGGGGTGGGTTCGCTACCGATTCCCAGTCGGCGCGCACCACTTGCTGGTTATGCGCGACGACCCGCGTCTTGCGCGTCGTCGGCCGGTTGGAAAGCCCGAAAATCCCGCGGCCGTCGACGTCGTTTTTCCGCAGCAGTCCACGAGTCTGGTCGGCGAAAGCATCGTCGCCGACGGTGCCGGCAATCCACACTTTCGCCTCCAAGGCGCGCAAATTGCTGGCCACGTTGCCGGCTCCGCCGAGCGTAAAGGAATGCGCGTTCACCGCAACCACGGGAACCGGTGCCTCGGGGGATATGCGGGTGACGGATCCCCAAATCCATTCGTCGATCATGAGGTCGCCGACGACCAGGACCTTGCATCCGCGCGCCCGTTTCAAGAGCGCGCGCGCGGCCGCGGGCCTCAAAGCACGCATCAGCGCCCCGCGACGATGGGCGTCACCCTGCGATGCCGTCTTCGAAGATCAGGCGCTGTTCGACCAAATCGCAGACGATGTGCGCCATGACCTGATGCACTTCTTGGACGATGGCTGCGTAGCCGTCGGGGCCGATCAACGCGAGATCGGCGATTTCAGCCACCCGGCCGCCGCCGTTTCCGGTAAAAGCCACTGCGACGGCGCCGCACTTCTTTGCCGATTCCAGCGCCAAAACGACGTTGGGAGACGTGCCGCTGGTGGTCATTCCGATCACCACGTCGCCGGGGTGTGCGAACGCTTCGACTTGACGAGAAAAGATCCGGTCGTATCCGTAATCGTTGCCGATGCAGGTGACCGCCGACGAATTTGCCGACAGGGCTTCGCTGTGCAGCCCCGGACGTTCGCGCAAGAATCGGCCGGAAAGCTCCGCCGCCATGTGCTGGGCTTCGGCCGCGCTGCCGCCGTTGCCGCACCAGAGCACTTTCTTGCGCGCGCGCAGCGCCTTCACGATCGCCTCGGCGATGGCTTCGACTTGCGCGCGATAGCGCGGCGCCTCCAGCAGGCCACGCCGCTCGGCCAATAACTCGTCGAAACTGCGCTTCCCCTTGACGTCGGTCACGCTGGGGCCTCTAAGGCTCGATCCAGAAAAGATCGGCGCCTTGCGAAACGAGTTCGCCATTTTCGGGGACGATCCGCGAGATCGTTCCGGCGTAGTCGCTCTGAATTTCGTTGAACAGCTTCATCGCCTCCAAAATGCAGAGCACGCCACCGGCTTCGATGCGATCGCCGGCGTTGACGAACGGTTCGGCGTCGGGCGAAGCCGAACGGTAGAAGACGCCGGTTAGCGGCGCGGTCACGCGTTTGGTGTGCGGACCGGCTACCGGCAGCGCTTCGGCGACGTCGGCGGCCGATGCCGGCGCGCCGGCCGTACCGGGCATCGCGGTTCCCGCGCCGGGTTGTCCGGAAACGCCGCGATCGATTTCGTAGACCGCCTCACCCAACTTGACCTTCAGGCGATCGAGATCGTGCTCGTGCATCAGCGCGAGCAAATCGTTGAGGATCTGCCGCTCGCGGTCGTGACCTTCGTCCATGGCTACGTGCCTTCTACGAGCGCTGCCGCAACGTCTTTTCCCGAACCGAGCGGCAAGCGGCGGTCGCTGCGGTGTTCCAAATCGCGCAACAGCAATTCGCCGGCGGCGAGTTCCTCCGAGCCGAGGATCAGCGCGTATCGCGCGCGGTTCCGATCGGCAATCTTCAAATGTGCCAACAGCTTGCGCTCCTCGTAGTCGGCAAACGTGGGTGCGTCGAGCGTACGCCGAAGGTCGCTGACGATCGGCACGAGAGCGGCTCGCGCTTGCGCGCCGAGCGCGATCGCCTGAATGCCGCGTCTCGGCGGCTCGCCGCCGGGCGCGCCGGCTTCGAGCATCATCATGAACCGCTCTAGACCGAGTGCGAAGCCCACGGCCGGAACGTCGGGCCCGCCGAGCGACCGCACCAAACCGTCGTAGCGACCGCCGCCGCATACCGCGCTCTGCGCTCCAAGTGAGTTCGACGTCACTTCGAAGACGGTGCGGTTGTAATAGTCGAGGCCGCGCACGATTCGGGGGTTTACGACGAACGGAATTCGGATCAGATCCAAGTACGCTTTGAGCGCTTCAAAATGTTCGCGGCACGGATCGCAGAGAATCGACTCGAAGGTCGGCGCACTTTCGACGTAGGAGCGGTCGGCGGGATCCTTGCTGTCGAGCAAGCGGAGGGGATTGCGTTCTAATCTGCGCCGCGAATCCTCGCTCAACATCTGCAAATTGGGACGGAAGTGTTCCAGCAACGCCTCCCGATATCGCGGCCGGCACGCCTCGTCGCCGAGGGAGTTGAGGTTGAGCACGGCGTCTTCGATGCCGTAGTCTCGCGTAAGCTCCCACGCCAAAGCGATCACCTCCGCATCCGCTTCGGCTCCGGCGAATCCAAAACACTCGACTCCGAACTGATGCGACTGCCGGTATCGTCCCTTTTGGGGACGTTCGTAGCGGAAGATCGGCCCGATATAATACAGACGCAGCGGACCCTGCTCGAAGAGATGGTGCTCGACCGCGGCCCGCACGACCGGCGCGGTCCATTCGGGACGAAGTGCCATGTCGCGGTCGCCCCGGTCTTTGAACCGGTACATTTCCTTTTCGACGATATCGCTAGTGCCGCCGACCCCACGGACGAACAGCTCGGTCGATTCGAACAGCGGCGTACGAATTTCCCCGTAGCCGAACCGTTCTGCCAGCGTGCGTATGCGAAATTCCAGCGCGTTCCAGCGCGACGATTCGGGCGGGATGAAATCTCTCGTTCCCCGCGGCGCCGTGTATCTCGCCGGCATCACTCGTTGAGCCGCAGCGCAACCCAGAACGTGGGGGCTTTAACGATATAGTCAGGCACCTTGAGTTTGACGATGGCAAACTGTTCGGAGGCATTCCGGCCAATCGCACCCGCGACCATGGCAATCATGGGGTTCGACGCCTTCGATTCGTGCATCGTGCGTCCCACCACGTAGCCGTAGTACGCTCCCGCAATGAGATAGCACGCCGCGATCCCCGCCACGATCCAAACCACCGCCTCGAATAGTCGACCGCGCCGAACGGCAAACCGCTGCATGAAACGAGTCTTCGCGGACGCCCTCGCGGTTCCCGGACGCGTGCCCGGCTAGTGGCCCGTAGACGCAGTGGGATTGCTTCGCTGTGCGCGTTATGCTCTTTGTCGCAGCATTCGCAGCGGCGGCGACGATCGCATCGCCGGATGCGTTGCGCTCGGCACTCGCGACGTCGGCAAGTGCGCTGTTCGAAGCGACGCCGTTCTTCGTCGCGGTCATCGCGCTCGCGCGGTTCGTACCCTCGCGACAGGCGCTCGCGTACCTCGGGTGCGGCTGCGGCACCGGACCATCGGCACGATCGTTGACGGCGACCGCCGTCGCCTGGCTCGTCTTTGGGCCGGTCGTCGCGATCGGGCGATTCGTCGCAGCGATCGCGGTCGCTCGTCTGACCGCCTCTGCCTGCAGCCCGACTCGACTCCACGAGCCGCCCACCGCACCCACGTTACTCGACGACCTTGCGGCGATGTTGCCGGCGGCGCTGCTCGCCGGCGCCGTGTCGCAGCTGGCGGCGCTCGTCGACCTGCATCGGCTGGCGCCGATCGCGCAGCTTCTCGGAGGCGCGGCCCTCGGCTTCGCAA
>JBAUZB010000003.1:0-1541 GCA_049585095.1 Candidatus Tumulicola sp.
CCGCGAAACTCGCGTAACGCGGCGGCGATGCGGGAAAAGGGGATCTCCAGTTCGCGGCCGACCGCAATGGCGGCCAGCGCGTTCTCCACGTTGATCGTCCCGGGCACGCCCAGCTCGACGATGCCGAGACACGCGTCGCCGGCGACGACGTCGAAACGCGCGCCGAGCCCGTCGAGGCGCACGTTTGCCGCTCGAACGTCGGCGCTCGCGTCAATTCCGAACGTCACCGTTCGCGCGCGCAAATCGTGAGACGCGAGCGACGCCGACAAGGGATTGTCCGCGCCGACGATCGCCGCGCCGGCGGCGGGCAGCTTTCCGAGAAACTCCGCAAAGGCGCGCACCAGCTGCGGTAGATCGTCGTCGCTCGCGAGATGATCGTTCTCGACGTTCGTGACGACCGCCATCGTTGGGTGGAGCAGCGCAAACGAACCATCGGATTCGTCGGCTTCGGTTACGAACCACGGCGACGTTCCCGCGTACGCGTTGGTTTCGAGCACGCCGTCGATGCCCCCGAGCACCAGGCTCGCGTCGACGCCGCCGCTGCGCAGCACTGCGTGCGTCATCGCCGTCGTCGTCGTCTTACCGTGCGTCCCGCAGACCGCGATGCCACGACCGCCGGATAGGAGTTGCGCCAGCATTTCGCCCCGGTGCAGAACCGGCGTGCCGTTGCGCCGCGCGGCCGCATACTCCGGATTACGCCGGTCTATCGCCGAGCTCACGACCACCGTCTGGGCGCCGCGCACGTTGTCGGCATCGTGACCGATGGCGACGCTGACGCCTTCGGCGCGCAGCCGCTCCAGTAGCGGCGTCGTCGCGAGGTCGGAACCGGAGACTTCCTCGCCGCGCGCCAACAGAATTCGCGCGATTGCGCTCATTCCAATCCCGCCGACTCCGACGAAGTGAAACCGGCCTCGACTCATAGCGAGGTCTTTCTCGCCGCCAGCCAATCGACCCGGGCGAGAATCGTCGCAACGGCGTCGCCGGCACGTAAATGCTGGGCGGCTGCACGCAATGCTGCGATTCGCGCGGGCGACGTCGCCTCGGCGACGGCGGCACGCAGCCGGCCGCGCTGCACGTCTTGGTCGGTCACGACGATGCCGGCGCCGCTTTCTTCGAAGCGGGCGGCATTTGCCGTCTGGTGGTCGTCGGAGGCAAACGGATACGGCACCAAAATCGCCGGTTTTCCGGACGCCGCCAGCTCTGCCAGCGTCGAAGCCCCGGCGCGCGCGAGCACGAGATCGGCGACGGCGTAACCCGCCGACGGATCGTCGAGATACGGCCGAACGACGGCATCGTCCGCGGGCAGTTCGCGTCGCACGCGATCGTACTCCCGCTCGCCGCTGACGACGAGCAACTGCCATCCCGGTGGAACGCCGGAATCCCGCGCGAGGTCGATCAACGCCTGGTTGATCGCGCGGGCACCTTGGCTTCCGCCCATTGCCAACAGTGTTTTGCGTTCCGGATTTAGACCGAAATCGAGAATAGCGGCGTCACGCGGGGGCAACGCGCGCAGCGCCGCGCGCACCGGTACGCCGGTGCGC
>JBAUZB010000004.1:0-1537 GCA_049585095.1 Candidatus Tumulicola sp.
CTGGGAAGTTTTTCGTTGATGGGGGCCCTGAATTTCATGATCGGGACTTGCGCGATTCCGCTGAAGTCGATACTGGCGCTGATTCGCGCGAAATACTGGCTGATCGAGCTGCTGAGCGGGCTGCTGATTCCCATCGCATTTTTCCCCAAAGTTCTGCAGAACATTTTGGCCTGGCTGCCGTTTGAGTACATCGCGTACCGGCCGCTGATGATTTATCTGGGCAAGCTGCCGCTAAAGGCGGCGCTGCTGACTATCGCTGCGCAATGGTGCTGGGTAGCGGCGCTGCTGCTGCTGGCGAATTTGTGGTGGGACCGCGCGGTCAAGAAAATCACGATTCAGGGCGGTTAAAGGCCTATATGAAATCGGATCAACATAAATGGCGACGGTAGCAAAAATGGAGAGGCCGGCCGGCGAGCTTCCGCTGGGGGCCGATATTTGGCGGCACATTGTGCTGCTGGGCGAATATTTTTCGCAGTACGCCAAGGTGCGGCTGGGCTATCGCGGCGACTTTTTCATCAGCCTGGCGGCCAGCGTAGCGGCAACGATTTTTTCGCTGGGGTTTATCATTTTGCTGTTTCAGAAAATTCCCAGCTTGGCCGGCTGGAGCCTGGCGGAAGTGGTTTTTCTGTACGGCTTTTCGCAGATTCCCTATGGGCTTTTCAACGTGCTGAGCCTGAATCTTTATGAATTTGGGAATCAGTACATCATGGAGGGGAAATTCGACCGCGTGTTGCTGCGCCCGATTTCATCGCTATTTCAAGTGCTGTTTGAAGTGTTTCGATTGGAGTCGATTCAGGAGATTGTGACCGGGACATTCCTGGTGTGGTGGTCGTCGCGGCATCTGGGGATTCACTGGACCACTGGCGGGATTGTAGAGCTGGTCTTTTGGGCGCTGTGCGGAGGAGTGATTTACGTTTCGTTCTTTTTGCTGCTGAGCACGGTGTCGTTCTGGTTTGAGGACCGCATCGGGGTGCATCCGCCGTTTTGGAATTTGATCGCTTTCGGGCGTTACCCTCTTTCAATTTACAGCGGGTTCATTCAATTCGTGCTGAGCTGGATTATCCCGTTTGGATTTGCATCGTTTTATCCAAGCGTGCGTCTGCTGGGGCGCCCGGATTTTGCGCGTTATGCGCCCCTGGTGCCGGTGGTGGCGGCAATTTGCCTGAGCGTAGCGATTTTCTCGTGGAACATAGGAACGCGGCACTACTCGTCGACTGGTTCTTAGCCGGACTTTTGCGGGCCAGCTTTAAGCTGGTGGCACGGCAGGAGTGGCGGCGGCTGCGCCGGGGCCTTTGTAGTTCACGACTAGCAAAGTGATGTCGTCGGACTGCGGCGCGCCGCCGGTGAAGGCTTGCACGCCTGCGCGAATGGCCTGAGAAAGTTCCTCGCCGGTCGCACCCTTGAAATCCTGAATCAACTTGCGAAGCCCGGCGTCTTCGAGCAAGTCGTGATTCAGGTTGGAAGCTTCCGAAACTCCATCGGTGTAGATCACCAGAAAGTCGCCGGCGTTCAAGTGGCTTTTTCCATTGGTGTATTC
>JBAUZB010000005.1:0-2376 GCA_049585095.1 Candidatus Tumulicola sp.
CCTGCCGATGCAGGACCTGTATCTCCACCTGAAGCTCCTTTTGCAGCATGCGAATCTAGTTCGCCGAGGGGTCAGGTGGGTCAATTTTCAACCGGCGGGGTGGGTCAATTTTACTCCGGCGCTAACAGCTGCAACGCTGAGTCTCTGGCGCGCTGTTTGTTAAGCTGGCGAACTTGCATACCGGCAAAAACCCCTGCCGCCACAATTGCTAGCGTTGAGACGAGGCTTAAGAGATCGGATAGCGTCATGGACATAAGAACGACCTCGCCATTCGCATTCCCTCCACAGGCAGTGGCTGGAGCTAAGGGCTTTTCAAAACGAGGCCCCCTGTGCCGGACGCGGGGGCGAAGCGGCTACGCCGATCGGCTAGCGTTTTCAATGCGACGGTGAACTCGGAGCGCTTGTTTATTTTCGCCTTAGAAACCCCAGCAGACCGCGCGGCAGCTTGATGGTAGGTTGAGTAAGGGCTTGCTTTCCAGGCGGATTAGGCTCATTATTACCCTTAGCGGCTGTCATCCTCAGAGAAAGAGCAGAATCAAGATGCGAATTCAACTGCCGCGCTTTGCACCAAACGCGGTCGCACTTTTTATCGCGAGTGTCCTTTTCGCTAGTTGTAGCAGCGCCACGAGTGTCACGCCGTCGCAAGGCGGTGGGTTAGGGCCAAACTCGACGTCGGCAACCCCCAGCATCATCAGGAACGCGGAAAAACTTACCTCTACTAGTGGAAGCGGAAGCGGCTGTGGCAATGTCAGCGTAAGCGGTAAAGCGCGCGGGCCATATCCCGGAACGTTCACCGGCAACGGGACGTTTATGTGCAACGCTCCCTTTGCATTTGGTGGCAGTTTCACGATAACCTCGGGCAGGAAGAATATCGCGGGCACGTTTTCCGGCTTCGGGTACGGCAGTTGTGGTAGGGAAGGTTGCAGCGGCGGAGGCAAAATGACGTACAAGGCGACGCTCGAACGCAAGACCTTCTCAGGCAAGGGCAGCGCAGCGATGACGGCTCATCACAACGGCGTTGGCATGTCCGTAACTCTTGCAAATATGTAAGGCTCGTAGCTGTGCGTCGCCGTAGGGATACCTCTCACGCACCGCTTTAGGGAGGCAATGGGAGGCCCGTTAGCGGGACTTGCTCAGGTTGCGCGAACGCTCCACAACACAGAGCGCAGTCGATATAGCCGGAAGTGGCCGAGCTTATTATCTGCCTGCTGGATCTCTGGCCCGATTTAATGGTGGGTGAGTTGTAGTACTTGCGTTGTGGAGGGCCTTCATGAGAACCATCGTCTTTATCGCATCGTGCATTTTAATTATTGGCTGCGCTCAAGCTGAATCTTCGTCGCCTCCAGTCCGGAGATTTCTAGCCAACGGACTTCCGGCCAATTCCAGCACTTACGTCATACTGCACCACTTCGGAAAAGGAGACGGTAGGAACCCATCCTCGCGGCTAACCAAGAGTGGTGGCGCGTTCTACGGCGTAACCGAAAAGGGCGGCGTTGTTAGCCAGGGTGAGTGCAACGGGGGCTGCGGTGTTGTCTACGCGCTGGATTCATCTGGAAACGAGACTGTCGTCTACAAATTTACGGGATGGTCAAAGCAAGGAGGATCCGACGGGGCGCTTCCGGACGCCTCTCTGATCGACGTGAACGGAACGATTTACGGCACAACCACCAAAGGTGGCGCCAATGATCTTGGAACGGTATTCGCTATCGACGCCTCCGGGGGTGAGCGCATAGTCTATAGCTTTAGAGGAAGCGCTGATGGCCAATATCCGCAAGCAGGCTTACTTAATATAAACGGGACTCTTTATGGTACTACGACCGCAGGCGGATTGGGCGGCGCGGGTACGGTTTATGCAATTACCCCGTCGGGTTCCGAGTCGGTCGTTTACGCTTTTGCCGGCAAAGATGGTGCCGGTCCCAGGGCCGAATTAATAAATATAAACGGTACGCTTTACGGCACTACGCTTAAAGGCGGTAAAAAAAATATCGGCGTGGTCTTCACTTTGACTCCAAACGGGAATGAAACTGTACTTCACAGTTTTACCGGCGCACCCGATGGTAAGTTTCCATTCAGTGAGCTTCTCGATCGAAATGGAGTACTCTATGGCACGACTCAGCTCGGAGGCGCGGCGACCATAGGCCCGTGCCACGCCGGTTGTGGCACCGTCTATTCGCTCACACTGGCCGGCAGTGAGAACATAATATATAACTTCAAGGGATCAGAGAGTGGGTCAGACGGTTTTGGCCCGTTGGCCGGGCTAGTCGAGGTGAATGGCTTATTCTACGGCACGACAGAAACGGGTGGAGCCGTGAATCGCGGAACGATTTTTGTTTTGAATGCTTCGGGTGGCGAAACAATACTGCACAGCTTTACGGG
>JBAUZB010000006.1:0-8359 GCA_049585095.1 Candidatus Tumulicola sp.
CGCATTGCCGTTTCAGGAGCGGTTGCGAAAAACCGTTCCGTGCCCGAAGGCACCGGCAGAAATGTACGTTCTCGCGATTCTCAAAAGACATTGCCAATCTGACCTTGTCTTAGAGGTCGGAGACCCACAGACTTATGCGCTGCTGCACTGTTCAGTTTTCAAGGAGCGAACCCAAAGCCGGCCGAGGCACTCCCACGCGGATCTTAACGACCGCGTTTTGCGCCCGGCGGCTAGAGTCACGACGGCTATCATATCGCCGGGCCCTAGGCATGTCAAGAAAAGCCTGGAAGTATTTGCCGCCTTCGACGGCGGCGGCCCAGCCGGCTCGCGGCGGCCTTGGCCGGCACGAGCCTCATTCTTAACAACGCATGCCGAGGCCGCTTGGTTGCAGCCGCGGCCGCCTTCACCGGATTTTAGCCCGGGCAACGCTCCCGGGGGGCCCGACGTGGCCTATATTTTGCGCGAGATCGTCTTGGCTTGCATGAAAAGCAGCAGATAGTCCGGACCGCCGGCTTTGCTGTCGGTACCCGACATGTTAAACCCGCCGAACGGATGCGCGCCCACCATGGCGCCGGTGCTCTTACGATTGAAGTACAGGTTACCGACGAAAAAGTCGTCGCGCGCCCGCTCGATCTTCTGCTCGTCGCGCGTATAGAGCGAGCCGGTCAAGCCGAACTCGGTGTTATTGGCGATCCTCAGGGCATCGTCGAAATCTTTCGCCTTGATGACCGCCAGTACCGGTCCGAAGATCTCCTCTTGCGCGATCGTCGCATCGGGCGCGACGTCGGCAATCACCGTCGGCTCCAAAAAGTATCCGAGGCCGCCCGCGCGTTTGCCGCCGGCGACGAGGCGCCCCTCGGCCTTCCCGGTTTCGATGTAATCCGAAATCGATTGCAGCGCCGCCTCGTTAACGACCGGCCCCATGTAGTTCTTCGGATCGCTCGGGTCGCCGACCGCGATTTTGGCGACCCGGGTCTTGAGCTTGTCGAGAAACTCGTCGTAGATCGTTTCGTCCACGATGGCGCGCGAACACGCCGAGCATTTCTGCCCCTGGAAACCGAACGCCGAAACCGCGACGCCTTCCACGGCAGCGTCGACGTCGGCATCGGCGGCGACGACGATCGAATCCTTTCCACCCATCTCGGCGATCACGCGCTTGATCCACTTCTGCCCGGGTTGCGGCTCGGCCGCAAGCCGGTTGATATGTAAGCCGACTTCCTTCGAACCGGTAAACGCGATAAAGCGAACCAGCGGATGCGACACGATGGCGTCGCCGATCGTGCTCCCGGAACCTGGAACGAAATTCACCACGCCGTCGGGCACGCCGGCTTCCTGCAGCAAGTCCACGAACCACGCCGCGACGATTGCCGAATCGCTCGAGGGCTTGAGCACCACCGTATTTCCGGTAACGATGGCCGCGACCGTCATCCCCGCCATGATCGCTCCGGCGAAGTTCCAAGGGGGAATCACCGCACCGACGCCGAGTGGAATGTACACCATCTCGTTGCGCTCACCGTCGAGCGGAACCACCGGATGCGGTCGAGCGTAGCGTAACGCTTCCCGCGCGTAGAATTCGAGGAAATCGATCGCCTCGGCGATGTCGCCATCGGCTTCTATCCAGCTCTTCCCGACTTCGTAGACCAGCAGCGCGTCGTACTCGAAACGGCGCTCGCGCAGCAGTGCCGCCGCTTTGAACACGCAGGTCGCGCGGGCTTGCGCCGAACGGCGCTTCCAGTGCTCGAATGCGCGATCGGCGGCCTCAATCGCCGCGACCGCCTGTTCTTTGGAGGCCGAGCTGGTCAATCCGACGACTTGGCTCGGATCGGCTGGATTGAGCGACCGGATTTTCTTCTCGGTTTCGATCTTCGCGCCGCCGATGACCAGCGGGTAGTGTTTGCCGAATCCACGCTTCACCGATTCGAGCGCGGCCCGCATCGTGGCGGCGTCGCTGGGGTCGGAAAAATCCTTTACGGTCTCATTCTTGAAAGGCGCGATCTGTTCGAGTGTTGCGGTCATACTGCAATACTACCAGGCGCCACGCCCACAAAGCCTGCCGTCGCGGCGCCGGCTTCGCGATTTCTTCGAACCGGGGCATTTTGAACGGGACGCAGCGCGCCCGGACGGCGAAGTCAGGAGCACGATGCCGGGACGCGAGAATTTTCCGTGACGCAGTTGCTCGCCGTCGCCATTGCGGCGTTCTTTCTGGGAATCGGGCTGGCGGGCGAACCGTTGGCCCCGCTGGGCGCGATCGTCGCCGGTATCGTGCTGGTCGGGGCGGCCATCGTCCTGGGTCGATCGACATCGCCGCTGGTCATCTTCCTGGTCGGCTTTCTCGGCGTCTTATTGACGGTCTATCTGCAGCACGACGATTACTATCTGCTCGGCAGCGGCGTCGTTGCACTTGGTCTCGGCGCTTTGGCCGCATCGTCCTACGGGCGACGCATGGCTCCCGTGCTCATCGTCGCGCTCGGCGTCATCATCGGCGCCGGATTGTTTTTCATCGGCGTCCCTGCCGGATACTAGCGTCGACTAGAGGGATCGGCGCGCGACGCGCGCCCCAACCACCACGCCGATCGTTCCGAATGCGATATTGAGCAGCGCGCCCAACAGCGCGGCACCGACGATCTCCATGGTGCTCGAATGCACCGTCGGAACGTCGCGACCGATCGAAGCCGCTACGTACGAGCCGAGCGACGCATCCACGAGCGCGGCGATGACGATGGCCGTCAACGCCCGAAACCGGCGCAGCCGTTGGCCGGCGAAGATTCCGAGCGCGACGTAGATAACGACCGAAATGAGCGCGAACTGGCCGTAGTTGAACCCGGCGGCGTTGGCGACGAACGCGGCGATCGCGTCGAACGCGACTACGATCACCGCGAATAGCAGCGCCAGCCGAAGCATCAGGGAACCTGGTGCGCCTTTATTTCACCAATTCGATCAGCGATAGCTCGGCGGCATCGCCCGGGCGCACTCGGGTCTTGGTGATGCGCGTATAGCCGCCGCTGCGCCCCTTCAGGGCGGGAGCGATCTGTTCGACGAGCTTCTTCACCACGGCGGGCTCCGTAATGAACTCGGCGAGATTGCGCCGAGCCGCGAGATCGCCCTCCATCGCCACCGTAATCAAGCGCTCGATGACCGGACTGATCTCCTTGGCCTTGCTCGACGTCGTCTCCATCTTTTCGTGCTTGAAGAACGAGGTCGCCAGATTGCGCAGCAGCGCCTTACGGTGGCCGTCGGTGCGCGAAAGGCGCTTGTATGCGATTTGGTGCGGCATAACGTCCTGGCGCTACGACTGGCGCAGCGACAGCCCCCTCTCAGAAAGCACTTGCTTGATCTCGTCCAGCGATTTCTTGCCGAAGTTCCGCATTTTCATAATCTCGTCTTCCGTCAAGTCGAGCAGTTCGGAGACCTTTGAAATGCCGGCCCGTTTGAGACAATTGAACGAGCGTACCGACAGGTTCAGGGTTTCGACCGGAATGTCCCACTCGTTCGGAGGCGCCTCCGGAAGCGGCTCGGCACGATTGGTGAACGACACGAACAGATCCAGCTGCTCCTGCATGATGCCGGCCGCCGTCGAAAGTGCTTCGTCGGGGGTGATCGATCCGTTGGTTTCGATCTCAATCGTGAGGCGGTCGAAATCCACGCTCTGACCGACGCGCGTATCGTCAACCGTGAAGTTCACCTTACGAATGGGCGAAAAGATCGAGTCGAGCGGAATCAGGCCGATCATGTGCTCGATGTTGCGCTGCTTGTCGGCCATCACGTAGCCGCGACCCATCTCCACCCCGATCTCCATCGAAAGCCTTGCGTCCTTCGACGACAGCGTCGCCAGCCGGTACGACGGATCCAGAATCTCGACGTCGGCATCCGCCGCAATGTCGGCGGCGGTCACGTCGCGCGATCCGCTGACGCTCAGCGTCAGCACCTTCGGTTCGTCGGTGTTCAGCTTCACCGGCAAACCCTTGAGGTTGAGCATGAGCGCGATCGTGTCCTCGACCATCCCGGGGATCGTCGAGAACTCGTGCAGCACGCCGTCGATCTTCATATAGGTCACCGCCGCTCCGGGAATCGAGCTGAGCAGAATACGGCGCAGCGCGTTTCCGAGCGTAATGCCGAAGCCCCGCTCGAGCGGTTCGATGACGAACTTTGCCTGGTTATCGCCACGCTCGCGAACTTCGATACTCGCGCCGGCGGGCGTTTCCAACATGGTCATGTAGTGGGTCTATCCTTTGTTGCCGCTTCCGTTATCCGCCCGAATCCCTCGATTCGGACGATCGTACGTCTAGCGACGGTTTGAGTTGTGAACCTGTGAGTCGTTCGGCTTCCTAGCGCGAGTAATACTCCACGATGAGCTGCTCGTCGACCGGCGTGTCGATCTGCTCGCGCGACGGGAACTGCAACACCTTGCCGATCTTTTCTTGGTCGCTCCAATCCAGCCACTCCGGCGGCCGCCGCGCGGCGGCGCCTTGCAAGTTTGCGCCGAAGACCGGCGACTTCATACTGCGTTCCCCGATTGCGATGACGTCGCCCGGCTTGCAGATGTAGGACGGGATGTTCACGATGCGGCCGTTCACGCGAAAGTGGCGGTGCGTCACCAGTTGACGCGCCTGCGCGCGGCTGCCGGCCAGATTCATACGATACACGACGTTATCCAACCGCCGCTCGAGCAACGCCAAGAAGGTACGTCCGGTTTGTCCCGGCACGCGGGCCGCCTCGCGGAAGTAGTTTTCGAACTGCGTTTCGTGCACGCCGTAATAGCGGCGCATCTTCTGCTTCTCGCGAAGTTGCCGCCCGTACTCGGAGACCTTGGTACGCGACTTGCCGGCGGTCTTCTGGCCGGGCGCGGTGCCGCGGCGCTCGACGGCGCACTTTTTCGACAGGCAACGATCGCCTTTGAGAAACAGCTTGATCTTTTCGCCCGTCTTGCTCGCGGCGGTTTCGCGACGGCAGAGGCGACAAACGGGTCCGGTGTAACGCGACATACTCTCTCCGGTTAGACGCGGCGCCGCTTCGGCGGGCGGCAGCCGTTGTGGGGAATCGGCGTAACGTCTTTGATCATCGTGATCTCGAGGCCGGCGGCTTGGAGCGAACGAATCGCGGCTTCGCGCCCGGCGCCGGGGCCCTTCACGAACACGTCGGTCGACTTCATGCCATGGTCCATCGCCTTGCGCGCCGCCGCTTCGGCGGCCATTTGGGCGGCAAATGGGGTCGATTTCTTCGACCCTTTGAAGCCGAGGTTCCCGGCCGAGGCCCACGACACGACGTTCCCGTGAGGATCGCTGATCGTGACGATGGTGTTGTTGAACGACGCATGCACATGCGTCACTCCCGACTGGACGTTCTTGACTTCGCGCTTGCGGCGCGTTTTGGTCTGCTTCTTGGCTGCCAACCGAAATCTCCGTAAGCCGGCGCGAAGGCGCAGGCACTTTTTCCTTCCCCGAACGACGGGGTGTCGTCGCCTCGACCCGTTGCAGGATCTGGTGCCATGAACGCGCGGCGAGGGCGTTCACTTTCCGGGCCGGTGATGGCCGGAGCGGCTGTGCCGCGGGCGCCGAGAGAGGTGGCGCCACAATGGGCCATTTTACCCTAGGCCCGGCCCAAGCGCAAGGCCCGGCGCCGATCGGTGGGCAGTAGTTGGTTGCCTTGGTCGTCTGGGAGAAAAAGAGGCGGGCCCCGGCTTTTGCGGAGGCCCGTCAGGGGTGACTGACGGTTTGCTAGCTAGAATTTGACGCCGAGGCCGGCAAACGGTCCATTGGCCGTTACGCCGATCGGGGCATTGGTCTTGTTGGTGAGGTTCTCACCCATCCAGCCGGCTTCGATGAAGATCGGGCTGCTGCCGATCACGTAGTCTGCGCCGACCTGGTACTTGTACAAGTTATACCCCAACTGAAGCGTTGCCGACGTCAGGCCCGGGTGTCCCGTGATCGGCTGGGGGAACTCGTCGTTGAAAAAGTTCCCGGTGATGCTCGGGTAGTACCAGAAACTGCCGAAGAACGACAGCGGAACGTTGAGATCCGGCAGCTTCTCGATGCCGAAGCCGACGCCATTTGTGGCCGGGTACCCATAGTTGCTCCAGCGCCACAGGTATCCCACCCCAATGTAAACGCGCGGATTGAAAATGCGTATACCTAAGCGAGCGTCGACGTCGGAATCGCGAGCCGAGAATGCCGGAACGAAGCTCTGATACCCTCCGCCGATCCCGGTGACGAAACACTGTGGATCGAGCGTCGCCGACGACGACGTGCTCCCGCAGTTATGCGGATAGCCGAACTGCTCGAACGAGCCTTCGATCATCCACGGAATGTTGAGAGCCGTGAACTCGAATGCGCCACGCACCGCGTAGGAACTCGTTCCGGTATTGCCCGGGCTGAACTCGTTGTAGACCTTCGGTGAGATGATGTAGTCACCAGCAACGAACAGGTCGTTGTAGGGCGTTTTCACCGGAGCCGGCGTCGGCGTCGGCGGCGGCGTCGGAGCCATCGTCGGAGCGGGCGACGGCGGCGGCGTCGCCGGAATGTACCGAACGACGACGACGTGCTGATCCGGAACCCACTGCACGTACGCCCCCATGCCTTCCGATATCACGCGGACCGGCACGAGGACGTTGCCCTGATAGATCATCGGCGGTACGTCCAGCGGACGCGATTCACCGTTGATCAGAACTTCCGGCTTCCCAACGGTCACCTTGACCTCGGAGCCGGGTTTGGTCACCGTCGCCGTTTTGCTGGCCGCGTCGTACGACACGGTCGCTCCCATTTGCTCGAACATCGAGCGCAACGGAATGAGCAACGTGCCGCCCTTCACCAGGGCCGCGAGCACGCGGCTTTGTTTGAGGACGTCGGGTTTGCTGTAAACGTGGTGATCGTTATAGAGAATTGGAATTTGGCCTGACGGCGGAGTTCCGAAGTTCGCCGCCGGCATAGACCCCGCTTGCGCGACGCTCGGTCCGCCCTGCGAGGGGGACGCGATCGCGCTGAACGGGCACCCGGCTGCGACGAAAACGCCAAGCAGAGCAATGCGGGCTAGTTTCACGAGAAGGCCTCCTAAGCATGCGAATACAGGAGGGGCGCTCGGCTCCTCTCCGGACACTATGTCACGAAGCGCCTGCTTGCGCAAGCCGAAAAAGCAAACGAGCCCCGGCTTTCGCCGAGGCCCGTCAGGGGTGAGTGACGGTTTGCTAGCTAGAATTTGATGCCGAGGCCGGCAAACGGTCCGTTGACCGTTACGCCGATCGGGGCATTGGTCTTGTTCGTGAGGTTCTCACCCATCCAGCCGGCTTCGATGAAGACCGGGCTGTTGCCGATCACGTAATCGGCACCGATCTGGTATTTGTATAAGTTGTATTCGAGCGGTCCCGAGAAGGCCGAGTTCGAGAAGTTGCCTTTTATGCTCGGGTAATACCAGAAACTGCCGAAGAACGAGAGTGGAACGTTGAGATCCGGCAGCTTTTCGATGCCGGCGCCCACGCCGTTCATGTTCGGGTAACCGTAGTTCGTCGAACGCCACAGATAACCGACGCCGATGTACACTCGCGGATTAAGGACGCGAATGCCAAGCCGCGCGTCGACGTCCGTGTCACGCGCTTGGAAAGACGGAACGAACGTTTGTCCGTAACCACCGATAACCGTAACGTTGCACTGTGGATCGAACGCCGCCGAAGAGGACGTGCTTCCGCAGTTGTGCGGATAGCCGAACTGCTCGAAAGAACCTTCGACCATCCACGGAATGTTCAGCGCGCTGAATTCGAGAGCGCCGCGAACGGCGTACGAACTCGTTCCGGTGTTGCCCGGGCTGAACTCGTTGTACACCTTCGGTGAGATGACGTAGTCACCAGCAACGAAAAGGTCGTTGTAGGGCGTTTTCACTGGAGCCGGCGTCGGTGTCGGCGGCGGCGTCGGAGCCATCGTCGGAGTGGGCGCCGGCGGCGGCGTCGCCGGAATGTACCGAACGACGACGACGTGTTGATCCGGAACCCACTGCACGTATGCTCCCATACCTTCCGATATCACGCGGACCGGCACGAGGACGTTGCCCTGATAGATCATCGGCGGCACGTCCAGCGGACGCGATTCACCGTTGATTAGAACTTCCGGCTTCCCGACGGTCACCTTGACCTCGGAGCCGGGTTTGGTCACCGTCGCCGTTTTGCTGGCCGCGTCGTACGACACGGTCGCACCCATTTGCTCGAACATCGAGCGCAAGGGAATCAGCAAGGTGCCGCCCTTCACCAGGGCCGCGAGCACGCGGCCTTGCTTGAGAACGTCGGGTTTGCTGTAGACGTGGTGATCGTTATAGAGAATTGGAATTTGGCCTGACGGCGGAGTTCCGAAGTTCGCCGGCGGCATAGACCCCGCTTGCG
>JBAUZB010000007.1:0-13519 GCA_049585095.1 Candidatus Tumulicola sp.
GTATCGATCTCGATCGCGGCCGCGCCTACGCCGAAGCTTTTGCCGGTGCCGCCGAGCTGTCCACCTATATCGCGAGCGAGCAAGGCAACGCGCGGGGCGCCGAGGCGATGGGCATGTTGCCGCGCTCGGGTCCCGGTTATGCCGCGACGTCCGCCGGCCGCGACGCGTTGGGAATGTTCGAGGATGCGCGCAACGGTGCGCTCGCCGTACTCTCCGTTTTCGGCGCCAATCCGGTTCGCAACGCCGTCGACGGCGCCGCCGTCGCGGCGGCGCTCGCCAAGACTCCGTTCGTCGCCGTCAGCGAACTCTTCATGACCGAAACCGCGCGATTGGCGACGCTGATTCTTCCGGCCAAAGGCGCGTTGGAGAAAAGCGGAACGACGGTCAACCTTGCCGGCGACGTGCTTCCGGTCAATGCGGCGTTGCAGGCGCCCGAAGGAGTGCTTTCCGATTTGGAAATGCTGGCCGGTTTGACGGACTGCTTCGACGTGACGTTGCCGAACGCCGATGCGCTGGACGCGGCGGTTATCCAACACGCGGCAAACGTGCCCGAGGATTTCGGTTTCGGCGATGCGCGTTTTGCCGGCAGCGCCCCCGTGTCGCCGCCGCAAGACACCCCCGCTCCGAGAATTCTTTCGGGCGGCGGCACCTGGCAGCACGATCCAACGCTCGCGCCGCTGCGCGACGGCGCCGCATTGCCCCAGGCCGCGGGAGCGACGGCATAGTGCCGCTGTGGCTGATCGTCGTCGTGAAATCGGCGATTCTGCTGCTGGTCGTCGTCACGACTTTTGCGTATGCGATGCTTGCGGAGCGGAAGGTTCTGGGCTGGATGCAGTTGCGGCCGGGCCCCAACCGGGTAGGCCCGTGGGGCTTGATGCAGCCCGCCGCCGATGCCGCCAAGCTGATGCTCAAGGAAGATCTCACGCCCAAAACCGCCGATCCGTTGATCTACCGGCTGGCGCCGTTCATTTCGCTCTTGACCGCGTTTTCGGTGTACGCGGTGGTTCCGTTCGGCGCGTCGGCCTCGGGAACGTGGGCGATCGGCAACGTGAACGCCGGAATTTTGCTGATTTTGGCGATTACGTCGATCGGCGTCTACGGCATCTCGCTGGGCGGTTGGGCGTCGGGCTCGAAGTATCCGCTGCTCGGCAGCGTCCGCGCGACGGCCCAGATGATCAGTTACGAACTGGCGATGTCGTTATCGTTCATCGGCGTACTGATTCTCGCCGGCACGACCTCGCTCGACGGAATCGTGAACGCTCAGCTGCACTGGTGGTTTTTCGTGCCGCAGTTCTTGGGGTTCCTCATTTACGTCATCACCGCCGTAGCCGAAACCAACCGCACGCCGTTCGATCTCGTCGAAGCCGAGACCGAGCTGGTCGCCGGATTCCACACCGAATACTCGGGCCTGCGCTTCGGACTGTTCTTCATTGCCGAGTACGTGAACATGTTGACGGTATCGTGCATCGCGACCCTCTTGTTCTTCGGCGGCTGGAACGCGCCGTTCGGAATCGCTGTGGTCCCCGGAGTCGTGTGGTTCCTGGTGAAGGTCGCGGCGTTCATGTTCTTCTACATGTGGCTGCGCGCGACGCTCCCGCGGCTGCGCTACGATCGGCTGATGGCCTTCGGCTGGAAAGTCTTGCTGCCCGTGGCGACGCTTAATTTGGTCGTAACCGCCGTCGTCGTGGCCTTCCGAGGATGACTCGAGCAATGAAAGATTCGAAGATGAGGAAGAACCTATACAACGTCGGCGCGATCCTGCGGGGCCTATCGATTACGTTCGGCTTCATGTTTCGCAAACGCCCGACGATCCAGTACCCCTCGGTGAAGAAGCAGCACGCGCCGCGCTTCCACGGATTGCACGAGCTGCGGCGTTATGACGACGCCAAGGAGCGCTGCATCGGCTGCGAGCTTTGTTCCAGCGCGTGCCCGGCCAACGCCATCACCGTCATCGGAGCGGAGAACGCACCCGACGCTCGGGTATCGCCGGGCGAACGGCATGCAGCGCGCTACGAGATCGACGAACTGCGGTGCATTTTCTGCGGCATGTGCGAAGAGGCGTGTCCGACCGACGCGATCGTGCTGACGCCGCGGTTCGAGATGGCGGACTACCGCCGCGGCTCGTTCATCTCCGACAAGGACCGGCTGCTGGTGCCGCCGGAAGCCGGTGTGGGCAGCGCTCCCGACGAGCGCCCGGGTGGAATTCCCGGCGACCTCGGACGCGTGGCCGACATCAAGTCGACAACCGACGTTGCCGAAGGCTACACCGCGACGTGGCGCGGCGGCATTCTCAAAACGCAGCGAAAAGGATTGGCGTCACCGTGATCGCATTTTGGGTTCTCGGCGCGATCGTCATCGCGAGCGCCGTATGGACGATCGGCGCAAAAAAACCGGTCTACAGCGTCGTCGCACTGCTGGTGAACTTCGCCGCGCTGGCGGTGCTCTACGTGACGCTTTCCGCCGAGTTCCTTGCGGTGATGCAGATTATCGTCTACTCGGGCGCGATTCTGGTCTTGTTCGTCTTCGTGATCGCCTTGCTCAGCAGCGGCGTCGCGCCGTTTTCCGCCGGACCGAATCGTATGCCCAAGGCGGTCGGGCCGGCTATCGTCGTCGTGCTGGCGGGGCTGGGTTTCCTGACGTACGCAGCGATGCACGCGACCGGGATTGCGCCCGGCAGCGTTCACGCGACGTCGGTCGTCGGTCCGGTCGGTACGGCCGGCGTCTTCGGCAGCGTCGCCGATTTCGGCAAGGCGCTCTTTACGGTGCAACTCTTGCCGTTTGAAATCACCGCGTTGATCCTGATGGTCGCGGTGATCGGCGTGGTCGCGCTTGCCGGCGACTTGCGTCCGAACGTGCCTTCACGCAAACGGACCGCCGAGGTCCAACGATCGATGCGCGAGGCGATTCTGCGGGGAGGCGACTGAGACGCAACCGTGCCGGTAGCGATTGGAAACTATGTTGCGCTGTCGTCGGTGATGTTCTTCATCGGCGTGGCGGGCGTGTTGCTGCGCCGCAACCCGTTGATCATGCTGATGAGCATCGAATTGATGTTCAACGCGGCGAACCTGCTGTTCATGGCGTTCGCGCGGGCGTGGCTGGCGAATGCCGGCCAGGTTTTTGCATTTCTCGTGATCACGGTCGCCGCGGCTGAGGCGGCCATCGGGCTGGCCATCGTCGTCACGACGTTCCGGGCTGAAAAGAACGTCGACGTCGACGAAGTCAGGCTGTTGCACGGATGAACGCGACCCCGCACGTCATGGGCGCCGAGGGCATCTATCCGCTGTTGGTCGTGCTCTGGCTGCTGCCGCTCGCCGGCGCCGTCGCGTGCTGGGTCTTGGGGCCGCAGCTCAAGTCGCGGAGCGGCTGGCTCGCCTCGGGGGTGATGGCGGTTTCGTTCGTGCTGGCGGCTGCATCGTGGAACGCCGGCACGCAAGCGGCTGGGGGCACGCTGGGGGCGCACGAGTCGCTCTTTTCGTGGATTCCGGGCCAGGTCGATTTCGGGCTCTTACTCGACCCGCTCTCGCTTTTATGGACGTTCATCATTACCGGCGTCGGTTTCTTGATCACGTTCTACGCGATGGGATATATGCACGGCGATCGCGCCTACGCGCGCTTCTTCGGCTATATGAATTTCTTCGTGTTTGCGATGCTGACGCTGGTTCTTTCCGACAACTTCATCGGATTGCTCGTCGGCTGGGGCCTGGTCGGGCTCGCCTCGTATTTCTTGATCGGGTTCTGGTTCGAGCGGCCGACGGCGGTGGCGGCGGCGCGCAAGGCGTTCGTGATAAACGTCGTCGGCGACGTCGCCATCATGTTCGCAATCTTCGCAATCGTTGCCAACGTGCACTCGGTCGCTTTCGGCGACGTGTTCGCCGCGGCCGGTCGCTTGGGGGCGCCCTTGCTGCTGACGATCTGCGTGGCCTTGTTCATCGGGGCGGCTGCCAAGTCGGCACAGATTCCGCTGCATACCTGGCTCCCCGACGCGATGGAAGGGCCAACGCCGGTTTCCGCCCTGATTCACGCCGCTACCATGGTGACCGCCGGCGTGTATCTCATCGCGCGCTGCGCGCCGCTGTGGAACGCCAGCCCCGACGCCCGGCTCCTGGCCGGCTCGATCGGCGCGCTCACGGCGATCGCGGGCGGGATCTTGGGCTGCGTGCAGTGGGACATCAAGCGGATCCTGGCCTACTCGACCATGTCTCAAATCGGTTACATGATCATGGGGGTCGGCGTCGGTGCGTATCAAGCGGGCGTCGCACACTTCTTTACGCACGCGTTCTTCAAAGCGCAGCTCTTTCTGGCGGCGGGTTTGATCATCCACGCGCTCGGCAACGAGCAAGACGTTCGCCGGATGGGCGGTTTGCGCCGGCGCATGCCGTTTGCATTTTGGGCGATCCTTACCGGCGTGTTCTCGATCTGCGGCATCCCCGGCTTTAGCGGATTCTTTTCGAAGGATCAGGTGATCTACGGCGCCCTCGCGCACGGGCATCCGTGGATCTATGCGACCGGCATCGTGACCGCCGGGCTCACTGCGTACTACATGTTCCGGCTTCTCTTCATCACGTTCTTGGGCGAGTACCGCGGCCACGCCGATCTCGACTCGCGCGCGCCCGAGCCGCACGGAAGTCATCACGCGCCGGGCTGGATCATGAGCGTCCCGGTCGGCATTTTGATCCTGCCGACGGTGGCAATCGGCGCGGCCTTGATGTACGGCGGGGAAAATTCGCCCTGGGCGCGCTACTTTGCACCCCAATTCGCCGTGACGCCGCTCGCGGCTCCGGCGATTACCGAACTGGAAACGTCGGCGATCGTCTTTCTCGTCGTGCTGGCCGGGTTCGCCGTGGCATGGTCGAGGTATGCAACCAAAGCGGCGCAGGCAAACGCTGCCGAGCGGCTGCGTAACGAGGCTGCGCGCATGCCGGCGTTTCTGACCAATCTCTTCTATTTCGACACGGTCATCGATCTCGTTTTCGTGCGCACGTCGCAGTTGTTCGGTACGCTGGTGGCGCGTGTTTTTGACCCGCATCTCATCGACGGCGCCGTCCGCGACGTCACCTCGATTACGCGAACGGCCGGCGCCTTCGTACAAGCGCTCGAGACCGGATTGGTGCGCGCATACGCGCTGATCTTGGCAATCGGCGCTGCCGCCTTCATCGCCTACTACGCGCTCGTCGCCGGAGGGTTGCACTGATGCTGGTGCCGGCGACGATCCTGCTACCCATCGTCGCCGGGTTGTTGCTGTTCGCTCTGCCGCGCGACGATCGCCGTCTCTCCCGAGGCATCGGCACGCTCGTCGCGGCGGCGACGTTCTTTATGCTGGCGTTCGGACGCGGCCAGGAGTGGAGTTACCGGTGGCTGTCGCGACCGTTCGAAGCGGCCTTCCACTTCGGCGCGACGCCGGTCTCGTTCTGGCTGGCGCTGCTGCTCGCGCTGTGCGCGGCTTCGGCGATCGCGGCCACCACCGTGCCGCGCAGCCGAAACTTCGTCGCGCTGGTGTTGTTTCTCGAAGGTTCGATGCTCGGGCTCTTCCTGGCGCGCGACTTGCTGGTGTTCGCGCTGTTCTGGGATCTCATGCTCATCCCGGTCTTTTTCGCGCTGGCCGGCTGGAGCGGCCATCCGGCCACCGCCTGGCGTTACTTCATCTATAATTTCGCCGGCGGGTTGCTGCTGTTGCTCGCAACCGCCGCTTTCGGCATCATCGACGGATCGACCGACGTGATCGGGCGTGGCGGGGTACACATCGTCGGTGCGTGGGCGCCGTGGATTTTTGCCGGATTCGCGATCGCGTTCTTGGTGAAAACGCCGGTCTGGCCGCTGCACACCTGGATGCCGTTGACGTACACCGACTTACCGGCGCCAATGGCCGCGGTGGTGGGCGCGGTACAATCCAAGGCGGGTCTCTACGGTTTGATCGTGGTCGCGCTGGCCTTTATGCCGGAATATCTGCATCAGTACTCGGGCCTCCTCATCGTGCTGGGCGCGATTTCGATGGTCTACGGCGCGGTTTCCGCGCTGGTTCAACACGACGCCAAGCGCGTGGTCGCCTATTCGTCGCTGTCGCATCTCGGATTGATCGTCATCGCGATCGTCTCCGGCAACCAGCTTGCGCTCCAAGGCGCGCTGGTTTACATGATCGCGCACGGACTGTTTTCGGCGGCGCTCTTTATCATCGTCGGATACGTCGAAGAACGCGAGCGCACGCGTTCGCTGATGCGGCTCGGAGGTCTCGGCTGGGCGAACCCGCGGCTTGCCGGTGCGTTTTGCATTGCGTGCTTAGCCGCGCTCGGATTGCCCGGACTTGCAGGATTCGCCGGCGAGCTGGTCATGCTCATCGGCATCTATCAAGCGGGGTATTTGTGGCCGGCGATCGTCGGGCTGGTCGCAATCGTCCTGGCGTCGGCGTACTTCCTGCGGCTCTATCAGGGCATCATGAACGGACCTGCGCTCGAGGATCTGCCGGTGCGCAACGATTTGACGTGGATCGAAGGGTTGGCCGTGGCGCCGCTGCTGGCCGCGCTCGTATTCGTCGGCATCCAGCCGAATGCGATCATGGCCGCCTTCGCGGGGATCGTGAAGTGATCGCGCTTCCGTTCACCGCGCTCGATTGGAACGCGCTGGTGCCGATTGCGATCGTCGCCGTCGCCGCGCTGGCGGTGTTGATCGTCGATCTGTTCGCACGCGAACACGCGCCGCGCTACGTTTCGATCGTCCTCGGCGCGATCGGCGGCGTCGCCGCCGGCATCGTCGTGGCAGGGCAGTTCGGTCACGATCACAACGCCTTTTTCGGCGGTTTCATGACCGGTGGTTTCACCACTGTGTTCGAGGAGATCGTGCTGCTGGCGCTGGTCGGCTCGCTGGTGCTCTATGGCGCCATCGGGCCGAGCGAACGGATCGCCGAAACCACCGCGTTGATGCTCTGGAGCGCGTGCGGCGCGATGGTGATGGCGGGCGCCGCGAACTTGATGACGATCTTCCTCGGCCTCGAGTTGCTTTCGCTCGCGCTGTACTGTCTGTGCGGATTGGTCGACCGCAAAACCGCGCGTGAATCCGCCCTGAAGTATCTCATTCTAAGCTCGACGGCGACCGGTTTCATGCTGTACGGCATGGCCTTGCTGTTCGGCGCGACCGGTAGCGTGATGCTCGCCGCCTTCGTCGATCCGGCGCTCGCCGGAAACGCATTGTTCTGGATGGGTTCGGGGATGTTTGCGATCGGCTTGGCGTTCAAGCTGAGTTTAGTGCCGTTCCACTCGTGGGCGCCCGACGTCTACGAGGGCGCTCCGCTTCCGGTCACCGCCTTTATGAGCGTCGCAACCAAGGCAGCGGTGCTTGCGGTGCTGGCCCGTTTCATCTATGCAGCGCTGCCCGCCGGGGTTTCCGAAAGGCTCCTCTTGCCGTTGTGGATCGTTGCCGGCATCTCGATGATCGTGGGAAACGCCGGCATGCTGGCGCAACGCGATTTGAAACGGTTACTCGCGTATTCCGGCATCGCCCAGGCTGGGTACATCCTGACCGCACTGGCGGGCACCACGGCGCTGGGACTTCGTTACGCCGTATTTTACCTCACGGCGTACGCCTTTATGAATCTCGGTGCATTCGCCGTTGCGGCGGCGATCTCGAACGACGGCGAGCAAGGCTCGGTTCTGGCAAACTACGAAGGCCTGGCGCGCCGGCGCCCGGCGTTGGCGGCCGCAATGACCGTTTTCCTGCTGGCGCTGGCGGGTTTGCCGCCGACTGCAGGCTTTCTCGGAAAGATCCTGATCCTTTCGTCGAGCGTCAGCGCCGGGTACGTTTGGATGGCGGCGCTGCTGATCGCCGGCACGGCAATCTCGCTCTACGCCTATGCGAAAGTGATCGTCGCAATGTACGCGCGCACGCGTCATCAACCGCACGACCCGGCGCCGTTCGTGCCCTTGGCCTGGGCAAGCGTCGCGATCTGCGCCGTTGCCGTAATCGTGATGACGTTCTACCCGCTGACGCCGAGCAACATTCTTCCGCTCGTCAAGTAGGCCGAGTTTCGGCAACCGCGACGCCGGGTAGGCTTTGTCGGCACCGATGACGCCGACGCTTTTTCGCGAACTCTTACGCGCATTCAACGAAGACAAAGCCATGCGGCTCGCGTCCTCGATCGCTTTTTCGGCGATCTTTGCGCTGGCGCCGTTGCTCATCGTTCTCATCGCGATCGCGGGATGGGCGCTCGGCATGCAAAACGGCGGTCACGGGCATCACGTCGCGGAGGATGCGCTTCTCGACGGCATTCGTCGATCCGCCGGAAACGCCACGGCGGAAACCATCCATCAACTCATCACGGCGTCGTTCAATCGGCCGCGTCAAGGGATGGTCGCGCAAATCCTGGGCTGGTGTGCCTTTCTGTTCGGCGCTGCCGCGCTGTTCTCGACGCTTCGAGATTCGCTCAACACCATATGGCACGTCGAATCGGCCCCAGGCGGATGGAAGCAAACGTTGCGCGAGCGGGTCATTTCGTTCGTGCTGATTCTCGCGTTCGGTTTCTTGCTGTTGGTGACGCTCGTCGCGGGCGCCGGCATCGCCTTCGTCGTGGCCAACCTCGGGCATACGCTCCCGATCGGGGTCTCCTCGAGAATCCTCGGCGCGGCCAACGCGATCGTCACGTTCGCGGTCGCAACGGTTGCATTTGCGGTGGTGTACAAAACGTTACCGGACGTCGCGATCGACTGGAGACACGTCTGGCTGGGAGCGGCGGTCACCGCAATGCTTTTCATGGCCGGCGAAGCGGCCATCGCCTATTACCTCGCGGTTGCCGGCGTGGCGTCGGCCTACGGTGCCGCCGGGGCGCCGCTGGTGGCGTTGCTCTGGATTTACTACTCGGCGGTCATCCTGCTCGCGGGCGCGGAGTTTACGAAAATCTCCGCCGGACGAGCCAGGGTCGCACCGGGGAATGCAGGCCGGCTTGCGGGTGCGGCCGCCGGCGCCGACCCGCCGGCGGCCTCCCAGCGCCCCGGTTAACCCGGAATAAGCCCGCGGGTCACGCGCTCTTCGACGCCGGCGTTATATACTGAGAACGTCGCCGGGTCGACGAGGAGGCACGAAGTGAACCGTCATGCGTATGCGTTTGTAGCCCTGATGCTCGGGCTGGTCGTATTGACCGGCGGGCGCGCGGTGGCCCAAGCCAAGATCGTGAACGATCCGTCGATCTTCGAGCCGGTTTTCGTTTCCGATCCGACGGGCGCGATTGCGGCCGCGCGCGAGCGCATCGCCGCCGGCGATCTGGCCGGAGCGGTCAAGGGACTCGAAATCTACGTCGTTTCGCATCCAGGTGAGGCGGCGCCCGAGCGTTTCCTCGGCGACCTCTACTACCGTCAGGGCCGTTTCGACAAAGCCGAGGAAGTGTATCAGCACATCCTGGCTCACAACCCGGGCGATCGCGAGACGCACAATCGTTTGGGCGTCGTCTATGCAACGCAGAATCGCGTCGACGACGCGATCGATCAGTTCAATAAGGCGCTGCCCGGCACCGACTCGGTGGCCGATCTCGTGGCGATGCATCTGCGCAAAGGCGATCTTCCGCAGTATCGCCAGCAGATGCAGCATCTCGCGGATACCGAGCCGACCGACGCCGACATCCAGGCCGAAATGGGTCAAATCTACGCCGCGCTGCATAAACCGGCCGACGCGGTCGGCTATTTCATGCGTGCTCTCGACAGCGATCCGCAATCGCTGACGGCACTCAACGGCCTGGGATTGGCCTACTTCGACCTTCAAAACTTCACCGAGGCCGAAAAGGACTTCCGAGCGTGCCTCCAAATCGACACCACCAACTACACCTGCACGAATAACCTCGGCGCCGCTTATTTGCAGTCGGGCGACGACGACGTCGCCAAACCGTATCTGATTCGCGCCCGTTCGCTGGCCCCCGAGCGTCCGGAAGCGCTGGTCAACTTCGGCTTCCTCGCCGACCGTCGCGGCGACTGGAAGCGCGCGGTCGACTTCTACGTTGCGGCCACCGTCGTCGGACCGTATCTACCCGAGGCGTACATCGATCTGGGCATCGACTACGAGCACAACAATCTCTTCCCGCTGGCGCAGGCGGCGCTCCTCAAGGGGATTGCGGCGGCGCCGCAAGATGGGCGCATCCGTTATCTGCTCGCCGTTGCCTATGCCTCGCAGGGTCAGAAGTCGCTGGCGCTCGATCAACTGAAGGTGGCCGAGCAATCGCTCGATCCCGACGTGGCGCGCATCGCTACCGAAGAGTCATCGAAACTCTCGTCGGGGAAACCGACCCCGCAGATTTAGGTCGCTTCCGCGGCCTGCGCGATGGCGACGCAGTCGATTTCGATGCGCGCGCCTTTGGGCAGCGCGGCGACGGCCACCGTCGAGCGCGCCGGTTTCGCCGAGCCGAAATACCGCGCGTACACCGCATTGACCGCCGCGAAATCGTTCATGTCGACGAGAAAGACCGTCGTTTTTACCACGTCGGCAAAGGTTCGTCCACCCGCGTTCAGCACGGCTTCGAGATTGCGCAGCACGCGTTCGGTTTGCGCCGTCACGTCACCCGGGGCGAGTTCGCCGGTTTGAGGGTCGATCGGTATTTGACCGCTGCAAAACAGGACGTCGGTGGAACGAATCGCTTGGCTATAGGGCCCGATCGGCTCGGGTGCGTCCTGACTGTAAATGCGGTCGTTCAATGAGGCCACGTTTCCTAGACCGGCAGCGCCGCGTCGCGCGACATCGTGCCTTTGAAGCTCATCGGCGGTTCGTCGATACCGAAGTTGGACGCGTAGAGCGCGGCGATGCGTGCGAACTCGGCGGGGGTTAACTCCGGCGCTTCCGTCGCCGCGGCAAACTCCGCGAGCTGCTCGCGATCGTAGATGTTCGGGAGCACGCTCATAACCCGGGGCTCGGCGAGCAGCCATTCGATGGCGGCTTGCCCCAGCGTGCGCCCGGAGCGTTCCAGAAATCGAAGCTGCTCGACTTTCCTGACGCCGTTAACCAGCCAGGATCGCGGACGGTGGCGGCGATGGTCGTTTTCGGGGAAGACCGTTTCAGGCGTGTAGTGGCCTTCGAGCATGCCGCTGGAGTGGGGTACGCGGATCATGTAGCCGGTCTCCGCGCCGGCGTCGTATGCGGCCCGGATCTGCTCGTTGCCGGGGTATTGTTCGAGGGCGTTCCAGATGATTTGCAAGCTTGCGACGTTGCGTTTTTTCACCGCGTCGATCCCTTCGTAGAGCCACCCGATCGCCGGCCCAAGGGCCACTCCATACATGCGAATCTTGCCCTCGCGTTTGAACGATTCGAGCAGTTCCCAGAGAGGATCGTCGTCGATCTGCGCCATGCGGGCGTTGTGCATCTGATAGATATCGACGTAATCGGTTTGCAGGCGACGCAGCGACGCTTCGAGCGCCTTGCGCACGAACGCCGGCGAAAAGTCGTGGGGCAACTCGGACTGACCGCGCCGCTTTTCGGCGCTCTGCGGCACCGAAAAATCGTACCCGAACTTGGTCGCGTAAACCACTTTCTCGCGCCGGTCTCCGAACGCCGCAGCCAACTGTTCTTCGCTGCGTCCGTTGCCATAGGTGTCGGCAGCATCGTACAGCGTGATTCCGAGATCGAACGCTTCGCGCAGGATCGCGACGGCATCGTCGTCGGTGCGATCGCCCCACCACCCGGTCGACGTGGTCCAGAGGCCGAATCCGACTTCGCTCACGGTGACGTCGGTCCGAGGGTAGGTGCGGTATCTCATGCAGGGGCCTTCTCCGCGCCCTCGGCCAACTCTTCACCGCGTGAGCCAATCCAGCGGTTTCGAACGGGATTTTGCGCGCGTCGGGGAGTGGATCGCGCGATATTTTGAACACCCCGAGGAGTACCGCGTGTTGCCCGACGTGCGGCCGGGCGACGTGGCGGCGCAACTCCCGGCGCACGCACCCGAATTCGGTGAACCGTTCGAGCGCATCCTCGACGATTTCGAGCGCATCGTCGTTCCCGCAACCACCCACTGGAACCATCCGCGATTCTTTGCCTACTTCGCGACCAGCTCGGCGCCGGTCGCCGTCGTCGCCGAAGCGCTGGCCGCAACGCTTGACGTCAAGGCAATGCTCTGGCGCACGTCGCCGGCGGCCACCGAGCTTGAGGAAGTCACGATGCGATGGCTCGGCCGCTTGCTCGGCATTCCGGATTCGTGGACCGGTATTATCTACGATACCGCATCGATCGGCGGCTTTACCGCGCTCGCCGCGGCCCGCGAAGCGCTCGACTTGGGTATTCGCCGTAACGGCATGACCGGTCGCGACCTTCCGCGCTTGCGCGTGTACGTTACCGAGCACACCCATTCGCACGTCGAGAAGGCCGCGATTGCGCTCGGCATCGGCCAGGGCAACGTCGTGCGCGTTGCCTGCGACGCACAATTTCGCATGCGTCCCGAGGCGCTGCAGCAGCGTCTCGACGCGGACGTCGCGGAGGGCATGCGCCCGCTCGCGGTGGTGGCGACCGTCGGCACGACGTCGACCACGTCGGTCGATCCGGTGCCGGCGATCGCCGAGATCACCGCGCGGCGTCACGTCTGGCTGCACGTCGACGCGGCCTACGCCGGAATGGCGGCGATTCTGCCCGAGTTTCGCGGACTGCTCGACGGAGCCGAACGCGCCGATTCGCTCGTCGTCAATCCGCACAAGTGGATGTTCGTTCCGATGGACCTTTCGGTGCTCTTCGTAAAAGACGAGTCGATGATCCGGCGCGCCTTCAGGCTGGTGCCGGAGTATCTCACGACGCCCGAAGGTGATGCAGTCAACTATATGGACTACGGCTTGCAGCTGGGCCGGCGCTTTCGCGCGCTCAAACTGTGGTTCGTGCTGCGCCATTTCGGCGCCGAAGGCATTCGCTCCAAACTGCGCGGCCATATCGACCTGGCGCAGGCGTTTGCGGCGTGGGTGCGCGCCGATTCGCAATGGGAAGTTCTCGCGCCCCATCCGCTATCGGTGGTTTGTTTTCGCTATCGCGCGGGACCCGAAGCGACGCTCGACGCGTTCAACGAAAACCTCATGCACGCGGTCAATTCCAGCGGCGAGATGTTTCTCTCACACACGAAGATCGACGAAAAATTCGCGCTGCGGTTGGCGATCGGAAACCTGCGCACGCAACGCGCCGATGTGGAGTTTGCCTGGGAGCTGCTCCGCCTTGAAGCCGCCGCGTTGCGGGCTAGCGCGTCGGTGTAGGCGACGGCGTGTTCAGAAAAGTTCCGAGAATATCCGGTTCGCCCGCTGCCCGATGCTGCGCGTATGCTTTCGAGTCAAAGATCCAGTCCGGTAACTTCGCTGGAAACGTAATGTCGTCGATTGAGACGTCGAAGACGTAAAACCCCGAATCCATAGAGCGCGTGGACCGATAGGTCCATTTGGAATGTTGCACGATCCAATAATCGGCAATGGGAACAAACGTGGTGGTGATATCGCTTGGGCTCTTCGTGCCGTAACCCGAGGGTGAATAGGCGCCCACGAAATGGCCCTTCCACATATCGTAGGTCTCGACGTCAACCCAGAGATCTCGGAGA
>JBAUZB010000008.1:0-7009 GCA_049585095.1 Candidatus Tumulicola sp.
TGCCCGTGATGGTCGTTCGGCCGCGGCGGCTGCGGCGCAGCGACGCGGTGCGGTCGCTGGTGCGCGAGCACCGCGTATCGGTCGAACAACTCGTGGCTCCGCTGTTCGTCGCCGAGCGATCCGAAGATACGGGAAGGATCGCTTCGATGCCGGGGATCGCGCGTTTGAGCATCGAGCAAGCCGTTGCGGAAGCCCGCGAACTGCTCGCGACCGGCATTCGAAGTGTGTTGCTGTTCGGCATTCCGGCGCACAAAGATGCGGTCGCGTCGGGCAACGTCGATCCCAACGGCGTCGTCCAGCAAACCGCGCGCGCGATCAAAGCGGCGTGTGCCGAGATGCTCGTCGTTGCCGACGTGTGCAACTGCGAATATACCGATCACGGCCACTGCGGCATCCTCGACGCGCGCGGCGACGTCGACAACGATGCGACCCTCGAGCTACTCGCGCGCACCGCGGTGAGCTACGCAGCCGCCGGGGTCGACGTCGTAGCGCCTTCCGATATGATGGACGGAAGGGTCGCGGCCATCCGGTCCGCGCTGGACGCGAGCGGCCACTCCGGCGTCGCGATTATGGCGTACAGCGCCAAGTACGCATCGGCGTTTTACGGACCATTTCGCGAAGCGGCCGGATCGACGCCTCAATCCGGCGACCGGCGCACGTATCAGATGGATCCTTCCAACGCCCGCGAAGCGCTTCGCGAAATCGCCTTGGATATCGAACAAGGCGCCGACATCGTGATGGTCAAGCCCGCCCTGGCATACCTCGACGTGGTGAGCGCGGCGCGCGATGCGTTCGACGTGCCGATCGCGGTATTCAACGTCAGCGGCGAGTACGCCATGCTCAAGGCGGCCGCAGCCGGCGGCTGGCTCGACGGCGACCGCGCGGTCGACGAAGTGCTCGCCGCTTTCGTCCGCGCCGGAGCGGACGTCATCATCACCTACTTTGCAAAAGAATACGCCGTGCGGACCAGGAGTCGCGCGGGATGACGCCGGGCTTTGACGACGCGGCAATCGTGCTTCTTGCCGGCGGCATGGCGACGCGCTTTCCGGGAAAACTCGCGCAGCCGATCGATGGCGAGCCGATGCTGCAGCGCGTCTACCGCAACGCGCGAGCGACCGGGCTGCCGGTATACGTTGCCGGCAGCGTGCAATTCGGACCGGCCGGCGCTGCCCGTCCGGACGCTCCGATACTCGCCGACCGCTGGCCCGGCGGCGGCCCGCTGCGCGCTCTCTTTTCAGCCTGTCAATCGATCGCCTACGCGCGCGTCTTTGCGTTGGCCGCCGACGAGCCGCAGGTCGGCCCGGCGTTGATTCGCCGGCTGGTCGCGGCTTGGCGGGCCGGCGACGAAGCGGTCGTTCCGGTGCACGGCAAACGGATCGAACCGCTGGCCGCGCTCTATGTCCGCAACGCCGTGCTGCGCGAAACGGGCGCGCTGCTGGCCGACGGAAACGAATCGATGCGAGCGCTCTTGAACGCAATCCAAGCTCGCCTGGTGACCGTTTCACCGTCGCATTTTGCAAACGTGAATACTCCCGGAGATTTTCGCCGGGTAACCCGAGGAGCGGCTCGGTGAGTTTGGAACGTTCGATCGCCGCGTTTGCGCGGGCAAAGCGCGTGATTGCCGGCGGAGTGAACTCGCCCGTGCGCGCGTTCAAAGCCGTCGGACTTTCGCCGGTTTTCATGAAGAGCGGCTCGGGTGCGATTTTGCGCGACCTCGACGACAACGAATACGTCGACTACGTCCTCTCGTGGGGACCGCTTTTGTTAGGTCACGCTCACCCGGCGGTCGTGAAGACGATCGCCGCCGCCGCGGCTCGTGGATGCTCGTTCGGTACGCCGACCGAAGCCGAAACCGAATTGGCCGAGCTGATCCTTTCGATGGTTCCTTCGATCGAGCGGTTGCGCTTCGTTTCCAGCGGCACCGAGGCGACGATGAGTGCCGTCCGTTTGGCTCGCGGATTTACGCGACGGGCGAAGATCGTCAAGTTCGCCGGTTGCTATCACGGTCACGGCGACGCGTTCCTTATTGCCGCCGGATCCGGCGCACTGACCAACGGGGTTCCGAATTCCCCGGGCGTCACCGAAGCCACCGCACGCGACACGATCGTGCTGCCGTTCAACGACGCCGCCGCCGTTGCCAAAGCGTTCGAATCGAACGCAGACGCCATCGCGGCCGTCATCGTCGAGCCTTACCCGGGCAACATGGGGCTGGTGTTGCCGCAAGCCGGCTACCTGCAACGGCTGCGCGAGCTATGCACGAGCTACGGCGCGCTGCTGATCTTCGACGAGGTGATGACCGGTTTTCGGGTGGCGCGCGGCGGCGCCGCCGAACGCGAAGGCGTGACGCCGGATCTGACGACGTTGGGAAAAGTAATCGGCGGCGGTCTCCCGGTTGCCGCCTTCGGCGGCCGAGGCAACGTCATGGCCTATCTTTCTCCCGAAGGACCGGTCTATCAAGCCGGCACCCTTTCGGGCAATCCGGTCGCGATGGCGGCCGGAATCGCGACGCTGAAGATCGTCCGTGACGACGCGACGCTCTACGACCGGCTCGAGGTCCTGACGACGTTGCTGGTGGACGGCCTGCACGAGATCATGAGCAAGCACGGAGTCGCGCACCACTCGGTCAAGGCCGGATCCATGTTCTCGACGTTCTTCGCCGCAGCGCCGGTAACCGACTTGGAGAGCGCGTTGAAGTCGGACACCGAGCTTTTCGCGAAGTACTACGGCGCTATGTTGGATCGCGGAATTTATCTCGCTCCTTCGCAGTTCGAAGCGGGCTTTCTGTCGACCGCGCATACCACGCGAAACGTCGAGCAGACGCTCGCTGCCGCGGATTCCGCGCTGTCGCAGATTCTGGCGAACGTCCCGTGATCGATTCGGCGCTTCGGCGAGCCTCCGGGGAGCGAGCGCACGGCGTCCCGCTCGCGTCACTGGTCGGGGTTTCGATTCCGCGGCTCTACGCCTACCATCGCGCACTTCGCGCGGCGCAGGCGGCCGGCAAAACCAGCATTACGTCGCACGGGCTGGCAGCGTTGCTCGGGCATACGATCGCGAGCACCCAGATCCGTAAGGACCTGTGCGCGCTCGGACCACTCGGGCGGCGCGGACACGGTTACGCGATCGATCCTCTCGCCGAGCAGCTCGCGTGGGTTCTCGGTTTAGAACACGACTGGCGGATCGCGATCGTGGGGTTCGGGTATCTCGGCCATGCTCTCGCAACGTTCATCACCGCGCGCGAAGCGCGCTTTCGCGTCGCCGCAATTTTCGACCAATCGCCCGCGGTGATCGGCCAAACGTGGCAAGATATCACGGTGCAAAGTATCGATGACATCGATCGAGTCCTCGCCGAGACCGGCTGCAACATCGGCGTCATCGCGGTTCCCGCCGACGCCGCACCGTCGATCGCGCGCCGGCTCGCCGACCTGGGAGTGCGCGCGCTTCTAAACTTCGCACCGGTCGCCCTCGATCTGCGCGCGCCGGCGATCGTGCGGAACATCGACCTGGCCGGCGAAATGTCGATTCTCACCCATCGCCTCACCTTGGAAGCGCTGTAGTGGCCTGTCACGCCCAGATGTGTAGCGCCGCTAACGGTTTTCAGGATGAGATGCGAGGAGCGATGAGCGACAAAAGCAGCGCTTTGCGAGCGAAGAGCGACGATGCAGATCGCCTGAAAACCGTTAGCCCTGCGGGTCATGGGCAGCACGGGCGTGCTGGCGGCGTTGCTCGTCGGTCACAGAGCTACGGCTATGCTCCCTCCTCGCGCCTAGCCAATCACACCCGTGGTGCCCGTGACGGCACTGCACATCTGGGCGTGACAGGCCACTAGGGACCCATGCCGCTGGTTTGCGTCGGTCTCTCACATCACACGGCGCCGGTCGAGGTGCGCGAGCATCACGCGTTTCCGGCGGCACGGATGGGAGAAGCGCTGGTCGCGCTGCGCGACTACGAAGCGGTTCGCGAGGCGGCCATGCTTCAAACCTGCGGACGTCTGGAAATCTACGCAGAAATCGACGACTACGAAGCCGGCGCGACTCAGATAAAATCGTTCCTGACGAACTTCCGGCACGGTACGACCGGTTACGACATCGAGTCGTTCCTGTACACGCTGCTGGGGCGCCAAGCCGTCGAACATCTTTTTCGGGTGGCGACCGGACTCGATTCGATGCTGATCGGCGAAGCCGAAATTCTCGGCCAAGTCAAAGACGCTTACGTTCAGGCGCAGCACGCGAAATCGCTTGGAAAGGTTTTGCACCGGCTGTTCCGCGACGCGCTCAAGGCCGGCAAAACGGCGCGCGCCCAGACGCGCATCGGCGAGGAATCGAGTTCGATTGCAACCGCCGCGGTAGACGCTGCGAAGGCGCGCCTCGGAAGCCTCGCCGGCAAGTCGATCGTCGTGATCGGCGCCGGCAAGATGGGGCGCAGCGCGCTCAAACGTCTGCGCCAGGAAGGTGCCGCTCACGTCATCGTGACGAACCGTACCGTCGCTCGCGCTCGCGAGTTGATCGTCGAAGCCGGATTCGGCGAAGCGATGGAGCTGCCGGGGCTCGTCGATGCCTTGGCCGCGGCCGACCTCGTGGTCGCGTCGACCGGTGCGTCGCACTTCATCCTCAATCCGGAACGCGTCGGCGCGGCGATGGCGCGACGCCCAGAGCGTTCGATGTTCGTCGTCGACATCGCGGTGCCGCGCGATGCCGATCCGTCGATTGCCGAAATTCCCAACGTTACGCTCGTGGATATCGACGGCTTGAAATCGGTCGTCGATGCAAAGCTTGGCGCCCGGCGCGAGGCGATTCCCGAAGTCGAGGACATCATCGAGGAATGCATTTCCGGTTTCGGCGAGTGGTACCGGTCGCGCATCGCCGTGCCGGTCATCGAAATGCTCACCCAGAAAGCAGAGGCAGTCCGAACGGCGGAGCTGCAGCGGCTGTTTGCCCGGTGCCCGGATCTCACCGAACGCGAGCGTCTGCTGGTGGGGGGCATGACGACCGCGATCGTCTCCAAACTGTTGCACTCGGTTATCGTCAAAATTCGCGCGACGGCAACCATCGACCAGGCTCAGGCGCTTTCGCACGCACGCGTACTCGACGAACTCTTCGAGCTCGATCTCGCCGATCACATCGCAAAACTCGTGCCGCAGCCGGCCGCCTCAGATGTCGACCACTAATACGGGAAAAGGCCACGTATCGTTGGTCGGCGCAGGCCCGGGCGATCCGGGCCTGCTGACGTTACGCGGTGCGGACGCGCTGCGAACGGCCGACGTATTGCTCTACGACGCGCTGGTAAGCGACGGGGTACTCGCGCTGACGCCGCCGGCGTGCGAACGCGTCTATGTCGGCAAGCGCGGCGGCGACCACGCGATGCCGCAAGCGGAAATCGAGGCGCGTATGGTGAGCGAGGCGGCGCGTGGGAAGCGCGTCGTGCGCCTGAAAGGCGGCGATCCCTTCGTCTTCGGACGCGGCGCCGAAGAAGCCCAAGCGTTGCGGGCGGCCGGCGTCGCCTTCGACGTCGTTCCCGGCATCAGTTCGGCACTAGCGGCGCCTGCCTACGCCGGCATTCCGCTGACGCACCGCGAGCACAATTCGGCGTTTACGGTTGCGACGGGACACGAGGATCCGTCGAAAACCGCCTCGGCGCTCGACTGGGCAAAGCTTGCCGATCGGCAAACGCTCGTCTTTCTCATGGCGAGCGGCAATCTCGACGCGATCGCAGAAAGTTTGATCGCGCACGGACTGCCGGCGGCGACCCCGGCCGCGGTCGTGCAGGACGGCACGCGTCCGACGCAGCGAACCTGCACCGGCACCGTGGGGACGATTGCCGAAGATACCCGGCGCGCGCGCATCGGAGCACCCGCAGTCGTCGTGATCGGCGACGTCGTGCGGTTGCGCGAACATCTTCGCTGGTTCGACGTTATGCCGCTGTTCGGCAAACGCGTGCTGGTGACGCGCGCCGCCGATCAGTCTGGCGAGTTCGGGCAAGCGCTCGCGGCGCGAGGAGCCGCACCGATCTTGGCACCGACGATCGCCATCGAGCCGCCCGACGATCTCCTCGCTGCGCGCCGGTGCATCGACGAATTACGCGCGTACGCGTGGGTCGTATTCACCTCGGCCAACGGCGTCGACGCCTTTTTCGACCGCCTCGCGTCGCTTGACGCCGATGCCCGCTATCTGGGAAGCATTAAGGTTGCCGCGATCGGCGAAAAGACTGCGGAGCGCCTGCGCCGCTGCGGCGTGCGGCCCGACATCGTTCCTGCCGAATTTATCAGCGAAGAGATCGCGCGTGCGCTTATCGAAGCCGCGCACCGCGGCGACCGCGTGCTGGTGTATCGCGCTCAAGACGCACGCGATATCCTTCCGCAGATGCTTGCCGACGCCGGGCTCGAACCGGTGGTCGTCGCCGCCTATCGCACGGTATCGATCCGGGACGATCGCTTTGGAGAGAAAGTCGTCGCTGCCGACGTGCTGACGTTTACCAGCGCGAGCACCGTTCACGGCTATGTCGCCCAGTTTGCCGGCGGAGCGCTCGCCACCGAAGCCGCACGTGGGAAAACCGTCGCCTGCATCGGCCCGATTACCGCCCAAGCGGCGCGCGAGGCGGGTCTTAGCGTCGACGTCATCGCCGAAACGTTCACGACCGGCGGTTTGCTCGACGCGCTCGACGCGCACTTCGCAGCCGCCGCGCGACCGTGACGAACGCCATACTCGGCGCGGCTCTGGCAGCCGCCGTCGCCCTCGTAGCGTATCGGGTGCGCGCGCTCTCCGCCGGTGGAGCGTGGGCGGCGTTTGCGGTCGGTGCGCTCGTTTTCGGCACCAGCGGCTGGCGCGGTGCGCTGGTGCTCTTCGCGTTCTTCATTCCGTCGACGCTACTGTCAAGGTTCGGACGTTCGCACAAGGCCGCGTTCGAGGGCAAGCAGGGACCCCGCGACGCCTGGCAAGTGCTGGCCAACGGCGGGATCGCAGCGATCTGCGCGCTGCTGGCGCTGCGCCTGCCGCCCTTCGCCGCCGCTTTCTCC
>JBAUZB010000009.1:0-2649 GCA_049585095.1 Candidatus Tumulicola sp.
CTAACGAGCCGCCGGATTTTAGCGCGGCGGCGCGGCCACGAGGTCTTGCGCGAGCACGAACTGGATTCCCGACGCTTGCAGCTCGGGTATCAAGGCGCGCACCGCAGCCAGCGTGGTCGGTCGCGGATGACCGATGGCGATGGCGCTGCCGGTGCGCTTGGCGATCTCCGCGGCGGCGCGCAGTTGGGCTTCGGTGTAGGCGACCGACGCCTGATTGTCGAGAAAAACGTCGCGCCCGGCCGTCGGGACGCCCTCCGCTTTGGCGGTCTCTTCCCCAACCGATGCCGCACTGGTGCGTGAATCGACGAAGAACAGGTCGCCGTGCTTGGCGAGCACGCCGATCACGTCGCGCATCACGCGCTGATCCGCCGAGCCCTTACTGCCTTCGTGATTGTTGACGCCGCGCGCCAGCGGTACTTGGGAAAGATCGTCTTCAACTTGCGAGTCGATCTGCGCGTCGGACATTTCGGTGGTAACTTTTCCCGGGCCAGGATCGAGGCCCGAGACCGTTTCCATGGGCAGATGCAACATCACGCCTTTGCCGGCGCCGGCCGCTTCGCGGGCAATCGTTGCGGTGTAGTGGACGTCGGGCAACACCGAGAGCGTCACCGGAATGTCGAGTGCGAGGAATCCGCGCTCGGTGTCGATCCATTGGCCGCAGTCGTCGACGATCAGTGCGAGCCGCGGTCCGGCGGGGTTGGCGCTGGTTGGGGCGCGCGGCAAAACCGGCGCGATGGTCCCTTGCACGCTCGGCTGCGGCGTCGGCGACGCCATCTCCGACGCAGTCGCGCTTGGGAAGGGAACCGGAGTTTGCGCCGGCGGTGACGCGCTTTCGAGCGGAAGCGTTGCGACGACGCGGTGCGTCGCGTGATTCGCATGTCGCGGGGCCAGCAGCCACCATCCGGCGACCGCCGCGATTGCGACCAGAATCAGCAACGCAAGCAAAGAAGGTGGACGGCGTCGGTTTACGCGCGACTTTTGCGGCACGACGATTGCATTCGGTGCGCCGTGCGGGCCTCATCCCATACTCGGCGCCGAATCTGAGCGTATCCTTTGAACGATTTGCCAGGAGAGCGTGCGTGCCCGCATCAAAAACGCTGGGGTGAAGTCGCTTCTGGCTGCCGCGTTCGTCGTGATGCTCGGAATTGCGGTTGCGACGACGGCGCCGCGCGGCGTCGCGGCGGCTGCGGCGGCGACCCCGGTTCCACTACCGTCGCCGGATCGGCTGCTGTATTTGATTCGGCGGCAGTTTCGCTCGCATCGCCCTCCGCCGCCATACGTTACGTACACGCTGGTTCGCAAACAGACGCTCGACGACGGCTATCCCGACTTGGTGAACAGTTACACTTATCACATTTGGTGCCGCACCTACGACCGCGCCGCGCTCGGACGCAAGGTCTACCGCGGGTCGGCGCGTGGAACCTTGGAGTTTCTGCGGCCGTCGTTCAACGAACCGTGGGATCCGGGTCCGCCTACCGCCGACCTGTTCGAGCCGGCGCCGGAGCATCCGCACACCAATCCGCGGACGTTCGTGCCGACACCCGAACCGACGGGCAGCACGCCGCCGGTGATCGCGAGCGTGCTCGCGCTGGGCGAGTTCGACTATCGCGTGACCGCGGTGGTGACGGAGGGCAACGTCACCCACGTATCGCTGCAGCCTCGCCGCGATCCGGAGCGGAACCGGCTGCGCGAGCTGTTCGTCGATAGCAAGACCCTCGAGCTTCAACAAGTCGTTGCGACCGACAAGCTCTATGACGAAGACAGCCGCCACGTCTACCCGATGATTTTTACCGTTACCATGGGGTGGATGAACAACATGCCGGTGGTGACGCACATTCACGGCACGCCGACGTTGGAAGCCGACGCCGAGTACTTGGGAAAGGACGCCACCGTCGACTACGATTTCAACGACGTTACCTTTCCGTCGTCACTGCCCGACTGGTATTTCGACCCGCGGTCGTACGCTAGCCACGCCGACGACCCCCCGAGCTAATGAAAGCTCCCATTTATCCCAGCTCTTTGTCGCCGAGGGCCTCATTTACCGTATAGTAAACTTCGGCCCGCGGCTCCTAGATCTGGAATAAATGAAACCTTCCGGGGGAGGCAGGCCGGCTAGAGGGACGGCGCGTCGGATTTGACGAGCGATGGATACTTGGCGCGGAGCGCGTGCAGTTTCGGAATGTCGTTGGCGACGATATAGGGATTGTTCGGATTGTCGACGGCGTAGTTCTGGTGATAGCTCTCGGCGGGGTAGAAACCGCGTAAGGGAGCGACTTTGGTGACGATGGGCGACGAGTATGCGTGGTCGCGTTCGAGGCGGCCGATGAACTCGAGCGCCGCCGCCCGCTGATCCGCGGTCGTATAGAAAATTTCCGAGCGGTATTGCGAACCGTCGTCGGGACCCTGACGATTGAGTTCGGTGGGATCGTGGGCGACCGTAAAGTACACTTGCAGCAGTTGCTTGAACGTGATGACCGACGGATCGTAGGTCACTTCGACCGATTCGGCGTGTCCGGTCATGCCCGTGCTCACGATCTCGTAATGTGCGGTGACGGCGTTTCCGCCGGCATATCCGGCGACGGCCGAGCGCACGCCCTTGAGCGATTCGAAGACGAGTTGCATGCCCCAAAAGCAGCCTCCGGCCAACAC
>JBAUZB010000010.1:0-3111 GCA_049585095.1 Candidatus Tumulicola sp.
CCACGAACGTGGCGAACACGTCGATCACCACGGTGTTTCCTTTGAGCGCGGCGTTGAGGTCCGACGGCGTTTGCGCGGCCAGCCAGTCGGCGATCGGCACGCACACGGCACGCGGCACTTCGATCACGCGGCCGGCCCGGTCGACGGCGATGCCCGGCGTCACCTGCACTTCGAGATCCGCCGATCCGAGGCACGTCCAGGCAGCGATCGTAACCCCGTCGGCGGTGGTGCCGCCCGCGTTGACGTTCCATTGCGGCAAAACCGAGCCGGTGGTGATGCCGGCAACCACGTTGAGCACCTGAACGTTTCCATTCTGATCGACGATCGCCGACGGATACGTATAGGGCGTATTGGCTCGCCAGCCGCTCTCAAGGATCGGTCCTTCGTTGGTCCACGTCATCGAGCCGTCGGCCGTGGTCGCGCCGGGCGTGGTGGTGAAAGCCGGTGCCGCGTTCGCGCTCGTTCCGGCGACGCCGGCATTGGCTTGCACGTTGCCGTTTGCATCGAAGACGAACGACCAGGGCGCGTACGGCGAGTTCTCCTGCCACTGCTGCGGAACGCGCACCTTCAGGCCGCATACGGTTCCGGTGCCGCACAGTTGCAGCAGCGCCTGCGCTAAGCGTCCACGATGGTAATCTTGATCGGCTTGGAAATCTTCCACGCCGAGCATTCGCCCGAGCGAATAGTAAACGCGGTTGGGTGACAGCGGTGCGCTCAGCGCATCAGTTGAATTTGACATTGTTGTTTCTCATCGGTTCGGATTTGCGGCGCTGACGGTGACCTGGTGAGTGGCCGGCGCGCTCTGCCCGCCGGCATTGTCGCCCACGATCAATGCGAAGGTGTACGTCCCGGGTGCCATCGGCGTCACGGTCACTTGCGGCGCCTGCGTGGTGACCGGTACGTTGAGCACCAGCGTGACGGTCGTCGGCGGAACGGGCATCGTACGCTGCGCACGCTATCCCGGCGTCTTGACCGACGTCAGGGTCCACGTGTAGCTCGAGATCGTTCCGCCGCCTTGCGGCGTTCCGACTCCCACCAGGTTGATTGGAGTTCCCGCCGCCACGATGCTCGGCCCGGTCAACGTCGCCGTCGGTTTGCCGATCACCGTTACGGTGCACGTCGCCGGCGCGCTATCGCCGGCTTCGTCGGTCACGACTAGTGAGAACGTCAAGACCGATCCTACCGGCGGCGCGGTCCCGCCCACGGTCACGCTGGCGGTCGAAAACGCGTTCGTCACCGGCGCACCGCCTGCGGTCAAGGTGATCGGATTCGTGGTCGGTGGAGTTGGCATGATGGTCTCCTCGGAAAAACGTTGCTGTCGGGAAACTACGGCAGCGGCCGCAGCGCCCACTGATAAGAAACGATCCGGTGTCCCGGAGCTGGTCCCGAGCCGCTCCCGTCGAGCGCGATGGTGTCACCCTGGAGCACGTACCTGGGGCCGCTCAGGCGCGCCACTGGAGTGGTCTCGGCGAATGCGCCGCCGTTTTCCAATCGGGGGTCGAGGGTGGGCAAGGTGGTGATGACGTCGTAGCGGCCGATCTGGCTTACGTCGAGCGTCGCCGTCGCGCGCGGGGGCTGCGACGCGAGATAGGTGTTGACGCCGAGCAGCGACGCCAGCCCGATCATGAAACTTTGACTCGCTCGTTGAATGCTCGCCGCCACGTGGGCCGGCTTCTCGCGTTCGACCAAGCGCGCGACGAGCAACGCGTCGACGGTCTCCACCTGATCGTGAATGAAGACGGTTACGCGGTTGGCAAACTCGTCGTAGAACGTTGCGGCGGACTGCGTTCCGCTCGCCAGGTTGAGATTGGTTTCGTAGAGCACTTGCAGTTCTGCTTGCATGCGCGGATCGCCCAAGAAGAGCGTGTCGCCGACGATCGAGTTGCTGCTCGGCGAGTATCCCGGGAGCAGCGGGTCGTCCTTGATCGAGAGATCCGACCCGACGATGGTGGCGAAGATGTGGCGCAAACGGAAATCTTCGATGACGACGATCGCACCGCGCGTGCACATCCCGTCGGTGGCGACGTCGAGCGCCAACGTCAATCCCTTGGCGGTTCCGCGCTTCCGGTACAGATCGGGAGTCGCTGCCAAACGGGCTCGCCTGCGGGCGGGCGGATATCCCGACGGCTCGATGCCGACCCAGGCCCCCAACCAATCCAGCGAATCGTCCGGCGTGGATTCCGGCCGCGTCAGCAAATAGGCACCGGCGACGCGATCCTCGATCCGCGTCAGTTGGGCTTCGAACGAATCGACGAAGCGTTCGAAGAAGTCACGCCGCGTGCTGGCACCGTCGTGGTCGGCCTCGGCGCCGAACTTGTCTTCGCGATAGATCTCGGGCAAGTAGTGATCGACGTACGAAAAACGCGACGCGTATGCGCGCAGCGCAGCCAGTTCGGGAGTGTTTCGCCGGTCGCCGTTCAGGGAAACGCGGACGCCGAGATAGCGGCCCTGCAAGTTCCGCACCGCTTTTCCGGCCCGCTGCAGCAAGACCATGAACAGGCCTTGACGGTCTTGGATCGGGTCGGCATCCAGCAACGCCGGTGCGAATGCAACCTCGGGCGTCGTCGACTGCCACACCGCGCGCGGAACGTCGGCCAGAACGTCGGGTGCGATACCGCTCACGTCCGCGTCGCCCGCGATGTGCGGGTACCAGCGCGTCGCCGTCGCGGTGAGATCCGAAGCCGTATCCGAAGCGGCGAGCCACACCACGACGCCGCAGCGCGGCGGAATCACGCCCTCGAGAAACACACGGTGCCACACCGTTTCGACGGCCCCACTATCGAAAATAGCCGGGCTCGCGGGATCGGTTTGACCGGTTGCGGCGAAGCTGTTGAGCGACAGCGGGAGCAGCGGAAACGTAACGCTCGCGCCTGCTTCTGCGCTCGCGTAGTACGGCGGCTGCGTAAACGCGTGAACGAATGGCCCGGCGTTTGCCTCGTTCAAGACGTAGGAGTCGCCCGCGGGTAGCCCGGGTACCGACAAATCGAAGATCAGGGCTTCTTTCGAATTGGTCGCGAGCGTCGCGATGCGGCCGTCGCCGATTGAAGCGAACGCGTATGGCCACTGCACGCCACCGAGCTGCACCGGCGCGGCGAGTCCGCTGCTCTCGTC
>JBAUZB010000011.1:0-6612 GCA_049585095.1 Candidatus Tumulicola sp.
GCGCCGAGGTGGGTTCGTCGCGATAGCGGCGGCGGGGCTCTTCGGCCGGCACGGCGCGGCGCGACTCTTCGGCCGGCGCGGTTCGCGCTTCACGACGGAGTTGCGCTTTCAACTGGGCACGCTCGGTCGCGGTTTGTTCGGCTTGATGCCGTTCGGCCAGAATCAGTTCGCGCCGCTGCGCCTGCTGCGCCTTGATCTTGGCACGCGCCGCAAGACGCTCGGTCACCCGATCAGCGCCGCGGTTTTCGTCGTGAGGTCGAGCGCGGCGGCGAGGGCATACAAATCGCCCGCAACCGGCGGCCCGGCATTGGCCGTCAGACGTTTTACCAGCGCCGTCAGCGCGGCAACCGCGGCGGCAAACGGTGTCGCCGAGGCCGCGGTCGCGCCGCTGCTTAGAATGGCCGCGAGATTCGTCTCGAAGACGGCGATCGCACTGCTTTCCTGCACCAGAAAAGCAAACGTCCACGACGGAATCACGGATAGAATCTTGGTGCTCTCGATCGCCACTTGAACGGCCGGCGAGACCGGAGGCGAACCGGTAACGAACGGCGCCCAGAAAGGATCGCCGAACAGCGTCTGCTTTTCGGAGAACACCGAATACAGGCTTCGCGGGGCGCTGGTTCCGGGCTGCGCGGGAGTTTTCGCAATTTCGAACGACGTGGTCGCCAAAGCCGTCGGCGCACCCAGCTCCGGTTGGTAAAACCGAAGACCGACCGACCTCGAACCGTCGGCGGCAGGTTCGCTCAGCGAAAGAAAACACTGCACCGTCGATGCCAGCGAGTTGACCGTACGATCCGGCATCGTCGCTTCGCCCAGCGCCGCGGCGAGCCCGAGCGAGGCGATGAAACCCGCCAGCGGCGTATCCGGAGAAACTTGCGTCGCCTGCTGCGAAACGAGCTGGGAGTTTTGCTGGACTTGCCCGGCGGTGAAATTCGTGAGGGTCGTGTTTCGCTCGAGTAACACCGGAACGACCGCCGAAAGCGTTTGAATCGACGCTTGAAGCGTGGCAACGTGGGTTTCGGCGCTCACCGCGCGAGACTCGAGCGCGGCGTAGGCCGTCCGCGCCTGTTCGATATTTTCGGCGACGAGTGGCATCGCTAAATCACCTGTATTTTCGGAGATTATCGAGGGTGACGGAGCCTTCCTTCGGCGGCGCGGCGTCGCGCGACTCGAGGTCGGCAAAAAATGCTTCCGCCAGTTCGGCAACGCGCGGGCCGTCGACCAAACCATGGCGGCACTCCGGGAAATCCACGCCGAACGCCCATTGATCGCGGCGCTGGATGTGCCGCTCCCGAACCGATTGGGGATACAGCAGCAGTTGCGGCTTTCGTGTGAGCCATGCGAGCATGCTGAGCGCGCTGTGACACGAAACCAGTCCCGCGGCGCCTTGCAGTGCGCGAGCGACGCCCGGAACGCTGAGCCGATCGACGAGGTCGAGTCCCTGCGCGGCGTCGGGACGGTACTCTCGCCGCCCGTGGCGATCGTAGCCGCGGCCGACGAATACCGGCCGATAACCGCGAGCGTGCGCGCGTTTTGCGAGATCGTCGACGATGCCGGTGGGAATGTCGCGATCGGGAAGGCCCGCACTCACCGCGAAGGCGACGAACCGGCGACCGTCGAGTTCGCGCAAGACGGCATCGTCGCCCGGAAACGGATAGAATCGCACCGGCCGATTGGCGATGGGATAACGCCAAATCTTGGTCGGCAGGCGATGGCGAACGCGCATTATCGCATCGTCGTGCGGCAGCCAGTATTCCAGCGTTCGGAGGTCGATTTGAGCGGCGCGCGGATGATGGGAGAATATTTCGAATGCAAACGGATTATGGCTAATGACGGCGACGGTTACCAGATCGCGCGGCGTCAGATCGTCGAGAAATCGGTAGCCGCCATCGGCGTACATCCGAGTGAAGATGTCGCCGAGACCTCCTGAAAATTCCATGTAGTATTTCACGCGGTCAACTCTCGGCGTTCCGCGATTGGAAAAGCCGCGAGGGATAGGCGACCTGGGGTGACGAAGGGCGCCATCGGCCGGGTCGTGGTACCCTTAGGAGAGTCTCGTGGCCGAAGAAGTGAATCCAATCGGCATTGAAACCGGGATCAGCATCCATCAATTTCCCCCGTCCCTCGCGATCGGTTCGGTATCGCCTGCCGGCACGACCGTCGGCGGTCCGGCGTTCACTCTAACGGTAAACGGCAGCGGATTCACTGCCGGCTCGACGGTGCTGTGGAGCGGCGCGCCGCGCGCGACGACCTTCGTCGGTACTACGCAGCTTACGGCCGCCATCCTTGCGACCGACATCGCCGCGGTCGGTTCGGCTTCGATTACCGTTTCGAACCCATCGCCCGCGGCGACGTCGGGTGCGGTTCCGTTTGCGATCATTCCGAACATCACCGATATTATGAGCGCGCTCGGCAGCGCCGCCGGACAGACGCCGGCTCAGGCGGGCGCACTTACGAACCTGCGGACGTATCTCACGAATCAGGATGCAACGACGAGCAACCTGCAGTCGCAGCTGAGCACGTCGCAGTCGCAAGTCGGTACGCTCACCAGCCAAAATGCCGCGTTGAGCAACCAAATCGCGCAGCAGAACGCGCAGATTACGAAACTTCAAGCGAGTCTTGCCGCGAGCCAGCCGCAGTCGGGGGCGCAGTCGGCCTCCCCGCTGGAGGTCGCACAATCGTTGAAAGGCGTGCTCGACCAAGTTCAGAATTCGGCGAGATCGAATCCGGGGGTGCAGACGACGCTTACGAATCTCAACGTTCAAGTGAAGGCGCTCTTGAACGTACAACGGAGCGATCCGTCGAGCCCCGCCGAAGCGATGCTCGTCTTTCCCGACCCGACCGCTCTCCCGGATCCGAATACGCTTTCGACCGTCTCGCTTTCGTTCGGGGCGATTCCGAATTTGCAATCGACCGGCCCGGCGCAGCCCGACGGGAGCGCCGGCACGAGCAGCTCCTCGGCATCGAGCTCGTCAAGCAGCTCCAGCGTGTCGAGCACGGCGCCGTCGAGTTCGAGCGCCCGGCCGCCGAGTTCGCGCCCCCGCCCAGCGAGTTCGAGTAGTTCGGCCTCCGCCGCGAACCCGTCGAAGTCGTTTGAAGCGAGGTCGGCGGACTACCGTGAATCGGGTTCGAGCGAAGCCAAGCCGCCCTGGTGGCGCTTCTGGGCTTAGCCTAGTGTCGAGGGAGATCTGGGTTGCCGGTTTCCCATCGTTTTACGGCGGAGCCGATACCGAACTCGATCACTTGATCGATCTGTTCGTGGCGTACGGCGTGGACGTGCACCTGGTGCCGATGTTCGGCTGCGACGTACGGATGAAAGAGGCGGTCTTGCAGCGCGGCTGCTCGGTTCATTCGTACAGCGACGACATCTTCAAAGACCGCACGGTCGTCAGCTTTTGCAACGGCCGGTTTCTCGAACATCTGCCCGCGATCGTGGCGGCAGGGCGCCCGCAGACGGTGATTTGGTTCAACTGCATGACGTGGCTCTTCGAGCCCGAAAAAGAGGCGCATCGGAACGGGTGGATCGACTATTTTGGGTTCCAGAGCGACTATCAGCGACGGCTGCTTACGCCGCAGCTCGAGCAAATTGCACCGGTCGTCCGGACGTTTCCGTACACCCCGTACTTCAACACGGCGCGCATCGAATGGGCGTACGCGCCGTGGAAAGAATTCTATCGAATCGGTCGCGTCTCGCGCGACGACGCCAATAAGTTCGCGCCGGATACCTGGAGGATATTCGAACGCGTACTGGTGCCTAAGGGCGTGAAGAAGAAAGTGTATATTCTCGGGTACGGACCGAAGGCGGCCGGGCGCATCGGGCGCGCTCCGGGAACGCTCGACTGGCAAACGTGGTCGCCGAACTCGATTTCGGCGGCCGAGTTTTTCTGCACGGTGAACACGATGATTCATAAAACCGGAGGATCGCGCGAAAATTGTCCGCGCGTATTGTTCGAAGCGTACGCGTACGGTGCGGTCGCGGTCGTCGAACGGGATTTTGCGTTCCCGGAGTTCGTCGTTCACGGCGAGACCGGCTACATGGGATCGAGTTCGGACGAAATGAGCTACTATGCGAGCATGGTTGCGATGGACCCCGCGGAACACCGCCGCGTCGCTGAGAACGCGCGGACGCACTTAGCCGAATCGATGGGCCGGCGCGAAACGTGCTGGGCCGGGTGGCAAACCGTCCTCCAGAGCGTTTAGCACGATCGCTTCGCGACGATCGCGCAGGTCCCGTTCGGGTGCGCGAACGAACATCAACGCCTTTCACCGTGACGGGGAGACGAACGAAAATGTCCGCAAACATCGCGATCATCAATGCGAGTACGGTCTTGAAGGACGCCGAGGTTCAAGCGATCGTGCCGGCGTTGCAGAAGCAGGTGGTCAACGACTTTGCGCCGGTGTACGGCATGAGCGCTACGCTGGCCTTTTTCTCGCAGAGCACCACGCCGCCGGCCGGCAGCTGGTGGATTACCGTGCTCGACAACTCGGACCAGGCGGGGGCGTTGGGATATCACGACTTGACCAACGAAGGATTGCCCTTGGCGAAGGTATTTGCCGCCGGCGACATTCAGAACAAGGCCAGCTGGAGTGTGACCGTTAGCCACGAACTCTTGGAGATGTTGGCGGACCCGGATATCGCGCTGACCGCGTTCGCGCAGACCGACGCAACCACCGGCACGCTCTACGCCTATGAAGTGTGCGATGCGTGCGAAGACGATCAATACGGCTACCAGATCGACGGCATAAGCGTGTCGGACTTCGTGTACCCGGCGTGGTTCGAATCGTTTCGCAAGCCGTCGAGCACGCAGTTCGATAGGCAGCAGCACATCACGAGTCCGCTCCAACTTCTCGGCAGCGGGTACATTGGGGTCTTCAGCATTACCGGCGGCAGCGGTTGGACGCAGAAGACCGGGCAGCTAGCCGCCGCCCGGTACTCTTCGCGTGAGGGCGTCGGCAGCCGCCGCGAGCGCCGTCGTATTCCGCGGCATCAATGGTTGAGCAGCAAGGTTGCCTTTTCGCCGGCGCGGGGGTTCTTCAAACTAACGCCTACGTTTTGACGCCGACGGCACTCGCGAGCGCGGTCTTGTAGACGTGCGTACGGACGCGCAGCGCCGCGCCACAGGTCTTTACCATGTCGGTGTTGAGCGAAACGCCGGAAGGCAGTGGCTGGAACGAGCCGAGGTCCCAGCGGCAATCGGGATCGCTGGTGAAGCCGCAGAGATATCCGTCGATGGTTGCGGCCTCGGCGTGCGTGAGAAGCACGGGCTCTCCCGCGGTGTCGATGGTTCCGACGTCGCTCAAATGCGTGGTGCCTGCGGCCACCGTGCCCGAGGCGTCGAGGTCGTATTTCAGCGCGAACGCCGCCATCGCCGCGCAAAGATGTTCCAACCCCGCCATGGTGACCGAATCCGGCCCGAAGTCCTCTTGGGTTGCGCCGGTCATTCCGGCAAGCGCAACGCCGATCGCTCCGTCGTAGCGGTGCCACGTGTGTGCCGCCGGCGAGTTGCCATTGATGCCGAACGCATTGTCCGCAGGATTATGGGTGATCTTCACCACCCAATTGCCGTTCTCGTAATCGGCCATGCCGTTGTAATCGGTGAAAACGCAGCCGAACGGGGCGACGGCCCAGTGAAAATAACCTCGGGTGATCGAGGTTGCCGGCAGCGACGGCAGCGCGCGGTATAGCACCTCGGCTTTGGCCGTGACGTCTGGATTCGCAGCGGCGCTCTGATTGAAGGATGAAAGCGGATTGAAGGCCATGGGATTCTCCTCCTTCCGGACCTGCGGCCTCCCACACCGGCGCAGGTACCACCGTATTATACCACGCTTGACGCTCGTTGCGAGGTACTGGTATTCTCGAATGGGCGCGCCGTCTGCGACTTCTTTGAAGAAGGTGTCGAATGTCGCATACCATTACGGTTCCAATCAATGAAAACGGAATAATCTTCGATCCGGCGATGAACGGCGTGGTCGCCGAAGCGATTGCCGACCAGCCCTTTGCGTTCGAAGACGTCTACGTCTATTCGCACGGCTGGTCGACCGATGCGTATCTGGCACTCGACGAGTACAATCGATTTTCCATCGATCTCGCCAGACAGATTCTGTTGGCAAGCGCGGTGCATCCGTCGCCGTTGGTCGATCCGCCGCGCAACTCACTTGGAATCGGCATTCATTGGCCGTCGGAAATTACCGAAGATCCGAGCAACGATCTCAACGCGCTGCAGCTCTTTACCTTTTACACGATGGAGCACCGCGCCGACGCAGTCGGAAAAAACGCGCTTTACGCCATGCTGCGGTTGATCTTGTCGAATCGCTCCGCGTCACCGCTGCCGTTGCGGCTCTTTCTACTCGGCCACAGCTTCGGTTCGAAGGTGATCTGTTCGGCACTCAACGACGTGCAGGCCGACATTGCCTCACGAAGTTTTGCGGCGCCACCCAGCGTCTCGTATCGCGTGGTGTTGCTTGAGCCGGCTACCGACGACGACAATCTAGAGCCGGGAGACATCTACGGGAACGTATGCTCGATCGCCAACCTGCGGATGCTCGTCAGTACTTCGCGGCTCGACAAGGCCTTGAACGTGTGGTATCCGGCGGCGGGGAGACTGGCAAACC
>JBAUZB010000012.1:0-1549 GCA_049585095.1 Candidatus Tumulicola sp.
GCGAACGTTGCACCGAATTAAATCTGGTAATTCAGCGAAACCGCACCCGTTGACTTATTGAGCATCGGGTTGCTTTTCGGCAGGCTTCTTGTGCATGGCTCCGGTCATTCCCGCTTTTGATTTCCAGAAATCCGGATCGGCTTTTATCCACTCATCTCTCGGATAACTCATCCGCGGATTAAACATGAATAGGTTCGTTTGAGTGGACTCAATCCCTGAGGCTTCGAGTTCGCGCAGCTTTGCCATGCCCTCTTCACCCATAGCCGCTACGAATTGCTTGTTTTGGTCCGATTCCTGGTCAATTTCCGAAGCGAACTTCAACGGAGTGAACACCAGGTAGGTAGTGCCTCCGCCGAAAACTCTTTCATACGTTGCCCAGTGCGCGCCAGGGACCTTTTCGTAAGCTTCCTTCACCAGCTTTACCGCATCGTCCCAGTCCTTGTGATGACCGGGCCGGATCTGATACCCGGAAATTTCGAAATACCGCATATGTGCAATATCAACCGAAGAACGCAAGCTGTATTCATCGCTAAGGGTGAAAATGCCCGCATCAGCATCGCTTTGCAGATCACCGTCCGTCATGGAAGCGCGATCGAACGTGGAGGACAGCGCCGTATTCTTCGCGATCGCTTTATTGTCTTTCTCCCACGCATCGAATGAATCATATCCAACCAAGAATAAAGTGCGGGGCTTGCCGGACTGGGAATCCGCCGCGATGTAACGGGTAGGCCACTTGGCCTTGGTAAACGCCTCAACAAACGCTCGTTCGCTCTTTTCGTGCACGGTGCCGGCGCGGCCTGGCTTCAGGAATTCCCGGTAAATGACCAGCACCTTTGGCGGCGGCATCGCTCCATCTGCATTATCCTGCGCCGCAACAATGCTAAGACCTCCGAACAGAAACATTGATCCCAACAGCAACCCCGCGATTCTTTTCATGGTGGTAGGCTCCTAAGTTGAAGTGAACTGATCTTGACAGGAAGAATGTAATCGCACTTCGAAACAGCGCGGAGATTACAGCGCGGGTACCTATAAAGTCAAGTGTGTGTGAGGGGTATTCCACTCACGGAAACGCCCTGTTCTTGTCTTCCCGCTTTTTGGAGAGACACGGCGGGATTTTCACCTACTGGAAAGAATTAGGAGAGCGCAATCAGTTCACCGTCGCCGCACCGCAGCACTTCTTGTACTTCTTTCCTGACCCGCAGGCACAGGGATCGTTGCGCCCGACTTTGGGAGTGGTGCGCCGGTCAGTGGCCGCGGTTCGCGCGCTTACTTCGGCTTCACGGCGCTCCCGAAAATGGCGGTACGCGATCAGCAGCCCAGCGGACATGTGCTGGATCACATCTTGCCGCACCTCGGGGCTGATCGGCTTGGGGCGAAGTTCCGGGTCTGGGTCGTGTTCATAGTGAAGCATGAAGATCAGAACCAAGCATCCGGCCTCCGCCTCGTCGTTAGCAAGTTCAGCCCAGCCGTCGTGACACATCATGGTGCCCCGCATGAACCCGTGCGCCCAGTCGTTGCCTTTCGGCATGCCATTCTCGTCCAGCAACAA
>JBAUZB010000013.1:0-4138 GCA_049585095.1 Candidatus Tumulicola sp.
ACTCGCCGATCGCGGCGGTCCCGGTCGATCCGCCCCGAGCCACGGCGCCGGCGCCGGGAAAGCTTTCGCTTCAGAGGGTGCGAGCTGCGTGGCAGAGCGTTCGGAGCAAAGTCGAAAGCGAGCACCAACCGCTGCGGGGGCCGCTTTCGGGCGTTACCGTCGCCGAAGTCAACGGCGACGTAATCGTCCTGGTTGCGCGAAACGACGTCGATGCTGCGATCGTGCGCGAACGGATCGGGCTCATCGAGGCGGCCGCCGCCGACGTGCTCGGAAGCTCCTTGAACGTCGCCGTGCGCACCGACGGGGTGCAGCGGCCGAAAGGCGCGGCGCCGGGCGGCGCGGCATCGGTGACGGCCGGCGGAAGTGACCCCGGCGATCCGGATGCACTTTTTAACTACGCCAGCGAACGGATACGAGAACGATGAATCAAGCGCAGCTCATGGCCCAGGTCAAGAAGATGCAGGCCGAGATGAGCAAAGCTCAGGAAGAGCTTGCAAATACGACCGTTACCGGATCCGCGGCCGGAGGCTTGGTGAGCATCGAAGCGACATGCGACCAACGCGTCAAGAGCGTGCACATCGCCAAAGAAGCGATCGATTCCGACGACGTCGAGACCCTCGAAGACTTGGTAATGGTCGCCATCAACGACGCCCTTGCGAAATCGAGCGAAGCATCTCAGAAGCGCATGACGTCGGTTACCGGCGGAATGCGCATCCCGGGCCTCACCTAACCTTTCTTGCATGCCTAGCAGCAGTGCCGTCGCGGGGCCGGTCGCGGCCCTCATCAACGAATTCAGCAAGCTGCCGACGGTCGGCCCCAAGACCGCGGCGCGGCTGGTCTTCTATTTGCTCAACCGGCCACGCCATGAGGCACAAACGCTGGCGGAAGCGATACTCGCGGTCAAGGACCGGGTTCGCTTTTGCTCGATCTGTTTTTCGCTTACCGAAACCGATCCGTGCGCGATTTGCGGCGACGAGCGTCGTGACGGCCAAATCATTTGCGTCGTCGCCGAAGCGAAGGACGTGTACGCCGTCGAGCGCACCGGCGCGTTCAAAGGTCGTTACCACGTGTTGGGCGGCTTGATCTCCCCGATGGACGGCATCGGACCGGCGCAGTTGCGCGTCAAGGAACTGATCGAGCGGATCGGTCGCGAAGCGCCGGGCGAAGTCATTCTGGCCACGAACCCCAACGCCGAAGGCGAGGCGACAGCCCTCTATCTGTCTCGCTTGATTGGTCCGCTCGACGCCGCCGTAACTCGGCTGGCATACGGCTTGCCGATTGGCGGCGATCTCGACTACGCCGATGAAATAACGCTCGCCAAGGCCCTCGAAGGCCGCACGGCGCTGCGATGAACCCGAGCACCACTCGCCGACGCTAGGTTCCCGTGGGCGCCGGCGTGTACTTGACGAGCACCGTGAAGTGACTCGGCGCGGTGGCGCTCGCGAGCAACGTGGTGCGATCGACGCCGCCGCCGGTCAAGCGAACGCTTACGAGGTGGTTTCCCCCGGCCGCGTCGGGGTTCCATCCAAAATCGACGTCGACTGCGGATACCGTCGTCTGCGCGAACAGTGGATCGTACGCGCCGCTTGAGGGCCGCGAGAGATCGGTTATCGGATGCGTGTGCGCCGTCAATCCGTCGATGTCAGCGTAGGTCTCGCCCGAGACCGGCGCGGATCCAGGTGAGTAGGCATATCGCGTAACGCGCTTCGCCGGTGGATCGAAAGTGTAAGCCCACCAGTACGAGCGATGCGAGCGGTCTTCGGTTGCGAAATCGACTTCGTGACCGTCGCCGTTGCCGGCGCCGTTCACGTCTTGGGTCGGAACGAAGATCGACCACGCGCTTGCCGCGTCGCTCGTCAGGCGCTCCTCGAGCCGATCCGCGCCGGTTCGGGCGCGCAGCCGTTGGTCGAGGCGTGCGGCGCCGAAAATCGTGGCGTGCGTCAGGGCGAGAAGTTCCCATCCGACTACGAGCGCGATGGCCGCGGCGATCATCACTTCGACGAGGCTGAACCCGCGCTGCGCTCGCACTAATGCCTAGGTACCCTATGCCGAAGGAAATAGGACGAGCGAATCACCCGTGCGCACTCTTCCGGGGCGCGCAACGTCGCAATAGACTCCCATCCAACCGTTGCGGCGTTCGGCGACGAGTCGCAAGATTCGCGGATCCGAGGCACCCCCGAACGGGTCATACGTGATGGTAACGCAACGCTCGATCGGATACCGCACGCGCAACGTTGCCTCGCCGAGTCGCACTTCGGCTCCTTGGAGCGACGCTTCACCGGCGGTGAAATCGGGCCGAGCACGCACGAAGAAGTTCGGCCGAAAACGTTCGGGCTCGACTGTGTAGCCCAGCGGGTCGCTCAGTTCGTCGAGCCAGTGGTCGAGCAGTAGCGAAATCGGCGCATCGTCGAAGAACCGTTCGCCGCCGCGACGCTCGAGGAAAACCCCGCGCGTCGCGCCAAGTTCGACGGCCGTCTCGACGCTCGACGTCAGGTGCAGCCGATCGTGCTCCTTGCCGCGATACGTCTTGCCCGCGCGCGCGTGGCCGCTTTTTACGACGAGCGCGCGAACGCGATCGCCGGGAATGCCGGATTCTGCGACCTCCGTACCGTCGAGCGACTCACCGCGCAGACTCTTGACCGGATAGCGCCAGATCGCCGCCACCGTTCCGAGGTTCATCGGACGCTGATACCCGGGGGTTTTTCCGAGGCCCTGCCAGAAGCGCGCCGCGATGGAGTTGCGCCCTCTGGGCTTCGGGGAGATCTTCGACCGAGCGATTACGCTATACGTTCGTAGTTTTTGGCCGTTCTTCGCGATCGTTCTGGTGTTGATCGTGCCGCTCGCGGTGGTGCAATACGTTCTAGACTCCAGCCAGTCGGCGCAGCTCTACGAGGTGTTGCGGGTGTTGCAGCATCCGAATTCGCCACCGCCCGCAATGGCGAATCTCTTCGGATCGCCCGCGCAAATTGCGGCGCTCGTGTTAACGGGGCTCATTTTCTACGCGCTCTGGCCGTTCGCACTCAATGCCGTCGCGATCGGCGTCGCGCGGCTCTATAGTGGCCGGCCGGTCGAATTCGGCGCCTGCTATCAGGCGGTGCTTCCACGCTGGGCGGCGATCCTCGGAACCTTGCTCGTTCAGTTCGGCATCTTCATCGCGTGGTACGTCGCCTTTATCGCTGTGCTCTTCAGCTCGATGCTGCTGGCTACCATCTTCGCTCAAGCCTGGTTACCGCTCGGGATCGTGGGATTTTTCGCGGCAGCGGTCGCGACGCTGGCCGCGCTGCTGGTGCTGGCGCCGATCTTCATCGCGTTGACCTTCGCGATGAACGCCGTCGTGATCGAAAAGCGCGGGACGGTGGCGGCGATTGCCTCGGGTTTCACGCGCGTTTTCAACCGCGGAGAGTTTTGGCGTGCGCTGCTGTTCGCATTGGCCGCTCTTGCGGTGATCGCCGGAAGCTCGATCGTGATCTCGGTGGTGGCCTTCGCAGCGATTCTGGTTCACGCTATTGCGGTCGAAGTCGTTCTCGGTTCGCTGCTCCGGGCGGCGTTTGCGCCGTTTTCAATCGTGCTGATCGCAGTGTACTATTTCGACGTCCGCATACGGCGCGAAGGCTTCGACCTCGAAGCCGAACTCGAGCGACTCAACCCCGCATCCGCCGTCGCTCCGGCGTGAACCTCGGGCGCGAAGCGCTGATCGCTCGGTGGGCTGCGGCGAGCCATCAGTCCACTCGCCTCCTGGAAACGACCGCGCCGCTTGCGGTTCCACCGGCGAATCTGCGCACGCTTGCGGATCGCGAACTCGCAACGCCCGGACGCTATCACCTTTCGGTGAAGCCGCCGTCGCCGGTGGAAGTTCCGTTGTGGATGCGGGCGTGGACCTGGCTGCAGGATCGCTGGGCCGAACTTTGGCAAGCCACGGCCGGCCGCACGCACCTCGGACGTGCCGGTGCGGTGGTAATCGGCGACGTCTTGATCGGTGCGGTGGCGCTCCTAATCGCGATCGTTTCGTTTCGGTTGTTGACCGCGCTGGTCGTGGAACGGCGGGCGCGCAACGCTTCGGCGGAACCACTCGAATCGGCCGCCGAGGCGTCGACGCTGTACGCAGGCGCGTGCGAGCGGGCGCGCCGCGGCGAATACG
>JBAUZB010000014.1:0-38935 GCA_049585095.1 Candidatus Tumulicola sp.
CGACGTTTCTCACCGAACCTCTGGACAAGTATGGTGAGACGCGCTGCTACATCCGCGATCCTGACGGCTATATTATAGAGGTGGGGCAAAGCAAGCCGGATTTCACGTACGGTTAAGGCTCGGCCCGCTCGGCTACTGGCGTGATCGATGAAAAGGTTGCGATAACTACCGGTGCTTCGCACGGTATCGGCGCGGGCCTAGTAGCCGCATACCGCGATGCCGGCTTCAAGGTGGTTGCCAGCGCCCTCTCGATCGAGCACAGCACGGACGCGAATGTGCTGAGCGTTGCCGGCGACATCAGTAACCCTAAGACCGCCGACCTCATTATGAGTGAGGGCGTTGATCGATTCGGCCGGCTCGACACACTCGTTAATAATGCGGGAGCCTATGTTTCGAAACCATTCACACAGTACACCCTAGCGGACTACGACTTGATGCTCTCAACGAACCTCGCCGGGTTTTTCCACATTACGCAGCGCGCGCTGCGCGTGATGGAGGCCCAAGGGTGGGGTCATATCGTGAACATCACGGCGACGGTAGCCGAACAACCTGTCAAAGGTGTTCCGGCGGCGTTAGCATCGTTGGCTAAAGGCGGCTTGAACTCAGTGACAAGGGCACTCGCGATCGAGTATGCGTCGCGTGGCATCCGGGTGAATGCGGTCTCACCTATAATCATCAGGACGCATCCGGAGGCATCGTACGCCGGACTTGAATCGCAGATTCCGCTCGGACGAATTGGAGAGATCCAAGACGTCGTCTCTGCCGTGATGTATCTGGAAAACGCTCCGTACGTAACTGGGGAAATTTCCCATGTAGATGGCGGTCAAAGCGCAGGCCACTGGTAGATCGGCACGTCACGACGTGGATACCGTCAGCTCCCGATCCGTCCCTATCATCTACGACCGCTCCATTAGAAAATGTTAGAGGTCGAGCCCTTACTTGGCATTCAGGCGATCGGACCTCTTATATTCGAAGTATACGCAGGCAGACGAGCTGGCCCATAAACAACGCTACGAGACTCGCGGGACTTGGCTGCGCCGTTCGAGAAAATTTAGTAGATGCGTAAGACGTGGTGGAACGCAAGCGCGGGACCAAACGGTCCATGAATGTTGCGAACGTTGCGGTCGTCTTGCTGACGGCAGCGGTCAGTGTATCGGCACAAGCGCATCAGAGTGATTGCGCCCGCGACGAGTTCGTCGGTCCTGTGCACACCGTGGTAACGACGATGCAAACTCTTCAAACCGGCGCCGACGGCAAGCCCGATACGTCGCAAGTGCTGGTTGCCGACGTAACGTACGACCGCGCCTGCAACTTGGTCGCGAGCAAAGAATACAAGGGCGATTTCGTCGACGACCAGCATTTCGAGCGCGTCGACGCCACTACAGTTATCGTACACTCAAATATGGGCGACCGCACGGTGAGTGAACGTTACGACGAAAAGGGGCGGCTGGCCGAGTCGCGAACGGCGAGCGAGAAGAGTGATTTTGTTGAGCATTCGCTCTATTCTTATGATGGCAGCGACCGAGTGATCCGCGTTGATTCGCTCGACGCAGCGGGTAAGCCCGACGGGTTTACCGCCTTCTCGCGCGACCCGAACGGACATATCGTCCGGCAAGTCTTTCACTTCGGCGATGGGCGGTCGCAGACTACGATCAGCGAATACGAATTTGATCGCTTTGGAAATTGGATCAAAGAGTTCGATTCCGGAGACGACGCGGACCATGCGGAGCAGGGGATTCGCCCGAGGGATATCTTGTTTCGGAAGATTACCTATTACCGGGTGTGATGCACGTATTTAAAGGGCGGTAGTGGGGGTGGCGTGATGCGGGAGCGCAAGAACGTCGAGATCCGGGGGCGGGTCCAAGGCGTCTTTTTTCGCGAAACCGTCCGACGGATCGCATCAAAATACGACGTGCATGGGTTCGTTCGCAATGCGGGAGGGCGCATCGTGGAAATCGAGGCGGAGGGCGAACCGGAGGTCGTCAACGCCTTCATCGAAGACGTACTCGCCAATCCGCCAGCCGATGCTCGGGTTGAGGACGTTCGCTCGTCAACCGTTCCGGTCATGAGGGTACACGGATTTTCAATAGCGCCGACGCTTCGGTAGTGGCCATAACCGCAACCTCGAACAGGCAAAATGAACGTGACTCGTCAATAAAATGCTGTCCGTATGGGAGTCGCGTTCGGTCGCATGGGAACGTCTGGTAAAGAGCGCATGACCCGTGCCATGTGGCTCGCGGCAGCGCTCGTGGCCACGGCGGTCGCCGCCGGGCACTTGGTGAGTGCTGGTCGCTACGGCTTCTTTGCCAACGAGTTGTACTTTATCGTCTGCGGCCGCCACCCGGCGATCGGCTACGTCGACCAGCCACCGCTAGTGCCGCTCCTCGCCGCGGCGACCCAGCTCGGCGGCACCAACGCATGGCTGCTGCGCCTGCCCGCCGTGCTCGCGGCCGTGGCACTCGTACCGCTGGTCGTAGCGCTTGCACAGTTGCTCGGCGGCAGTGCGCGCGCCGCCTGGCTCGCCGCTATCGCTGCTGCTGCGTCGCCGATGATAACGGCGATGAGCGCGGCGCTGTCGACATCGACCTTCGAGCCCCTGGCGTTTACCGCCGTAGCCTACTTCGTTTCGCGCGGCGTGCTGCTGGCGGAATCCCGCGCGTTCTGGTGGGCGGGTCTGATCGCAGGCATCGCAATGGAAGCGAAATACGGCATCGTGCTTTGGCTATTGGGAATCGCGCTGGGCCTCATGCTCTTCAGCGATCGTTCGGTCTGGCGGTCTAAAGCTTTTTGGATTGGTGCGGCGATTGTGGCGCTGCTCGCGCTTCCGAACGCCGCCTGGCAGCTGGCGCACGGGCTTCCATTCCTTGAGCTCGTACGCAACGACAACGCGGGAAACTTAACCGGCAGTCCGCTGCGCTTTTTGCTGGATCAGCTTTTCCTGGTGAACGTCCTGCTCGCGCCGTTATGGATCGCAGGAATCGTCGCACCCTTCGCGTCGAAGCGAATGGCGCCAGCGCGGTTTCTTTCGGTCGCATTCGTAGTGACTGCGGTACTGGTGGTCGCCACGCACGGCAAGGACTATTATCTGGCCGGTGCCTATCCGACGGTGTTCGCCGTAGGTGCTGTGGCGTGCACGCGCCTTTGGCGCTGGTTCGTCGCGCTCTGGGCGGTACTCACTGCGGCAAATGGAGCACTGGCGCTGCCCTTCGTTCTGCCGCTGGATCCGCCCGCGCGACTCGCCGAGTCGCTCGACCGGATGAACTTTCGTCCGCCACCGATGGAGAACGCATGTATCGGAGCTCCGCTGGGATGCATTTTCTCGCTGGAGTTCGGGTGGGAAGAGGTCGCGCAGCGCACCGCCGACGTCTACGCAGCGTTGCCGCCCGCCAATCGCGACAAGGCGGCCATTTTGGCATCGACCTACGCTGAGGCTGCCGCGATCGATATCTTTGGGAAAGGCCTACCGCCAGCGCTCAGCGGCAACAATCAGTATTACCTTTGGGGGCCACGTGGCTACGACGGCTCCGTGGTGATCGCCGTCGGCTTCGAACCATCTGCGCTGGCGTCGCTTTGCAGTTCGGTCACGCTCGCTTCGCGATACGGAACTTCGCCATACGCGATGCCGTACGAACGTAATCGTCCAATCGTCATCTGCCGCAACATACGCCCGTCGCTCGCAGCACGCTGGAGCGAGTTCAAGCACTACGGCATCGAGTATTGGCCGCAGCGCTAAAACTTATGAATGCTGCCCGTAGTGCCGCGCGCTGCGCCACACTGCTCGCGTCGATAGTGTTCGCGGCATCGGCCGGCGCGCTTGCTGCCGACAAAGCTAGCGGAAGTGTTAGTTTCAAGACTTACTCGACGGCAGTCAAATACGGGTGGCTCGTTCGTGGTCCAGACGAAATGGATCCGAGCAAGACCGTTCTTCGCATTTACTTGTCGAGCGTCGACGTCGGTGCCAAGATCAGGGCGTGTAAAAGCTTATCTTGTGCAGACGGTGCGCTACAAGATGGGGCCATGATCGATTTTAGCGACGCAACGCATCTTGGCTACGCACTTAGGCTTCACGGCGAACTGGTTCAATATTCCGGGGGTACCAACGCGCAGGCATTCAGGCTTTCGACGAAACAGCCCAACCATCTCGCGGGCAAGCTGCACGTCGACGACAGTACCGTTGGCGGAGGCGAGATCGACGCGGAATTCGACCTGATGCTAACACGTACGTTCGAGACCATCCTTTACGCTCCGTCAAACTGGCGAATCGCCTTGACAAACTGGGTGCACGGGCCACGTTAACGAAGGGCGGTATTGTGTAAGTGCTCTCTATCTGAAATGGAGTCGTTCATGGACGAAGTACAAGTCGAGCAGAAAAGCTATCAAATGCCACCGCACGAGGGATTTACGGTCACCCATTTTATCACCGTCGCCGACATCGACCGATCGGCTGATTTTTATGAAAAGGTCTTCGGCGGCCGCATTCTGAGCAGAGGCGACAGCAAGAGTGCGTCCGGGCACATTCAGCTCGCGAATACTTGGCTGATTGTCAACGTCGGGGGCGGGCCTACACCGGACAAGCCGTCGGTAACGCTCAACGTCCCGCCGACCCGGATAGGGTCAGCAGCTTCTTGAATATCCGCGTTGCGGATATTCAAGCGTGCTACGCATTATGGAAAAGTCGAGGAGCCGAGTTCATCACGGAGCCAAAGGACAAGTACGGCGAGATTCGCTGCTACATCCGTGATCCTGACTCTTATATCATCGAGGTTGGGCACAGTAAGCCGGACTTCACGTCCGGTTAGGGCTCGGCGGTCGGCTACCGGCGTGGTCGATGAAAAGGTTACGATAATCACCGGTGCTTCGCACGGCATCGGCGCGGGCCTAGTAGCCGCATACCGCGATGCAGGCCCAGCTCCTTTGAGGCCCCATCGTTCGACGGCTTGCTCAGCGACGCTTTCAGGACGCCGGGTTTGCTATCATAGACGCGGATGTCGACGATGAATGCGGCGCCCCCTACGAAACGAGCGATGCTCGCCTTCGAGCTCAAGGCGGCGTTTTTCCGCGCCAAGCGCTTCGCGACCGACGCCCGCCGCACGACGCGCCGCTGGCCGGCGGTTCTTCCGGTGGCGCGCTCCTGGCCGAGATTTCGACGCCGCTCCGCTCCGCGGTCGCCGAAACCGATCCCCACGAGGCACGCCTCATCGAAGGCAAGATCCACAACTTGTACCTGGCGCTTCGCCGCCTCGACGGCGCCGTTGTCCCGGCCGGCAGCACGTTCAGCTTTTGGCGACAGATCGGGCGCGCCACACGCCGCGCCGGATACGTAGAAGGGCGCGAGTTGCGCGAAGGCTGCATCATCCCTACCGTCGGCGGCGGCCTCTGCCAACTCTCGAACGCGTTGTATGCGGCCGCGCTCGATTCCGATTGCGAAATCGTGGAACGGCACGCGCATTCGCATTTCGTGCCTGGCTCGATGACCGAGCGGGACCGCGATGCGACGGTCTTTTGGAACTACGTCGATCTGCGCTTTAGCGCAAGGCACGAGCTCACGATCCGCTGCCGGCTCCAAGACGATCGCCTAATCGTGCAGTTTTTTGCGCCAGTGACTGCGGCCGTATCCCAGCCATTGCGATCGGTTGTCGACGTCGCCATCGCAGCCGCGCCGCCGTCGTGCATCAGCTGCGATCGAGTCGCGTGCACACGGCATCGCAAAATACACGGCGCGAACTCTGCACAGGCAGCATTCCTACTCGACGGCTATTGGCCCGAATACGATGCGTTCATCGCGACGCAAGCAACGACAAGCGACTTGGCGTTCGTTCCGATCGATGGAAAACGTTTTAATCTTCCCCAGTACGCGTGGGCGCTCGCGGGATTCGGCGGCGTGAAGCAGGCGCCGCTCGAAACGCTCGTTCGCGCGGGACGTTCGCGCCGCCTTGCATCGCACGGGGCGGCGCGTCAACGAGCAATGCTGCTCGATGCCGAACGGCTCGCCCATCGATTTGCACGCCATTTGCCTTCACGCATCGAGCACGTCGTCGTGATGCAGAACCTGCTGCCGTACCTGTGGCGCACCGGTTACCTCGCCGGGTGCACCTTCGACGTGCTGATGACGTCATTGCCAATGAATACGTTACACGAGGTGCTCGATGACGCGGCGCGCCGGCATCCGGATAGTCCGACTCTCTCGGACTTCCGCGCTCCGCGCGGAATCGTCAAGGCCGAACGTGAGGCGCTCGACAGCGCCCGGCGCGTCGTTACCCCGCACCGCGACATTGCGCGCCGGTTCGGTGCGCGCGCCCTGCTGCTGCCGTGGGTCGATCCAACCGTGCCTTCGTACCGTGCGCCTACCTCTAACAGGGTTCTCTTTGCGGGCGCGACGCTAGGACGCAGCGGTGCATACGAAATACGCGAAGCGGCGCGGCGAACCGACTCCTCGATCGTTGTCATTGGCGATCGCGACGCCGAAGGACCCGATTTTTGGCGCGGGCTCGACGTGACGCGCGTGGCGAATTTCCGTCAAGGGCTCGACCTGGCGCGCATCGTCGCCTTGCCAGCGTTTGTGGAACATCGCCCGCGCCAGCTTCTGCACGCGCTCGCCGCGGGCGCCCGCGTCATCGCCACCACCGCTTGCGGACTGGCGCCGGCGATCAATCTTACGATCGTGCCTGCCGGGAACTCAGATGCGCTAACGAAGGCTTTCTCTAACGAAATCAAATGGCCGAAGGGCCTGTCGGCCCCATCGTGACGATGTGTGAATGGGCCACTGAGGCCGTTCGATTGTGCATCACCGAGCCTGACCGACCGCCATATTTGATGTCAACCTTTAGGCGTGGGTGTCGGTTCGGGAGCCGTCTCGAACTGCTTGTAAAAGGCATCGGTGCTCATTGGCCTGCCAAGAAAGGAGCGCACTTCGGCGTCAGGTTCGTACGTGCGCGCCGGCTCCAAGATCGTTTGGCGGTATCGTCGGCCGACAGCCGGATTTTCCAGCCCGCCGTTCTGGAACGCCGTAAACATGTCTTGTGCGTAGACGAGTGCCCACAGGTAGCTGTAGTAACCGGCATCATAGCCGAAGAGATGGCCAAACGACGCTTGCGGATGCGTTCCTGGAACCATTGCGAGCGGAGTGTACTCGGAAGAGACCTGACTCCACACGGCCGTCGTATCGACCTTCGGCCCGCTCGAGTGATACGCCATGTCGACCATGCCTAGTTTGATTTGGCCGGTTGTGAAGTATGCCTCGTCCACGTAACGTGCCGCAATCATTTTCGCGATCAGGTCGTCGGGTAGCGGTGAGCCGGTCGTCACGTTAGAACTGACTTCCTTGAGAATCGACGGCTGCCACATAAAGTTTTCCAGCATCTGCGAAGGCGCCTCGACAAAATCCTGACGGAACCCGCCGCTGAGCGTTTCGTATGGAGCGATCCCCAGCAGCGCCGCCAAGTTGTGCCCGAATTCATGGAAGAACGTGACCACGTCTTGATGCGAAAGCAATGCGGGCGAACCCGGAGCCGGGCGCGGCCAGTTGCCCAAGATGGCCGTAACTGGCGGACGGTACGTTCCATCGGGCAGCTTGCGCGCGGGCAGCAGCGGCCAGTTCGCAAAGTGCGAAAACTTCCCGGGCCGCGGATAGAGATCGAAGTACGTCGTGCCAATGAACCTGCCGCTCTTCGTGTCGAAGACGTTGTAGCTGATGACGTCCGGCGCCCACGCCTTGGGATCGGGAACTTTCACGAACGTCACACCAAGGATCTCGTGATATAAGTTCATGATGCGGTCGACAACGACGTCTACCGGAAAGTATTGCCGTATTTCCTCGTTATCGACCGAATACTTGGTCTTGACCAACTGATTGCTGTAATAAGCGACGTCCCACGGATCGATGCTGGCATTGGCGTCGCCGGTATCCTGGGCTTTGAGCTGCGCCAATCCGGCGATGTCGCGCTTTGCTTGCGGCATGAGCTTGGCATCCAGCGAACGTTCGAAAGTCAACACGCGTTCCGGTGTTTTCGCCATACGATCGGCCAATCGATATGCGGCCCAAGAGTCGTATCCGAGCAGACGGGCCAACTGATAGCGAACGCGGATAGCGCTTTCGAGCACCGCTACGTTGGCCACCGCACGATTGTTGTAGGCGACGTAGTATGCCTTACGGGCGGCGGCATCACGTTCGTTTTGCAAAAACGGGCTGACGGTGCTTTCGGCCACCTTAACGGTATACGTGCCGGCCGAATTGTGCGCCATCGTCTTTACGAAATCCGGCGGCAAACTCTGCACTTGTTCGGCCGTGATGTTGAGCGTGGCGGCATCGTTGTTGAGTGTTTCCTGCCACTTGCTGCCCAGCGCAGTCAACTCGTTGGAGAGTGCGATGAACGACTTACGCTTCTCTGCCGACAGGCCGGCGCCCGACTGGCGCGCGCTTACTAGATAGTACTCTAAAAGCTTCTTGTCGGCATCGGTACGCGCGGTGCCGCTGTGCTGGACATCCACCAACGCGCGATAGACGTCCGGCCGCGCGCCGAACGCCGCAAAGTAATTGCTCTGAGCGATGTTGCAGCGATCCGAAGCGTCACGAACGGGCTTGTCAATGGCCATATTGAAGAGGAAGCCCTGAGCGACCAGGCGGTCGTTCAAATCGGATTCCGCATTTTCGAGCGGAAGCAGTGTATTCTGGAACGTTCGCCGGCCGGGGATTGCCATGACCCGCTTGACGGCGGCATCAAACGCCGCGATCTGTGCGGTGCACGTCGACGTAATCTGCTCAGGCGTGAGGTTCCAATCGATGGGGGTGGGATGAGCCGGTTGAAGCGGCACGGCGTCCGCGCCTTCCATGGGCAGCGGAACCATCAGAGCCGTCAGCAGGGCGCAAACAAAACGAGCGACTCTCAGCATATATGGGCGATATTCACCGTGCCGTATCGAAGCTACTTGTCCGAAACGAGCGCGGCGGCAACCTTTGAGCGTTTTTTGATGCACGCAGCCATGGAATATGCGATCGCGATATGAAGACAGCCCGCCGATCCGAACTTTTAATGTTGCGCCAACGGGAATCGAACCCGCGAATTGGGGTCCCGGCTGCTCCCGTCGAATACCTGCGAGTCCTTTCTTGTCCGGGGGCTCGGGTTTTCGAGTGTCGTCTGGTCCCTTCGAATCCCGACGAGTTTTGAGGAATCCGTTAGATAGTTGTGAGAGGACAGAGGGGCGAGCTCGCGGGCTTTGCCCTTTTTGCGGCTCCGTTGACGAGCGGCAGGTGGGTAATTGACTAATGCTCGACGGGCCTCGTCATCAGCTGCCTGAACTGCACCTAACGGTTAGGAGGGAGACTCATTCCCGAAATACGGCTTGCTCAGCCGTGACCGGCGGCGCCGATTCGGCGGCCTCTTGTCGCCTCAAACCGTACTCGCGCGGCATCGCCTAGACTTTCAGCGCCTCTTCGACCGCCTGATCTTCGGTCCACGCAGCGCCTTCTGCCTCGAGTTTTGCAATCTCGTGTTCGCTCAGTGTTTCGCGCATAGTCTCGACGAGCTTGTCGTGGCCCTGTTGCTCCGTGGATGCGCGTTCCAGTCCAAGCTCTCTGCATTGCACGTTCACGTAACCGAGCAGCCGCGCCGCGGATCGCCTGTCGCCATTAAGTGACGAAAGTACGGCCAGATGCTCGAGCAAAATAACGACCGCCATTTGGATCTCTGCCTGTCGCGCAAGGCTCAATCCCTCCCGAGCTTCTTTACGTGCTCCGCCGAGGTCTCCGAGCGCGATGCGATATGCGGCGCTGTTGGCGTGGTACGTTGCGATGCTTTCCGCATTCTTCCCGCGAGATGCGAGCTCGAGAGCTTCGGTTACGTAACCCAACGCCCGCTCCGCCTGACCGTCCGCGAATTCCAGCTCGGCAATGTTGCCCAGCGCGATCGCCGTACCCGCCTCATCCTCAAGTGCCCTGTACGCTGCGAGCGCCTGAAAGTAGAGGTCTTCAGCCCTGGATAGGTCGCCGCGACTAAACTCGAGCGACGCGTACACGTTGAGACAATCTGCCACGTTCGACTTGTCCCCACACTCACGCGACGTCGCAAGCGCCTGCACGATGGCCGTCGTTGCCTCGTCGAGTCGCCCACCCATCTGATAGAGAGCGAACGCAAGGGTCCGCCGCGCTCGAGCCGCTCGGCCGGCATCGCCCAAGGATTCGTACAGCTTCAGCGCACGCTGCGCTTCATCGTATCTCCGCTTTCCGGATGAAAGAACGCCGAGTGCGAAGTGCAGACGTGCCACGATTCGCGGCTGCTCGGCTTCACTCAGTCGTTCGAGTGCAAGCCCGATCCAATAACGCCCTTCGGCCGTCAGACCGCCGTCGGCCCAGAACCCGAGCAACGCGCCGGTTATTGCTCCGCCCATTACGGCATCGCTGTTTTGCGTGAGCGTCCACTCAAGTGCCGCCCGATAGTTGTCGAGCTCCAGCTCCACCCCGGCGAGCCACGCAAACGCCGATCCTATGCCGCGGCGTTCCTCGGCTGCCGCAGCCTGGTCGCGGAAATACTCGGCGTGGCGGCGACTGCGACCCTCGTGCTCGTCTAACGCGCGCAGCTTTTCGAACGCGTAGGCGGCGGTAGACTCGAGCAGGCGGTATCGGTCCTGATCACCGCTGGTGTCGGAGACGACCAGCGACTTGTCGGTCAGCGACGCGAGCAAATCCAAGATGTCGAGCTCGTCGAGCTCCGTGCCGGCGCAGACGCTCGCTGCGGCATCCAGGCCGAAGCCGCCTGCGAAGATGCCCAACCGCGCGAACAACAGTTGCTCCGGCGCCGCGAGCAAATCGTAGCTCCAATCGATAAGCGCGCTCAAGGTTTTCTGACGCGGCAGAGCGTCGCGACTGCCGCCGGTGAGAATTCTAAAGCGTTCGTCGAGCCGTTTCGCGAGCTGCGGAATGGAGAGCGCTTTCACGCGCGCCGCGGCGAGCTCGATCGCAAGCGGGATGCCGTCGAGGCGGCGGCAGATATCGGCGATGACGGGCGCGTTGTCATCGGTGACCGCAAAGCGCGTGTCGGCGCGATAGGCTCGATCGGCAAAGAGTGCAACCGCACCGTATCGCAGCGCTTCGTCAGTCTTCAAACCGGCGGTTTCGGCAGGCACCGAAAGCGCCGGAAGCCGATGCACGACCTCGCCCGCGATATCCAGTGCCTGGCGTGACGTGGCCAATATCGAGACGCTCGAGGCAGCACGAACGATCGAGGACGCGAGCGTCGCCGTGGTCTCCAAGACGTGCTCGCAATTGTCGAGAATCAGCAGGAGCTTCTTACGTTTGAGCCACTGCGGAATCGCCTCGTCGAGGCTGCGGCTTTCCTGGCTCATTCCCAGCGACCGAGCGACGACGCTGGAAACCAGCTCTGGATCGGTGATTGGCGCTAAGTCGGCGAACCAGACGCCGTCGGGAAATCGATCGAGCAGCTCCGCAGCGACTTGCAAGGCAAGGCGCGTCTTGCCGAGGCCGCCGGAACCGACGAGCGTGAGCAGACGGTGGCGGCCGAGCAGCTCTTCGACCGCTGCGACGTCGCACTTGCGGCCGACGAATGTGGTTAGCGAAATCGGAAGGTTATTGAGCAACGCATCGAGCGAGCGCAGCGGTGCAAACTCGGCCTGCAAACCGGCGACGTTGAGCTGCCATACGTGCTCGGCCTCGGTAAGGTCCTTGAGCCGGTGCGAGCCGAGATCGACAAGCACGGTACCGGCGGGCAAGACGCTATGCGCGATATCTCTCGTAACGCCCGACACCAGTATTTGGCCGCCGTAGCCGATGGACATGAGCCTTGCGACGCGGTTAACGGCCGGCCCAAAGTAATCACCGTCTCGCTCGACCGCTTCGCCCGTATGCAGCGCACAGCGCACTCGCAAGCCTCCAACTGCCGAGAAGTCTTCGGCGCCGAGCGAGCGCTGCGCGTCGACACAAGCAGCAATCCCATCGGATGCGCGTCCAAAGACGCTGCAAAAGGCGTCGCCGACGGTCTTGAAGACATGACCGCCGTGCCCTTCTATCGCGGCGCGCAGATGCGCGTCGTGGCGTTTTAGCGCGGCATCCATCGCCTCGCGGTGTGACTCCCAGCGCTGCGTGGAACCTTCGATATCGGAGAAAAGAAAGGTCACCGTCCCGGTTGGGAGCATTACCGGCCGTTTCGCCGCTCGCCGAGTCGCTCCCAGCCCGAGCCGTAGGATATCGGAGCTCGACTCCTTCCCGCCGCCAAAGGATCGGCGCCGGCACGGCACCATAAAGAACTCCGCCTTGTTCTTGCTTGAACAAGAAGTTATAGGCGCGCTTCAGGCTTTTCAGCGGGCGGCCCGAACGAGCGTTTGGGGCTGCACGTCAGTAGTTTTGAACGGCCGGTCGGCATCGGAGCGCTCCGTGCGTACCCAAAGCTCCGAATCGCGTGACGCGCAGCGGTCTACCCGAGTCAGGTAAGAAGATTCCGAGCGATCTCACTTAAGTTCGACGAAGATGACATCTGTGTCGGTCGTACCCGTGTTCTCGCCGACGTGCGATTGGGCAGAGTTCCAGACGACTTCGTGAGGCGATTTTTCGACGTCTACAGTGCGGTCTCCGACAGTCAGCCTCCGCCGGAAATGACTGAGAGTGATGAGAACGCTATCGGGATGGTGGTGAGGCTTAGTTCTGTCACCAGGCCTATCTGTGTATCGCAGCACGCGCACGCGGTCGTTCTCGAAGAGAACTTTGTACAGTTGCGGATCGGTTACTGTCGGATCTTGTTCCATGCGAGCTTGCTCCGTTTTACGAGGAATAAAGTGAACTTGCGCTCTACCAGAAGGTGTGGGCGATTTCAATGACCTGCAAACGTTTTCCCCGACTGCTCGCGGTACTTAGCCAGGGCCGGGTGGCGTACGAGCAAACGCGGCCCGCGATAGCAGCCGAACGCGTTAGCCACCGATGTTTAGCTCCCTATTGCTCGTCACCCAAGCGTCACCCAAGTCGGAGGTATTTACGGCGTGCCTTCTCGGATACACCTGTCCGCGAGATGAACCGCCCTGGTCACGGAGATGCTCCTTATAAAGAACTTAGCGACCTCAGCCAATCGCTCCACCGAGACCCAGCCCGCCATCCCGTGTCGCCAGACGGGCGTGCCGTATTAACGTAGCCGTTATCGATTAGTTGAATCAAGGCAGCAGCGGTGACCGGACCTGTAAAACCCTCCGTGCCAGCGGTGCTCCTTGCATTGTTGATCTCGACGGGGACGTACCGGGCGCCACAAAATCGAACGCCTTTCCTACTCAGCCCCGTGCCGGTTATACATTGTCTTTCGCTGCAATGCGCCACGCGATCGGTGCCGCGCTTCCGCAGCTGCGATGCTGCTAATAGCGTCGAGAAACAGTCAAGTCCGAGTCGGCGTTAGGGAGAAGACTATGCCTTTGTCGTTCGTTCCGCCGCGAGTTGTTGCGCCGTAGAGCGTGCCGCCGATGCTGATGAGGCCCGCATTCGGACGTGCGCCGTCCCCGGAACCGCCAAAGCTGTGGAGCACGGATTCCACGCCGGACGGCGTCAGCGAGAAGACCGTCCCCCCGTCGTACTCGCCCCCTTCGGATGTAGTGCCGTAGAACGTGCCGTCTATGTCGATCAGGTCCGCCTCCGGACGTGCGCCGTCCCCGGAACCGCCGAAGTTGTAGAGCGTGGTCGTGTGCAGCGTGCGTAACGTGATCGCAAAGACCGTGCCCCCGGCGTGTACGCCGCCCTCGTTTGTTGTGCCGTAGAGCGTCTTCCCGACCTTGATGAGGCCCGCATGCGGGTGTGTGCCGTCTTCCCGCCCAAAGCTGTGGAGCACGGTGAACAACGTGCCGACCGTCGTGATCCCAAAGGCCGTGCCTTTGTCGTTCGCACCGCCACGACTTGTCGTGCCAAAGAGCGTACCGCGGACGTTGATAAGGCCCGCAAACGGATTAGCGCCGTCCTCCGAACCGGACCGAAACCGGTGGAGCAGCGCGAACGTGCCGGACGGCGTGATCGAGAAGACCGTGCCCCAGCCGAAGATGGAAGCGATGCCGCCGCGGTAGGTTGTGCCATAGAGCCTACCGCCGACGCGGACGAGGCCCGCAAGCGGACCGTCGCCGTCGTCCGAACCGCCAACAAAGTTGTGGAGCACGGTCTCCCGGCCGGACGGCGTGATCGAGAAGACGGTGCCATAGTTGAGTGTGCCGCCACTTACCGTTGTGCCGTAGAGCGTACGGCGGACGTTAATGAGGACCGCATCCGGATACGTGCCGTCCCCGGAACCGCCAAAGCTGTGGAGCACGGATTCCGCGCCGGACGGCGTCAGCGAGAAGACCGTCCCCCGGTCGTACTCGCCCCCTTCGGATGTGGTGCCGTAGAACGTGCCGTCCATGTCGATCAGGCCCGCATCCGGACGTGCGCCGTCGCCGGAACCGCCAAAGCTGTGGATCACTGCGTACGCGACACTCGGGCGCGATCGTTCCGCCGAATGCCGTAGGTCGGCACCCGGGATCATCGAGACTGGATTGTGAGCACCGTTTGAGCAGGCGAAGAGCGTTAACACGGCTGCAACGAGGGCGAGGGAAGTAAAATTTCGCATAAAGCTAAGCCTCAATCTTACTGCGCCGACCCGAGGAGCGCGCAGCCCCACGAGTCGCGTGCACCGGATGGCAGTATGATTTTCTTAGCCTTACCACCTGCAAGATAACTCACTCCCGCTCGCAAGCCTACCCCTCCCCGCCAGCGTGCCCGCGCGCAAGCGTGCAGTGAGCATTCCATTCCCCCAAACGAGGGGTCACATCGCACGTTACTCACTCTGTCTGTTGCCCCCACCGCGAAAATGTTTTTGTGGTGCAAATTTGAAGTGCCATGATAAGCGATATGTCTGAAGCAGATTTTCGAGACCGGATGCGCCATAGCGATCGCAACCGGCTTGCGGCGCGGCGAACTGCTCGGTCTCCGCTGGTCCGACGTTGACCTCACAGCCGGACGGCTCTCCGTTCGCCGTAGCCTTGAGCGTGTGAAGGCGTCCTCCGCACGAAGGAACCAAAGACTACGCAAAGCCGCAGAACTGTGGCCCTTCCCGCATTCGCATTGGACGTGTTTCGTGGCAGCGCGCAGCACAGAACGAACGACGCATACTTCGGGGGATTGGTCGCGACCAAGACGGCTGGGTGTCATAACCAAAAAAACCCTATAAAATAAGACCGAATGTGGTAGCGCCAACGGGAATCGAACCCGTGTATCGGGGTCCCGGCCGCTCCCGTCGAATACCCGAGAGTCCTTTCCTGTACGGGTTTTCCGGTTTTTGGGTCCCGGCTAGTCCCTTCGAATCCCGACGACTTTTGCGTAATCCGTTAGATGGCCGTTAGAGGAGGAGGCGCTTGCTATGCACGAGTTCGCTGTCGAGCGTCCGTCGGTCAAAAGTTTTTTCAAATCAACATCGCTTCGGCAACGGCTTGGTCTTCTTTCCAGGTGCTGCCCTCGGCCAGGAGCTTCTGTAGCTCACCCTTATCAAGTGCATCGCGGAGTGCGGTAACCATCACATCGTACTCTTGCCGTTCGGTGTATTCGCGTAAGGCTACAAGTCTCGCAACCTGCGCGTCGACGTACCCAAGGATGCGCGCAGCACGGCGACGGTCTTCAATGACCGGCGCATCGTCGTACTGACGCAGTGCGGCAATTGCCGCAAAATGTTGTAGCGTCCAGGCAACACCTGCAGAATATTGCGCGTCGCGCGCGGCCGAGAGCGCTTCCGCTGCCGCGTTGCGCGCCTCATCATACCGGCGGAGCGCCACCAGATACGCTGTGATGTTGGTTTCTGCAATCGAAACAAGATGAGTCAGGCGGAGCGCGCGAAGGGCCGTAAGGCCTTCGGTGACGAGAGGCAGCGCCGCGGCCGCATCCCCCTCTTGAAACTCCGCTTCGGCCAGACTTAGAAGTGTCGTTGCGGCGTATCGCTCTGCGCCGACGGCACGCGCGGCTGCTGATGCCTTGCTATAAAGCGGTTTCGCTCCGGTGAGATCTCCGGCGGCCCGTCGCGCATATGCCAAACTCTCCAGCGCAACCATGACCGATCTCCGCGCGCCTAGCGACCGATGTGCCTCCAAGGCTTGCTCCAACAGCTTCTCACCCTCCGCAATCTCGCCTAGAAATAGCTGCGCCCGGCCCATCTGCCCAAGCGCCCCGGCGACGCCACGGGGATCGGCAAGCTCACGGTAGCGCGCCAACGCGCGCGCCGCCGATGCTAGGCTTGCCGTGTACTGACCGAGCACACCGGAAAGCCCGGCTTCGGCGAGGTCGAGCAGCGCGAGAACCGTGTCCGGTGTGTCCGCCGAGGCGCGCTGCTGCGCTGCGTGCGCCCAGCGCAGCCCTTCCGCAGGACCGAACGAATTCCAAACTCGGCGCAGCAGTCCCGCGAGCTGTTGTCCGAGCAGAACGTCGCCGCGCGCGCCAAACGCCCAGCATAGCGCCGCACGAAAATTTTCCAGTTCCGGCTCGGCGTGCGCATGCCAGGCGCGATCCGGTGTGATCTCCCAGGCATCGAAGAGCTGCTCTGCCAGCCCAAGAAACGTGCGTGCATGCGCGTGCGCCGTCGTCTCTTCCTCTCCAGCGCCCCGGAGTTTCTCCCGCGCGTACTGCCGCGTCGATTCTAAGAGCCGATAGCGCGTATCGCTACCGATCAAGTCCGCTTGCACGAGGGACTTGTCGACGAGCGAGGAGAGCAGATCGAACACCGCGATCTCATCCACCTCGCTTGCTTCGCACACAGCTGCAGCAGTTTCCAGGGTGAAGCCCCCAGCAAAGATAGAAAGCCTTCGAAAGACCATGCGCTCGTCGTCGGAGAGGAGGTCGTAGCTCCAGTCAATCAGTGCGCGCATCGTCTGGTGGCGCGGCAGAGCGGTACGATCCCCCGCAGTGAGTATGCGGAAACGCTCTTCCAATTTCTGAGCGAGCTCATTAGGTGAGAGTACGCTCACTCGCGCTGCAGCAAGTTCAATGGCAAGCGGTATTCCATCGAGTCGCCGGCAAATGTCCGCAACATGTGGCGCGCATTCATCGGTCAAGGTAAAGCGGTTGTCGGCGGAGGCTGCCCGGTCCCTGAAGAGCTGTACGGCGCCGAAGTGCAATAACTCCTCCGCAGAGATGGACCCCGATGTCGACGGCACGGGAAGCGACGGGATGCGATACACCTGCTCGCCTGCGATATGAAGGCTCTCTCTACTCGTAGCCAAGATGCGAACACTAGGACAATCGTTTAGGATTGCAGCGGTTAGACGGCGCGCTTCCTCAATCACGTGCTCGCAGTTATCGAGAACAATAAGCAAGTGCTTGCGCTTGAGATAGGCAAGTAAGGTATTGAGAATCGGACTATTCGCCGTCTCTTGTAAAGCGAGCGTGCGTGCAATGATCGCGGCAACCAGTGTCGGATCGGAAATCGGTGCGAGTTCGACAAGCCATACGCCATCGCTCGAGCTGTTGAGCATGTCCCAAGCGACACGAATCGCGCAACGCGTCTTCCCGCTACCGCCCGTTCCGGCCAACGTGACGAGCCGATGCGACACAAGCAGCTCCTTAATCTCTGGCACCTCTCTCTCGCGATCTACGAAGGACGTGGTTTGCGCCGGGAGGTGAAACGCTAGGTCGATTTCTCTCGCTGCTGCACGTGCAGCCTCCAACGTCGCGCTTTCACGCTCGCTCAATCCTAGGGCCTTGGCGAGTGCAAGCACGTTGTGTCGATATGGAGCGCGCCGCACTCCGCGTTCCAGTAAGCTCACCGCTGCGGCGCTGAGCTGCGCCCTTTCGGCGAGGGTTTCTTGCGAAAGGTTGGCCCGCAGACGGTACTCTCGAAGTAGGTCTCCGAATCGAAACACGTCCGGTTGTTTGTTCAAATTGGCAAACCCATGTTGAAAAAGCTTTAGCCCTTCGGCGGCGTACGCCACGACCCCTAGTCGGCCCATTGCAACTGTCAACGAACTGTATGAAGTGTCGCTGGTAGAGGGCAGGTCGGCAAGACTAGACTGGTGATAGACAGGGGGCAACGCAAGTCTCAGCTGCGCAGGTCGTTAATATGATGACAGTTCGGCGGTCCCGGCCTGCTGGGTCATTTCGACGCCCTTGATCCGTACGCTGCGCTTCGACGCTGCGCATTACCAACTGATACTTGGTAGACATTTCGTGAGCTCTCCTTAAATATTCAAGTCATAGTGGTCACCTACCCGTTTCGTTATGTTCGAGAAGAAGATATAGACTGCTAAGGAGTTGTTTATGTTGGCTCTCTCCGATCGCCTCGCCGCAGTGCTTGAAAGGCACGCCTTAAAACAAAGTACCAGCATTGCAGAGCACGAAGGGCTTCACATGGAGCTCGTCTGCACTGACGGTAGTGTTGTACAACCTCTCAAGCCGGGTCAGCAGGCGCCGTTCTTTGCGCTCACGGATCAGCACGGCAACGTCGTGCGGTCGTCCGACATCCTTGCGCGCGGGCCGCTAATCGTGGCATTCTTTCGCGGAGCGTGGTGCCCGTATTGCAACGAGGATCTCGCGGCGCTCGCCAATGCATATCGAGAGATCCGCGAGGAGGGAACAGAAGTCGTTGCGGTGACTCCACAGTTGGCGACAACCAAAGCGCGAGCATATCCTGATGACCGTCATGTCCCATTTCCGATCCTAGTCGACCCCGATTTCGTGGTCGAGTGTTCCTTCGGCGTGGCGTATAAAGTGCCGGGACATCTTCCAGAACCCTACGAGAAGGCGTTCCCTATGATTGCAGTACCGGGAGATGCTAGAACCTCATGGTGCCTGCGGATTCCGGCTCACTTCGTGATTGCAAAGGACGGCACAATCTTAGACGCGCCCGCAAACGAAAATGCTCGCGCAGGTAACGCAATCGTTACCGTCTTGACGTCAGCCGAGGTTGCGTCGCCGAGCACCCTGCGCGACCACGGCCACGTGGGCGAAGATGAAAGGCCGAGGTTGTTTGGCGACGTCTTAAGGCGCTGTCGTCTGGCAATTCCCGTCGAAACGAAAGCGTTGGGCCCTTTTACTCGCCTGTCAAACCGAGTGGGGAAGGCGGTCAGCCAGGAAGAGTTTGCCGAAGCTATCGGCATCAGTCGATCGTGGTATGGATTTCTCGAAATCGGTCGACCTGTTCAGCCGTCTGTCGAGTTGCTCGAGCGCATATGCGACGCCCTTATGCTGCACGAACGCCAGCGCTTGACGCTTTTCGAGCTTGGCCTGCCTGCGTTCGCAAGGCGAGCTGTCAAGTTGGGTCGGGGAGCTGCCCTCGAAGCATCCATTTTAACTGAGGTATCCACGTGGGCGAGTTAGTCGGCTAATGACGAAATCGCCTGACCATCCTTACCTCTATGTCGTGGGGGCAAACGGCACGGCAATCGTCGACCCCTCGAACTGGCAGGTTATTGTCACTGCTCCCAGGATCGCTCCCGGAACGCACGATCTCATTTTCGACAATCACTATCCTGATCACTTAGGTCGCGTCTGGAGCGTTGCCTCGGCCGAGGAGGACGGTTCTGCTCTTGCCGGCGTCCACGTTGTGGATCCGAAAACCCTCACCAACGCCAAAACGGTCTCTCTTGGCCAGAACGTTGCCCACACCCCCGGTCTCACGCCGGATCGCAAGTTTGCGGTTGTACCAGTCTCCTCGGAGAACAAGCTCCACGTCTACGACACGATCACCTTTGAGGAGGTCGCCACGATAAACGTCGGCGTCCGTCCTTGGGACATAATGGTGAGCGCCGATGGAAAGTACTGCTGCGAGGCCGACATGGACTCCGACACGCTCACGATAATAGACCCGCACACCTGGAAAGTCATTGGTACGGTTCCCACTGGCGAAGGGACCGGACCCTTCATGGTCACGATCTGGCCCAACAACCACATCGCTTCCGTGGAGTGCAGCGGTCATCACGGTGCGGAGTACCATCACCTCGGTCCTCCGGCAGTCCCAACGGGGAAGGGGTTCTCAATCAGCTTCGTGGACCTGGGCGCGCGGTCGGTCATCAAGAGCATCCCGCTGGACTTCCTCGCGGTGTGGGACGAGCTCACGCCGGACGGAAAGTACAATTTCTTCTTTGGATCCGAGGATGCGAAGGTCGTCGTCGTAGACACAGCCACACTGGAGGTGGTGAGAACGATTGCGCTTGAGTCGAAGCCAACGTTGAACGGATACATCACCCCAGATCCGAACGGTAAGTATCTCTACGCGAGCGTTGAGACTGGGCTTCAAGTCATCGACACCAGCTCGCTTCAGGTTGTGGAAACCATCCGCATAGGCGGAGTCGTGGGAACTCCATTCCTTCTCAGATAGGCTCGTTATTGAACCAGAGCTCACGCTGGTGATCCTGATCGCTCCGCACGAAGAGTTGCCAGTATAAATCTGCTATCATCTTCAGAGCGGCAGCACTGCTTGGTATCATTCCGTTGATTGTCACCATGCCGACTCGAACGCCATCCGCTTGCGCTTCTTCGGCCACGCAGTCAACCAGGGCGCGTAACGCCGCTTTGGAGACGCTAAGCGAGGACCATGCAGCAGAGGGCGTGTGCGCAAGACCGCACCCGGAGAAAAGTATGGTCCCGCTCGATCTCGTCCTCATGTCGTCGGAAAAGAGTCTTACGAACGAAAGCGCACCTGCCACGTTAACGCGAAACTCGGAGAGCAAGCACTCAGGGTCTAACGCCGATACGGGCCCGGCCGAGGGGGCGAAAGCGTTGTAGATTAAGACGTCGCAGTTGGGCGCATATTCTTTGATATGGTCGACTGTTCGCTTTACCGACGTTGAGCTGGTGACATCACACATCAAGGAGGTCACGCACAGGTTACGCGCACGCGCCCAAGCGATTTGGCGTTCTAGACGCTGCGGGTTACGCAACAGCATGTATGCGGAGAAGCCCTCGCGCGCGTAACGCTCGGCAATTGCAAGACCGAGTCGAGGGCCGGCACCGACAATAATGCAGGTTGGCCGCTCTCGTGCGTTCGGCTCCCCCATGACGGCTTTAGGATAACTCAGATTTGCACAAATAGTCTGTAGAGTCGCTGTTAGCAGACACCGCGACGTCGCCCTGTTACGGAAAGGTCAGCCAAAAAGGAGCTGCCGCGCCCTTGCCGCAATGGAATTACGAGGTGAAAATCGATTTTGTTTGGCAGTTATGCAGAGTAAGGCTTTCAACGACCGAGAAGCGCTGGGCTTAGCAGGCCTTCTTAAAAGGGCGCGCCGCCGCATTCACTCGGAGACTCGGTCGCTGGGTCAGAACCTTCGCTTTCCCTCACGCATCGGTAAGGCCGTTACCCAGGAAGAGGTCGCAGAGGCCGTCGGTATCAGTCGGAACTGGTACCAGATGTTGGAGACCAAGCAAGGACTGCGCGTCTCTCCCACGCTACTCGGTCGCATCGCCGACGTGTTGATGCTGAGTGCTCCCGAACGGGTGGCTATATTTGAGCTGGCCGTGCCGGAACTCCGTGCACCGATACTCACGCCCACAACGCGCGAAGTTCTGGAAGCTTTTCGATCGCTACGCTTGCTTGGCCAAAAACTTTGGACGGCGACGACGGAACCGGAAGTGCTGACACTCGTTCGCCAGTACGGAGCACAACACTTCGCAGGCGATCTCTTTGCGAGTCGAGTGCGCCGCGATACAGGTGGCTGGGACCCTCATGTCGCGATCGGAAGGCCGGTACCGCTTAGTCAACATGCAACGTTGGACTCGTTCGCGAGTGCGAATTATGACTCGGTTCAAATTGACGAAATGCAACATGCCACAATCCTCGCTCAACCGGGTGACGTGCTCGCCCGATCAGACCGACGATTTCCATTCAGCGAGACGTTTGCGCCCGCGCTCGAGGTCGCCGGCATGAATAACTTCGATTTTATTACCGCTAGGATACGATCGAGGCTCGGCTTCGTCGTCAGCATCGGGGCCGTCCACGTGACGCCTCGAAATTATGCCGAAGTCGAGCGGGAGCACCTGGGTGCTATCGCTCAGCTCGCATCGCATGCCCTCTCGGCGTAGCTTGCGATCTTTAGTTCGGCAGTCAGCGCTGGCCTTTGGTCTCTCCTACCTCGATGAGGTGTCCACCAGGATCGCGAATGTAACACCGTATTTCAGATCCATGATCCTTGGGTTCCGTGAGGAACTGGGCGCCGCGCCTGCGCCATTCCTCGTAGCAAGCCTTAATGTCGGTGACGCGTATATTCATGAAGCTGCTGGCTTGGTTCAAATCCGCCGGCGGCTGCAACGTTACTGTCGGCTTGTCGTCCGTAGGTGGCCCTCCTATATCGACGACAACCCACGCGTTCGCGAGCTCGATGATGGTCGGCGAGCCTTTCCGCAGGATGCGTCCTCCCAGAACGCCTTCGTAAAACGCCACCGATGCTTCGAGGTCAGCCACCATCAGGGAGTGCGTAACTGTAATCCCTTCACGAGGCGGGATTTCGTATCGCTTTGACTCATTTTGCGTTTGTTTCATCAAGCCTACACTCCTACTCGACCAAGACATCGGATTATAGTCTATCTGCCGATCTGCGTCTGCGGAGTAAAAGTGGGCAGCTGCTCTACTTAGCCTGGCGCGCTTCCCGAGTGCAGAGTATTACTTTACAGACACAGAGCCGCTACTAGGATAGGCTCAACGGCGTACGCGCCAATGAGCAATCGGAACCGGCAGCTCCTGGCGTCGATTTAGGGCGGAGGAAGGACGCGCGTGGCGACGTCGATAGGGCTTCAGGTGGCTTGATGGTCGCCGTTCTATGAGATTCGCCCGGAGGGCCCGCCAACGCGGTGGTGAGCGAGGCGGCGACGAAAGCGTCTTCGCACCCGTACTTGGGAAAATCGCCTTGACTTACGTCTTTCTTTTGGCGTTCAACGCGGGGGCTTGGTTAGCGGCGTTTGCCGCGTTTCGTTCGCATCCGCTGCTGCTTGGAACGGCGCTCCTGGCCTACACGTTCGGCTTGCGCCACGCCGTAGACGCCGACCACATTGCTGCGATCGACAGCGTGACGCGCAAGCTCATGCACGACGGATCGAGACCCGTGACTGTCGGGCTATATTTCTCTCTTGGCCACTCGACCATCGTCGTCTTACTGACCCTTGCGATCGCAGTCGCCGCAAGCGCGGTGCGTGATTACGTCCCGCTCTTGCGAGCTGGTGGCGGCGTTGTCGGTACCGCAATCTCAGCGCTATTTCTGCTGGCGATCGCGATCGTCAACGCCGGCGTACTGCTTGACGTTCTGAGAGCCCATCGGCGCGTGCGTTGCGGCCAGACCCACGATGACGACGCGCCCTACGCGCCGATAATGCAAGGCGGATTTCTCGGCCGCCTCTTCCGCCCGGTGCTCGCGGTGGTGGACGCAAGTTGGAAGATGTATCCACTTGGCGTACTCTTCGGCTTGGGCTTCGACACGGCAACGGAAGTCGCTTTGCTGGGGATTGCTGCCATCGAGGCCGGCAAGGCGCTCCCCATCGCAGCGATTGTGATGTTTCCATTGCTGTTTGCGGCCGGAATGTCGCTGCTAGACACGACCGACGGCATTCTCATGCTCGGCGCTTATGGGTGGGCCTTTGTTCGGCCTGACCGCAAGCTGTTCTATAACATGATCGTCACGCTGGTGTCCATCTTTGCGGCACTATTCGTCGGCGGCCTCGAGGCGTTGAGCTTACTCGGCAACCACCTAGGGTTTAGCGGCGGAATCTGGTCGGCCATCGACGCCGTAAACGGAAACTTGGGGGCGCTCGGTTGCGCGATCGTTGGACTCTTCGCCGCGAGTTGGATTGTTTCGGCTCTGATTCACCGGGTTAGGGCAGTGGTGTGATAATCCGGAACTCGGCGGTTTGGAGTGGACCGGTGGACCCGTGCTACGTGAAATGTTGACTGCCTGTCGGCATACATTTGCTGCGGTGCGCTCTATATTTAGGCGCGTAAGGCCTGTTGTTACCCGCACTACAAGGTATTTCAAAGGAGGAATAATAGTGCACGATTCGAGCATGCAGATGAACCGCGGCGGACATCTCTACATGCAGACAAACGAGATCCGGAACTGCATAATTCACTATCTGCGGGCTCCGGACGGTACGATCACAGAGCATGAACGCATCCCTACTGGTGGCGCCGGTTCGGGCACATACAAGCCAGTAAGCGACGAGCCGAGTGCTCCAAATGCATTCGAAGGCGCCGCTAGCGTTATTCTTACGCCGGGCGGGCGATTTCTGTTTGCGACCAACGGCGGCGACAACTCCGTCTCCAGCTTTGGTGTCGGTGACGATGGCCGACTGACACTGATCGACGTCAAGCGGACGGGAAACGTATTAACCGGGCGCTTTGGCCAGGTCAATGGACGGAGCGGCACCGCTAAGTCGCTGACCTATGCACCTTCGTGCGACACGCTCTACGTGTTGCATTCGTTTGGTCCCGACCATATCCGTCTCATGTCGGTTGATAAGGAGGGTAGGCTCTATCCTCGCCCGGAGGGTTACACGATGAATACCGTAGACAAGTCCCTTCGAGTCGCCACCACAGCCTCGCTATCGGCGGACGAGCGTTTTCTCATTGTCGGTACCACGTTTGACCAGCCCGCCATGGCTAATCCGGACGGTTCGCCGATTATCTGGGTCAACGGGAAAAATGGCGAACCCCATTCGATCGCTTCCAATGCACCGGATCCCGACGGGCTGGCTGTGTTTCGTCTGAGCGGAGACGGCTCGCTGACCGGGCCCACGTTCTATGACGGCGGCGGCGGCTCACCGTGGAACCCACAGTTCTTGCACCACCGATCCGACCACTTTGTGGTTGGATACGCGGTTGGCGACGGCGTGGCCATGGGTCGGATCAATGCGGATGGAAAGATCGAGCTCGGACCGATCGTGCCCGTCGATACGAGCGGCGGGAGACCTACCGAGCTGTGCTGGGTTTCGATAACGCCTGATGATAAATACATCTTCGCTACGAATTTCGGCTACGGTTACATTACCAGCTTTGCCGTCGACGGCGATGTCATTCGCGTGGCGGCCGATCCGGCGTGTCTCAAGGTTCCGGGCGACGGCTCGTGGCGAGCGCTCAACGGAACGGTGAGCAGCGGTCCGAGTGACAGCTGGGTTTCACCGGATGGCCGGCATCTCTACCAGATTTATGGCAATGCCTCGACGCTCTTGGGATATGCGATTCAACCTGACGGTTCGCTCAGCGAGATCTGCAGAGCGTCCATCCCCCACAACAGCCCACAGGGCTTAGTTGGATTCTGACCCCTTCGCAAACGATCGAACGGCTGCCGTCAGATGAGGATATGCAGCGGGCGGAGGGTTCCGCCCGCATCCTCGTGAGCGGCTCCCATCGAGGCACGAGCATCTTGGATGTCTTTGAACGCTCTCCACTTCGGGTGATGTTCCCGCGGGTCGGCGCCGAGGTCGAGGAGGCCGTACTCGTAAATACAGCGGGCGGCATCGCCGGCGGAGATAAGCTTGGGTACGAGGTTACCGCACTAACGGATGCCTCCATCACCGTGACGACGCAGGCGGCTGAAAAGATCTACCGCGCCTTGAGCCAACCCGCACGCGTTAACACAAACCTGCGTGTAGGTAGGGCAGCTAGACTCGCTTGGCTGCCGCAGGAAACGATTCTGTTCAACGGTGGACGGCTTAGCCGCAAAATGGAAATCGACGTTTCGTCGGGGGGCGAGGTCCTTGCTCTCGAGTGGCTTGTGCTTGGCCGCGCCCTGAATGGTGAGGAAGTCATCTGTGGGCACATCACCGACAGCTGGCGGGTCAGGAAAGATGGTCGGCTAGTCTGGGCGGATGGCTTTCGAATCACCGATTCAGGGTTTCCAAGCATTCGTCGAAGCGCACTCCTCGGAAACTGTATTGCCGTTGCAACGATGATCTATTGTGGACCCCATCTCAAATTGCGGCTGAGCCTGTTTCGTAAAATCCTCTCCTCTTTGGGATGTCGCAGCGCCGCTACACTACTTGACGGTCTCATCATTTTACGCTTCGCAGCACAGTCGGCGTTCGAGTTACGGTGCGCTTTACGCGGCTTTCTCGAGAACGTGAGCTTTGCGTCCTCCGGTCCTTTCAGAGTGCCTAAAATGTGGTCGTGCTAAACCACACGTCAGCAGAAGGAGTGATATTGTGAACCTCACACCGCGTGAAAAGGACAAGCTCATGATCGCAATCGCCGCGCACGTCGCTCGGGCACGGCTCGCAAGGGGCGTTAAGCTAAACTATCCGGAAAGTGCCGCGATCATTACGGATTTTATTTTGGAGGCTGCACGAGACGGAAAATCAGTAGCCGACCTAATGTCGGAAGGCGGAAAAGTCCTGACCCGCGATCAGGTGATGGAAGGCATTCCGGAGATGCTCGATGAGATGCAAGTCGAAGCCACCTTTCCCGATGGCACGAAACTCGTTGCCGTTCACGATCCCATTCGTTAAGGAGTCGATACTGACATGATACCGGGTGAAATCTTTCCGGTTGCGGGCGACATTCTCCTCAACAAAGATAGGCCGGCACTCTCGCTCAAAGTTGCGAACACGGGCGATCGGCCGATCCAGGTCGGCAGTCACTACCACTTCGCCGAGACCAACCCAGCTCTCGAATTCGATCGACAAGCGGCTTCGGGGCATCGCTTAGACATACCAGCGGGAACGGCCGTACGCTTCGAGCCGGGACAGATGCGCGACGTCATGCTGATTCCCTTCGCAGGCGCGCGCATCGTATTTGGATTCCGCCAGGCGGTTATGGGAGTATTGCCGTGACTACCAAAATGAGTCGCGCCGGGTATGCGCAGATGTTTGGCCCCACGGTAGGTGACAAAGTCCGCCTCGCGGACACCGATCTCATCATCGAAGTGGAAAAGGACCTGACGACCTATGGTGAAGAGGTCAAATTCGGCGGCGGTAAGGTCATTCGTGACGGCATGGGCCAGTCACAGCGATCCCGGAGCGACGGCGCAGTTGATACCGTCATTACAAATGCGCTAGTTCTCGATTCCACGGGAATCTTCAAGGCCGATCTCGGCATCAAGCATGGACTTATCGCCGGTATCGGCAAAGCCGGCAATCCTGACGTGCAGCCGAACGTAAACATCATCATCGGCCCTGGGACCGAGGTCATCGCTGGAGAAGGTACCATCGTTACCGCCGGCGGCATCGACACCCATGTTCATTTCATTTGTCCGCAGCAGGTCGAGGAGGCACTCTATTCGGGCCTGACCACAATGATGGGCGGTGGGACCGGTCCAGCTGTCGGAACAGCCGCTACGACGTGCACGCCGGGGCCTTGGCACATTCAAAGGATGCTTCAAGCCGCCGAGGCGTTCCCCGTGAATATCGGTCTCTTTGGAAAAGGGAACGCGAGCTTGCCGCCCAGTCTCGTCGAGCAGCTTGAGGCCGGAGCGTGCGGCCTCAAGCTCCATGAGGATTGGGGGACGACACCCGCCGCCATCGATTGTTGTCTCTCGGTAGCGGATGACATGGATGTTCAAGTTGCCATCCATACCGATTCCTTGAACGAGAGCGGCTTCGTCGAAAGCACCATTGCCGCGTTCAAGGGGAGAACGATTCATAGCTTTCACACAGAAGGGGCCGGCGGCGGACACTCGCCGGACATTATGAAAATCTGCGGGGAGGCAAATGTGCTTCCCGCCTCGACAACCCCGACGAGGCCGTACACTGTAGATACGACCGACGAAGCATTCGATATGGTCATGGTCACGCACCATCTTGATCGTCGTGTTCCTGAGGATGTCGCGTTCGCTGAAAGCCGCATTCGCCGGGAAACGATAGCGGCAGAGGATCTATTGCATGATATGGGCGCGCTCTCAATCATGTCATCCGATAGCCAGGCGATGGGTCGTGTGGGCGAAGTGATACTTCGTACGTGGCAGACCGCCGACAAAATGAAGAAAGAGTTCGGGCGACTGTCTGAGGAACAAGGCGATAACGATAATTTCCGGGCGCGCCGATATATTGCGAAATATACGATTAACCCGGCAATTACCCAAGGCATCTCTACGTACGTAGGCTCCATCGAAGTTGGAAAGTTTGCGGATCTCTGTATTTGGCAACCGGCGTTCTTCGGAGTAAAGCCTGATATGGTGCTGAAATGCGGAACGATCGCTGCCGCGATTATGGGGGACCCGAACGCTTCCATCCCGAGCCCGCAGCCGGAATACTATCGTCCGATGTTTGGCGCATTCGGCCGTTCTTTAACGGAGAGCTCCGTCATATTCGTCAGTCAAGCCGGACGAGAAAGCGCCGCGACATACGGACTCGCTAAGAAACTGCTGCCTGTAACAAACACGCGCAAAATAGGCAAGCAGTCGATGGTATTGAATAGCGCGATGCCTTGCGTCGAAGTTAATCCGGAAACATATGAAGTGCGCGCTGATGGCCGGCTTCTCACCTGCAGTCCAGCGAAAGTGCTTCCAATGGCGCAACGCTATTTTATGTACTAGCGATCGCATGCTATACAGTTCAATTCATCGAGATGCCGGTTGTTGGCCAGAAGAAAAGGCTGCCGGCACGGTTACGCTTGATTTTGACGAACGCCATCGCCGTCGCATCCTCTTGACTGTGGATCATGGCGAAGATGTCCTTCTCGAACTCCCAAAGGCGGTAGCGATGGCAGACGGAGATGGCCTGCAACTTGAAGATGGAAGATGGCTAAAGGTTCAAGCTGCACCGGAACTCATTGTGGAAGTGAGACACAAGATGCCGAATCAACTCCTACGCCTCGCTTGGCATCTGGGAAATCGACACTTGCCGACGGAAGTTCAAACAGAGTGTCTCTATATTCGGCCGGATCACGTGATCGAGGACATGCTGCGCGGGTTTGGAGCTGACCTCGCGAAGGTGCAAAGAGCGTTTCAGCCTGAGGGTGGGGCTTATGAGAGTCAAACGGTCCGCCACAAGCACGCTCCATGACGAGTCATGAACAGCGGAATGTGACGCCACTCTCTCTCATACGGTTACAGGCCTGGCTATCGCCGGCGTTTCCGATCGGTTCGTTCAGTTACTCTCATGGACTGGAATGGGCTGTCGAAGCGGGTCACGTACGCGATCGCCAAAGTCTGGTCGATTGGCTCGAAGCAGATCTTCTCTATGGCTCTGCTCGAAATGAGGCGTTCTTTTTTTATGAGGCCTGGTGTTGCACGGTAAGGAATGATCGCGCGACGCTCCTCGAGATTGCGGAGTTGGCGGCGGCCTTTCGCGCGACTTCCGAGTTCGCCCGCGAGTCATTTCAGCAGGCGGCGGCGTGTCTCGCAACCCTGCAGAAGGTCTGGCCGGATCAGAGGTTAGGCTGGCTTTCGGAAGTACTCCGCGAACGCAATATTCAGCCCGTGTTGGCCGTAGTTCTCGGCATACGCGGGGCGACGCAATGCCTTCCCGTCAATCTTGTCTTGCCGGCGTTTCTGCAAAGTTACATCGCGAACTTGGTGATCGCGGGAGTTCGGCTGATCCCCTTGGGCCAAACTGACGGCCAGTGCGCCCTCGCTGAACTTGAAAAGGCGGTCTTGGCGGCAAGCGCGGACGCCGAAAAGACTTCTGTTGATGACCTCGGATCCGCCGCATTCACTCTGGATCTCGCCTCAGTGGCACACGAAACGCAATACACGAGGTTATTTCGCTCATGAGAGTTCTTGCTCGAGATGACTCCGCCGGTACAGAGGCTCGGCATCACGGTCCCTTACGCGTCGGCATTGGTGGACCGGTCGGTTCAGGCAAGACAGCGCTCATTGAAGCCCTATGCAAACGGCTTCGAGATGTCTATAAAATGTACGTTATCACGAACGACATTTACACCAAGGAAGATCAGCTCATTCTCACACGAGCCAATGCACTGCCTGCTCAGCGCATCATGGGAGTCGAAACAGGCGGCTGCCCTCACACGGCGATTAGAGAGGATGCGTCAATCAACCTTTCCGCCATTGAAGAAATGAATGACCGGTTTCCTGACACAGAGCTGTGCTTCATCGAGTCGGGGGGCGATAATCTTGCCGCAACCTTCAGCCCCGAGCTCGCGGATCTAACGATATATGTGATCGACGTTTCGGGAGGCGAAAAAATTCCACGCAAAGGCGGCCCCGGCATTACGCGCTCCGACCTCCTCGTGATAAACAAGATCGATTTGGCTTCGCTGGTTGGGGCAAGCCTCGAAGTCATGGAATTGGATGCACTCAAAATGCGCGGTGCCCGACCGTTCATCTTCACTAATTTGAAGAGCGGGGAAGGCGTTGCGCAAATCGCAAGGGTTCTAATCGAGAAAGGCGGTTTAGAGGCTCGGCCGGCTTCCTAAGAGCTCCACATCATACCGCCGCCTATGCAGTCAAGAAGACTTGCTCGGCCGCGCTACAGTGCACCGGCTGTGCCAGCGACGAACACGCTTCGAATGCCGGCGATGCTGCTCGTAGCCCGAGGTGTCGCTGGCATCGGCGGCGACTCGGGATATCGTCAGTTCCGCGCGCATCTACGAACGCAGGTAGCGTCAGCGTGATAGCTGCTGACTGCTGCTAGGCTGACATCGCAGCTCTCGAATTCTATCATAACCCGACAACGTGAGACAAATTGTCGAGGCACAAAGACCATATCAGACCGACGACGCAGGTGGGGGAATCACCGCTTGGCTTTGTTGGAGCCGCCGTTTACCTTCGCCTCGCTATCTGTTGAAACGCTGACGAATACTCCGACCACTGTCGACATCGCCGACATCATTGTGGACGAGGAAAATGTAGGAGGGTCTCATGTTTCGTTCAGCTATCGTCGTCGCAGGAGTTTGCCTAGCGTCACTCTTCGCAACCTTTGGTTCAGCGGTCGCGGCGCCAACAGAGGTTGAAGGTGCAGCCGGCGGCGGCTTGGCCGCGTGGGCCTTTACTGCGCCGAACACCCCGCAGTTTTCGTTTTGGTATGTTAGTACACAGGATTATTTGCTGCAAGTTGGCGGTATCAGTGGTACCGCTTTCAAGCGACTCGAACTCAGCTACGCCCAACAGTGGATCAATGCTCCCATGGTTGGCAACGCACTTGCTCTCAACAGTCACCTCGGACAGTCGATCATCGGAGGGAAGTACTTACTAGTCGAGGCTAATCCGCACAATGCGGTTCCGTCGATCGCGGTCGGCGTGCAGGCTAAGAACGCTTACGGGCAAATCGTACAGTACCTCAAAAACGAGGGCGCAATTAGCAGCACGTCGGGAGTCGACTTCTATCTCGCGGCGACGAAAACGGTGAAACTTGGCTCCGTCCCAGTGGTGCTTGACAGCACATTTCGCGTAACAAAGGCAAACCAGTTCGGACTTCTCGGCTTTGGCGGCGGCTCCAACGGACACAACGGGTACCAACTAGAGCCAGAGTTCTCAGTCGGCGCTTTTGTCGCGGCCAACGTCGCGCTCGGCGGCGAATACCGCTATTCGCCCAATAACATCAGCAGCGCTGTTGCCGGCATCCAAGAACAATCGAAATGGGACATCTTCGCCGCGCTGTTCCTTAACTCGCACTTCGCGCTTACGGCGGCCTATGTTAACCTCGGTCAAGTCGGTCCGAGGCTGCCAAATATGACGCCGAATCAGCAGGGGCTCTACCTACAAGCCCAAGGGACGTTTTAGCGCACGAGATACACCAAGCAGGCATAGACACCGCGACGAGGTTCCAAATGCCAACGTTCCCTCACTCTGGGGTATGTTAGTCGGCGTCCTCGCGCGATCGAAGATGCCAACTGCTTGTCGGCTGACCGGCGGCTCAGCGGACACTATGATATTCTGTGCCGCTCCACCCGCACATGAATCCGTCTGAGCCGACGTATTGGTTCACGATGCAGGTGGGGGATGATTCTCGGACTCATGTCTTAAAGCGGGGAACGACTGGCTGATCAAAAGGGCATAAAAGAAACCATGTGACCGAAGGCCATCTTTCAAGCCGAGATATCGGCCCCATCGGTCCGTGTTATAAATAGGAGGTCAGTAGATGCCAACACGAGGTTTCGTCAACCACCGCCCGGCCGATTCGGGGGGGCGGCTCCCTCCCGGTCAACACGTTACGGAAGACTTTCCGGTGCTCTCGTTCGGCCCGACGCCGAGGATTCAACTCGACAATTGGAACTTTACGCTCCGCCTTGGCCCGAGACCGGTCAAGACCTGGACCTGGGCGGAGTTTAACGCGCTGCCGCAGACGAGCGTGATTCGCGATATCCACTGCGTTACGACGTGGACCAAATTCAACACGAAGTGGGAAGGCGTAGTCATTGACGATCTGCTGCGCGACGCCGCATTGACCGATCCGCCGCCCTTTGTACTGGCGCATTCGTACGATGGCTACTCGACCAATCTGGCAACCAGTGACGTGCGCAACGGCAAAGCTTTGGTCGCCCTGAAATACAACGACATGCCGATACCGCCAGACCACGGTGGCCCCGCGCGGCTGCTCGTTCCGCATCTCTATTTTTGGAAGTCGGCGAAATGGGTCAACGCAATCCAATTTATTCCCGATAACACACCCGGTTTTTGGGAACTGCGCGGATACAACGATCACGGTGACCCGTGGAAAGAGGAACGTTACCAGGGTGATTGAGGGACTGCGCACGGCGCCCGCCCCGCTGCGCTGGCAGGACACTCTCATCAGCCGAATCGACGAGAATACGCCCCGTATCAAAAGCTTTTTCTTTACACTGTCGAGCCCGTTTGCGCTTCGCGCGGGCCAACACGTCGACGTCCGTCTCACCGCCCCAGACGGTTATCGTGCAGAGCGCAGCTATTCGATCGCCTCAGCGCCGGAAGGTGTCGGCGAGCTTGAACTCTCGATCGAGAAGATTGATGGCGGCGAGGTCTCGTCGTTCTTCCACGACGTCGCGATGGTGGGGGACACGATCGAGTTGCGTGGGCCAATCGGTGGCTACTTTGTCTGGGACGTGACCGACGGGGGACCGCTTTTTCTCGTTGGTGGCGGCTCCGGGACAGTACCCTTGATGTCGATGCTGCGTCATCGCCGCGCGAAACAGTCAAGCATCCCAACATTGTTGCTCATATCTGCGCGAACGTGGACTGATATCCCGTTTCGCGATGAGTTGCTGCAATACGCGATGGAAGATCCGACATTCAAAGCGGTTTTTGCGATTACGCGTGAGCCGTCGCGCCGTCCGGTCGACTATACGCGCCGCATCGACGGTACGATAATCCGTGAAGTTCTCTCCCAACTGCCGACGTCACCGAAAGCGATGTTCATTTGCGGCACGAACGCCTTCGTGAATGCGGCAGCCGATGGCGCCGTCGCGGCCGGTATGACGGCGGCGCTCATCCACACCGAACGTTACGGCGGCCTTTAGATGTCGCTGCTGCCGGCTAGGCACGGTCGGGGCGCGGGGCCCGCTGGGCTTGCTCCCCGAGAGCGGGTTCATAGGCGTCATCGAAGGTCATCGAAGATGCCGAGTGCTTGTCGGCAGACCGCCGGGCCAACGGCCACTATAATGGAGGCAACAAATGATGAGTTTTAATAACTACTGCAACGCATTTCCGCACGCCAAACTCACTCGTTCGCCCGAGGGTGTTTTAGAAGCTTCCCTACACACAGATGGCGGCACGCTGATTTTCAATGGCCACGTGCACGAAGAGTTCGTTGAGTTATTTCATCAAATTGGGCAAGACGTAGACAATCGCGTGGTGATCTTGACTGGCGCCGGCGCAGCGTTCATCGACAACATTGATGCGGAGGGGTTCGACTTTTTTACGCCCCGCGGTTATGACAAAATCTACCGCGAGGGAAAGAAGGTCCTGGCCAATCTTTTAGACATCCCCGTGCCGATGATCGCTGCTCTCAATGGTCCCACGACAGTGCACTCCGAGTTTGTGCTCCTCTGCGACGTCGTCATCGCGACGCCGAACACGGTGTTTCAAGACAAGCCGCATTTTGCATTCGGCATTGTCCCTGGCGATGGCATTCATTCGCTGTGGCCGGAGGTCATCGGATCAATTCGTGGACGCACTTTCGTTCTCACGCAGCAAGTGATCGACGCCGAAGAGGCAATGCGCCTCGGCGTGATCAGCGAGATCGTCCCGCCTGGGAACCTGCTCCGCCGGGCACGCGAGATTGCCGGAGGGATCGCCAAGCTCCCCCCATTGACCGCTAGTTACAGCCGCGTTGCGCTGACGCAGAAGCTCCGTCGCATCGTCGATGAGAGCGTCGGCTACGGTCTGGCATTGGAGGGTATCTCCGCTGCCGATGTCGCCCGCATACAAGCCGATAAATAGCGGGGCACCGTTAGGCGATTTTTCACGGGTCTGTGACCGAGACAACCGATCTCTTGCGTTGGACCTCACCATAGTTCTGATCACTAAAAAAGGAGGACTCTCATGAAAGCATCTGTCGTCATCGCTCTCGGCGCGACCGTCGCTTTAGCGTTGTTTCTAGATGGGTTTGCCAAGGGCTCTGCCCAGACTCAAAACACGATGATGACTGCGGAGCGGTCCGTCACGGTCGCGCTCAAGGCGCAGAACCATTCCGGCGAGGTCGGGACCGCGACCCTGCTTCAGCGCGGTAATACGCTTACGGTTGCCGTGTCGATCAAAGGCGGAACAACGACGCCGCAGCCAGCACATATTCACACCGGAACCTGTGCGAAGCTCGGCGGCGTGAGTTACCCACTAGCCAACGTCGTTGTTGGAAAGAGCACGACAACACTGAAGAATGTATCGCTCGCTTCGCTACAAACTGGCGGCTTTGCGATCAACATCCACAAATCAGCAGCAGACATCGGCACATACGTCTCGTGTGGTCAGATCCCAAAGACCTAAACCGGTACATGTCAAGGAAGTACATGATAACGTTTCCGCAGCAGTAACTGCACACCAGGCGACGTTAAAAGCGTGCGATCGCTTGGTAGCGCCAACGGGAATCGAACCCGTCAACCGGGGTCCCGGCCGCTCCCGTCGAGTACCTGATAATCCTTTCTTGTACGGGTTTTCGCGTTTTTGAGTCCCGGCTAGTCCCTTCGAATCCCGGCGAGTTTTGGGGAATCCGTTAGATCGTCGTTAGAGGAGCAGGCGCCCTCTTATGAGCTTTGACTCGTCTATTTAAGAAGAGCGAAGGCCGATACTCCCTAGGGCGCCAGCCGCTCCGTTGTGCCGATCTATACAGACACGTATTTCGGGAGGCCGGAGGCGCAAGCGGCGACCTCCTTGGAGAACAACGTTACTGACTGCAGTCATATAGGCCCGCGTCGTTTCATTCGAGGAACAGAGTGCGGCTGGCCGCATCCACAAGATACCCCCGAACAAACGGTGCAATCCGCGGTTTCGACGCCTCGACCGCAGCGATGGTGTTGTAGAAATACTCCATGGTGTCGGTAAGAAAAAGGAATATCCAGGTCGGCAATGACCGATAACCCGCTGCGGACGCCCTATGACCGTCTAGTACGCGAATCACTTCATCGCGACGGTGCATCGGGCCGATCGCGCTCGCGCCTTCGCTCACCGTGAAGTTTGGACCGCCAGCCATCCTCTCTGCGTGATATTGCGCTCCTCTTGCGTGCAGGGTCTCGTACTTGGCGGGGAAGGTCGCGAAATAGTCGTCTGGTCGCGCGAGATGGGCTCCCGAACGGACGAACGCGACGATCTCGTCGGCGATTGCCTTCGCCTCTTTCTTACTGCCGATTTGTGCGGGGCGATTCGGGCCGATGCCATTCAAGGTCAATGCGAAGTAACACTCGGCCATGGCCGTACGAAACGACGCGTCGGTGTCCAGAAGATCGCCCACTGCGACTTCAATAAGGTTGCGGCCGGACTCGTGCTTCCGCTGCGACGATTCGCTCACATCTGCTACTTCGACACCGATGTACGTCCCGTCGGGAAGGCGAGCGTCGAGATCCGGGCGTTCCAACGGCTTGCCGTCGCGGCTGACCGAGATCAGCTGTATGCCTTCGTAGCCGAGGTACGAAAAGACCATTGCAGCCGTCGTGATTTCAGATATCCTCTTCTCCAGATGCACGTCGTTCGGAGAGCCGCTCTTCGTCTCGAGTTCCATCGTTCCGAAACGAACGCCGTCCACGGTATATTCCGCCATGCGTTGACGGACTTCGAAAATCTTCCCCGACCAGATGCCCGCTGCGATGAGTTCGTCATGCGTCATTCGGTAGTACCCTCACGTTCTGGGTGCTCAGCTTAAGTGGTCCTAAAGAACCGCGCGGCCGTTAGGCGTTTTCGCCCACCAGGCGTGGCTAATCTGGATCCATTCTATTTTAGATTTCGGCGCGTTTAGCGTTCGTTGAGTATGTCTTTCCATCAAACGCTCCGGCCCAGGCCGATTGATCCAGGACCTTAAGGACGAACGCAGCTTCTTCAACAGGAAAGTTAAGTTTGTTTCCTTTTATGTATTTTCTCGGGTCTCGGCCTAGACCGCGAAATGCGGCCTTAACAGCGTCAAGAGTTAACGTCGCAAAATGCTCGCTTTCAACGATAGACCGTATTTTGCGACGGAGGAGCGCACCCTTCTCAGCCTTTTCTGAGAGTTGCGACAGCGTTTCTTCGTCTATGGGAAGCACCTCACCAACTTCGCTTAGGTCGGAGGATAGCTCTTCCGCGATGTCGTCGGGATCCTGCACATACTTTTCGAAGGCGCGCATGTCGAATACCACTGCGCCTTCCGCGCACAAAATAAAATCTGTTGCGCGATCGAAGGAAACGATATCCGTTTTGACTGGGTCAAGTTCCTTCGCAAATATTGCGAAGAGAAGGTGGGACGCCCTCAACGTGCGCAGTTGCTTGCGGACAAAGAAAACGCGGTTATCGCTGCTTGAGCCTATCCCTATACCGAAGAACGAAAGCGGCTTCTCTCCTATTTCTTGTGACTTAAGCGTGGGAAGTGCATCCGGCGATGCTAGGAGCCCGAGAAGCTCCGCATTTGCATTCAGACGGTTGGAGGGAACGTAGAGCCCCTCTGTGCCTGCCTCGAGGCCGGTGGGTCCAGCGTAGTCCGACATCTCCAGGTCATCTATTCGTTCCAAAGCCGCCTGCGCGATCCCGCGCAACTCGTGCTGCATGTCCTCAGAAATGGGGTACGTTCCCGCAAGCAGATGCGCGCCCGTCTTACGACCTAGTATCAGGTACGGGGCTTCTTCATCCAGGTCGATTGAGGCGATGGCTTTGCGTAGTTTTTTCGTACTCATCTATCTCTCCATTAGCAGCCTGGCCAGAATAGGAATGGCCCTTATGACGTCACCAACCTGTGCTCTTCTAGTCGATACGAGATAATACTCGGCTCCGTCGATCGTCGTAATGGTGGAAATGTGCCAGCCACCAAGAGCCAGTAAGGGATTGATGTGAAGGACTCCCTCACGCGTCATAACCACGCCGATCGTGAGGACGAGGATCGCGTAAGACAGAAGATCTCTCCACCCAACGTCACTGACGACCAGGAACGGGAGGAGGTACGTAGCAATATATGCGGCCACATCGCCGGCGCCACTCTTAACGCCGTGCACCTTGAAATCGCGCGGGGCGACGCGGCGATTGAGTAGGATGACCAGGTTCAGGGCAAAGAGTGCTGCGCAGACGACGATCCAAAACGCGGTATCTGGATGCTTGTCTCCCAGCCGGACCGCAAAGATTACCAACAAGGGCGCGTACGAACTTAGGAAAAGCGTCCAGCTCACGAATGCGTCAGACGCCCATTGGCCGAAGCCTTTCACCACTGGTGTCCTCCGGGCTGCCGAAAACTGAATCGGACGCAATGACGCGGCGATTCATCGATCCAAGAATACTAGGCCGTTGTGCCACCACTATGGCACTGTCGCACGAGGGTATATAGGTCGGCCTGGTGCCCTGGTCGCACTCGCCAGCACTCTCAAGTCAGTGCCTGGCCATCAAGGACAACTGTGCCGACTCAGCTCGCCCTGAGCCCTTGACTACACCCGTTCGTTCTTCGAGTTTGCGGCGAACGTCGCTCTTACAGTGGCGAATGAATTCGTTCCAATCCATTACGGTCTTCAGCTCGCGAAACGCCTTCTCCGGAACACTGTAAACGGCGGCCTTCTTCTTTTGACTAAGAAGCCGAAACACGTTGCACAGTGTCCCGACGCTCTTGCCGTCCCAGACCATCAACCCGACAGAAGCCTCCTGGGCCATGGCCAGGTCCTTCGCGGAATAGAATTCGACGCTGGCTTCACGCGTTTCGGTTGGCACGGCACGTATTTCCCACCCACCGAGATTATTGCGACAACGCCCATTTGAACAAAAGACTTGAACATTTCGATACCCTCGCGTGTTCAGGTAAGCTTGTAAAGCTTTATCCGCTCCATTAGCGTCGCCGATCACGACCGGGAGACCCTTCTCTATCACGACGTCGACGCGCGCCCGCACGTCGTCATTAAGGCGCGATACATAGCGAGAGCCACCTAAGAAAACCTTCGTCATTGGTTGCTCCGTGTACGAGTTATAGTCAATGCGTAAACATCCGACGCTTTCCCCTTCTCATACAAGATGGAGCTTATCGCGTTCATCGTGGCGCCCGACCGAAATAAATCATCGAAAAGCAAAATGCTCTTCCCGCGAACCTGAGACGCATCGACAGTGTGAAGCCCATCCAATAACTTCGCCCTTTCGTCAAGATCATACACGTTCTTGAGCTGCGGGACCTCTCGGATTCTCGTAACGCAGTTCATAACGGCAACATGGAGGCGCTCGCCAATCGCGTCTGCCAGCACGAGCACGGGCTGAACTGCGCGGCTACTCGAGGGCGGGACTGGGATCAAAATATCGATTCTTGGCTTCCATGCCTTGACCAGCGCTTCGACGGCATCGGTGATTTCGTCGACGGCTGTTGAGTCGGAGCGATACTTGAATCTGTAAAGCAATTCGCCAATGTCCGATCGCGTCGTATCGAACTGCATGTGCCCAAATTCATCGGAACCTATTGGAACGCTGCTCAGCGTGTGCAGGTCCAGGGCGTACCCGTCCTTCCAGTTTCCAATTATTC
>JBAUZB010000015.1:0-10571 GCA_049585095.1 Candidatus Tumulicola sp.
TTTCAATCGTCTCCATCGCGCTGCCGTCGATGGAGACCGAACTGCATCTCAGGGCGAGTCAGGGCCAGTGGATCGTCAGCACGTACGCCATCTTCCTGGCCGGATTTCTGATGCTCACGGGACGCTGCGCCGACCTCTACGGCCGGTACAAATTCTTCGTTGCGGGCCTGGTGATTTTCACCGCCGCCTCGCTTCTCGGTGGATTGGCGCGGGACGGCGCGTTCCTCATCGCAATGCGGGGGGTGCAAGGGTTGGGCGCCGCCATCGTCAACCCAGCGGCGCTGGCGATCGTGCTCTCGATGTTTCCGCCGGGACCGCCGCGTTCTCGGGCGATTGCGATGTGGGGAACGATCGGCAGCGCCGGCATCGCAGCCGGAATGCTCTTCGGCGGCGTTCTCGTCCAATATCTCGGTTGGCGTTCGGTGCTGTTCGTGAACGTGCCGTTTGCGATCGCGATCTTGGCGCTGCTGCCGTTTTTCGTCGCGCGCGACCGCGGCCTGGAAGACCGGCCGACGCTCGACGTGGCGGGCGCGCTGCTTCTTACCGGGGCGCTGTTGACGTTTGTGTATACGATCGAATCGATACCGGTCCGGGCACTGTCGGCACCGACGATCGCCGGACTCCTGATCACGCTCGTCCTGCTCGCGGCCTTGGTTCTCGTGGAACGGCGTGCTCCGGTACCGATTCTTTCGCCGCGACTCGTTCGCTATCCCGACCTGCTTGCGGGTGCCGCGGTCGTGATGGCGCAACCGATGTCGTACGCCGGGGTGCTGGTGTTTGCATCGATGTACGTACAGCGCGTTTCCGGGTATAGCCCGCTCATGGCCGGTCTGGCGTTCCTGCCGTCGTCGGCGATCATCTCTTTCGTCGCGTCGCCGCTGACGATGCCGATTGCGCGGGCGATCGGCGTTCGCGCGATGGGCATCGCGATGAGCGTCGTCATGATCGCCGGCGAAGCGATCCTTTTACTCATGCAACCGGTCTCGTCGTATTGGGTCGCAATTTTTCCGGCCACGTGCATCGGCGGGTTCGGCGGCATGCTCGCGTATCAAAGCGGTATGATCGCCGGCCTGGCGCACGTCGAGGACGTCGACGAAGGCAGCGCATCGGCGGCGCTCAGCTTTGCGTTGCAGTTGGGAATTGGATTCGGCGTGGCGCTGGGTGCGGCCGCCGAGGAACTGCGCCTGAATGCGCTGTTGCGCGCTGGCGCGACGCCGGTCGCGGCGCTCGCCGGCGGCTTGCACGCCGCGTTCTGGGTTTGCGTCGTTCTCGGGGTGGTGACGCTCGCCGCAGTCTTCGGATTGCGCCACGCGGCCGCGGCCGAGATCCCGTTGCGTCATTACTTACCGTTCGGAAAGCTGCATCACCGCGCGGCCGTCACCGAGCCCTAGGCCTCGCCGGTTTCCTTCAAACGTTCTTGGAGCAGCGCCGTCAGGGTGCGCTCGACACGCCGTAACGAAGCATTCTCGCTGCGCGTCTCTTCGAGTTTCCTCCGCAGTTCTTGGGCGCGGATGTGATCGTACGCAAGCGCCGCAGCGCTCGCGAGTGCGCGCAAACTCTGACGCTCGTCCGGGTCCAAATCCTCGCCGCCGTTGTGCCCTCCGTAGAGCGCAATGGCATCGAGCCGGTTTCCGACGGCAACCGGAGCGGCATAAAGCGGCTGCCGTTTACCGGTCGGAAGATCGGTGCGCGGCCAGCGTAAGTCCTCGAGGTGGGCGGGTCGAAGTTCGGCGCGCAGGCGCACCACGAGGTGATCGTCGGCATCGAGCTCGGTGACATCCCGATCGCTCCATCCCTCGGCTCGCGTGCGTGCGTATCGTTTTCCGTCGTCGACCATAACGAATACGGCTGCCGAAGCCAGGTCGAGCGCATCCGACGGTTCGGCAACCAGCATATCGGCCACCAGCTCCTTCGAAGTGGCGTGGGGCAGCGTCGCGGCGGCGCGTTCGAGCCGTGCCTCCGCGAGATGGCGCCGCCGAAAAAGTACGACGTCGATGAACTTGTCCAAGCGGTTATGCAAAAAGTTCAAGGAAACGCCGAGGCTGACCGCTGCCAGAATCTCCAATACCGTTGCCAGACCACCGCGCTCGAGAAGTTTTCCGAAGAGGAACTCGATCAGCGTGAACATGCTGACGGCAAAGATCGTGAGAATGCTGTACACCAGCGTGCGTCCGACGATAAAACTCACGTCGATGACGCGGTGACGAATCACTCCATAGGCAACCGCGACCGCGACGAGCACCGCCGCGAAGGCGAAGCAGAAATATAGGAACAGCATCAGACCCGGGTTGCTCGTCAACACCGTGCCGAACTGTTGCACCACGCCGGCGACGATGAGCAGGACGAAGGCCACCAGCGTCGGTGCCAGCCGGCTGCGAAGGTTGCCGCTGCTGATCAGGTAGGTCGTCGAAATTGCGAGCAACGCCGCCAGACTTGGGAGCAGCGGCGCGACGTAATCCTGTGCAAAAAGAATCCACGTTGGCGGAGGTGTCGACGACAGCCAAATGCACCAGTCGACGTAGATGTAGACGGCCGCGACGGCCATACCTACCGGTATGGCGAGCCGGTCGACGAGGCGGTTCGGCCCGCGAGTCGTGTCGGTCGGAAAGCGGCTCGCGAAGATCATCATCCCCGCCGTCTGCAACGCGTAGAGCAGTGCAACCCCGATTTCGTAGGTCAATCCGGCCGTCGTCGAGGCCCGCTGAGACCACTGCACCAGAACGTCGGGCAGCAGCAACGGCAGCGGTACGAGCGCGAATCCCCACGTCATTCGGCTGGGCCGCAGCAACACCAGCGCCAGACTCACGGCACCGAGTGCCAAGCCGGCGAAGGCGAACGAAAGATCGATGACCGCGTAGAGCGACGGAAGCTCGACCGGCCGCAGCGTAATCGTCCGAGCTTGCCCGTCGCGCGTGACGTCGAGTTGTAGCTCGCTGCCGGGGGCGACCCACTCACTTTGGATGGCGTTCAGGCGTCCGGCGACCGAAAGCCGTGCGTAGGAGATTTTGTCACCGGCTTCGATCCCCGCTTTGGCTGCAGGAAGCCCGGGCTCCACGGCGCTGATCGTCACGCCGTCGGCGGCCACGTTATACCCGAACTCTGCTACTGGCCGGCCGTACGTGGTGAGCGTCGTGACGAAGGCCGCAACTTCGAGCAATGCGATCAGGGTGACGATGAGGATCCGTGCGAACCGCATTGTCACGCCACCTCGGCGCGGCGGCGGTTGCGCGCGGCGAAGACGAAGTACACGGGCAAGCCGGTCAAGAGGATGCCCAGGCCGAGCGAGGTGTCGACGGGTGATTTGACCAGCACGTCTCCCACGATGCCCCACGAAGCGGCCAGGAATACAATCGTGGTCCACGGATGTCCGGGCATGCGGAAATACGGTCGCGCCGCGTCGGGATCGCGTGCGTCGCGATTGCGAAACACGATGAGTGCGATTGCCGCCAGGCCAAAAAAGATGTAGTCGTTGCTGGTAACGTAATCCAGGATTTGGTCGTAGCGGCCGGATATCGCGATGACCGCGGCAACGATTCCCTGCAGCACGATCGCGATCACCGGCGCATGGGTGCGCGGGTCGACCCACGCCAACTGCGGAAAAAACGTCTTGTCGGCCGCCATTTGGAAATACACCCGCGGCGACGTAAGGATCTGGTTGCTGAGGAATCCGAGAGTCGACAGCGCGACAACGATGGCCATAATCCGCGCGCCGATGGGACCGAACGCGAACTGCGCGATGGCCGATGCCGGCGTCGTGGTTGCGGCGAGCCCGCGCGGACCCAAAACGTGCAGGCAGACCGCATTGACGGCAAGATACAGCGCGACCACGCACAGCACGCCGATCAGCATACCGCGTGGAAGCGTTCGCGCGGGATCCTTCATCTCAGCAGTCATGAAGCTTGCCGTCTGCCAGCCGCTATAGGCGAAGAGTACCGGGACCATCGCCAGACCCATTGCGGCAACGGTTGCGGTGCCGACGTTCGCGTCGGCCGCTTGCGTGCCGGCAGCGTGCGGAGCGAACAGCCCGACGGCGACGAATCCTCCGATTGCCGCTATTTTGAGTGCCATGAAAACGTTCTGCGTCGACGCTCCGGTCCGCACGCCGAGCGCGTTCACCAGCGTAAAGACGGCGATCGCGGTTACTCCCAGCGCCTTCACCGAGATGTGGAGGCCGGTAAGCGGCTCGAAGTAATTGGAGAACGTCACCGCCGCCGCCGCCATGCCGCCGCTTTGCGAAACCAGCAGTAATGCCCATCCGAACATGAACGCGAGCGCCGGATGAAAGGCGTCGCGCAGGTAAGCGTAGAGACCACCGTCGTGAGGGCGGCGCGCACCGAGTTCTGCAAAGATGCCACCGCCGAGAAGCGCGATCGCTCCGCCTGCGGCCCACACGAGCATGATGAAGGGCGCGCTGGGCACGTACTTCGCGACGACCGAAGGATTCATGAAAATTCCGGAGCCGATGATGCCGCCCATCACGATCAACGCGGCATCGCGGGTTCCTAGTCGTCGTAACAAACGCGGCAAAGGTCTGCGGGCTCCTACGGCAGCGACTCGACGTCGTCGAGCGTCCGATGCGTCCCGTTGGGCAGAATCGTCGCGCTCGCTGCGTCGGCCGGTCGCCACATTCCGAGCAACGCCGCCAAAAAGGCGCCGGCAACCCGGAGTTGCGCTCGGCCGGTGCGAATGTCTCCCGCCATGCTTGCAGCTATCGTCCTTTCCGCCGTTACCATCGCCCAGGTGCAGCCCGTCGAGACCGCAATGCCCATGACTCCGGTTGTTCCGGCGATGCAGCAACCCCTGGAAACCGGACCGTGCCTGGATTCGCCACGGCCGGTGCCGCGCGTCATCCAGCCGCCCATCGTCCGCGCCATGCAGATCGTCCGCATCGATCGGGTCGAGTCGACCGCGACGTTCATGCCCGGTGAAACGATCGGGTTTCTCTACACGCTGACCGACGGCTCGACGTGGCTCGGCCAGCGCACGCCCCCGTATATGGCGGCAGCCGGAGCCGCCGCGATGAATCGCCTGCTCGCCTCGACGCATATGCCCGGCGACAACGTTTCAGAGTTTCCCCCGCAGATGAAGCATGGCGTGGCAACCAAGTATCAGCAGTTCTTCCGCGTTCAGATTCCGCCCAGCGCCATGGGCGCGCTCAGGGTCCAGACCGCGCCTTGTGTCGCCTGGCCCGCCGCTCGCTCGCTGCCCGACCCGAGCATGTAGCCTGCCTAAACTTAGCACCCGGCGCATCTGAGTGCTAAGATTGGGAGTCTAAGCAGAGAATGGACTTCGTGCTGCGGACCAAGCTCGGCACCTTCGAGCCGAATGCCGACGTTTTCGTCGACGAAGACGGCGGCCGCGTCGTCGTGATCGTCGAGGTGGCCGGAGTCGATCCCGACACGCTGCGCGCCGGGGTTGACGAGCGTCATCTGTATATCGGCGGACGCCGCTTGGCGGCGGTGCGTTTGCGCAACGGTTCGTTCGTGCAAAAGGAAATTGCGTACGGCGAGTTCGGTAAGCGCATTGTGCTCCCGGTCGCGGTTGAGTACAACGAGGTCGCCGTAAGTTACGCCGAGGGGCTGTTGATCGTCGCGTTACCGATTGCGGCGACCGCCTACCGGCCCACCGCGCGTACCGAACTCCATATTCTCGTGAAGAGGACCCACTCCTGACCACTATGTCCCCGCAAAAAAAACCAACGATCGTGCCTGCAAACCTTATCGGCATCCTGCCGCTTCAGGAAGCCGTGCTCTTCCCCCACACCGTCATTCCGCTGGCGGTCGTCAAGAAACCCGGCATCCAACTCGTAGAAGAAGCCCTGCGCGAGGGGAAGCCGATTGGTCTAACGGTTTTGAAGGACCGTGAAATCGAAAATCCCGAGCCGGACGACGTCCAGCGCGTCGGCACGATCGGCGTCATTCAAAAAATGCTCAAAGTTCCCGATGGAACGCTCCGGTGCATCGTCGCCGGCCAGCAGGTCTTCAGGATCGAGCAGTTTACTCAAGTCTCCCCCTACATGGTGGCGGCGTACACCGAATTGCCCGACGTGACCGTCGAAAACGAACAGCTCGTCGCGATGCAGCGCAATCTCGGAGGGCTTTTCCAGAAGCTCCTGTCGTACTTGCCCCAAGCACCTCGCGAGATGGAGATGGAAGTACAAAACATCACCGATCCCGCGGTGCTGACGTACTTCGTCGCGTCCACGATGCGCCTCGAAACCGCCGATCGGCAAGCGCTTCTCGAAGAGCGCGATACCGCAAAGCGCATGCGCAAGCTCACGCTGCTGCTCACTAAAGAACTCGAAGTCGTCGAACTCGGTCACAAGATCCAAAGCGATATCCAGCGCGAGATGGAGAAGAATCAGCGCGAATTCTATCTCCGCCAGCAGTTGCGAGCGATTCAGGAAGAACTCGGCGAAGTCGATCCTCAATTAGCCGAGATCAACGAGCTGCGGGAAAAGATCGACGGCGCCGGCATGCCCGAAGACGTGAAGAAGGCCGCCGACCGCGAACTGGACCGGCTCTCCAAAGTGCCGCAGGCGAGCCCCGAATACAGCGTCATTCGCACGTATCTCGATTGGCTCGTGACGCTGCCGTGGAACAGCGAAACTACCGATCACATCGACATCAAGGCGGCGCGCCTCATTCTCGACGAAGACCACTACGATCTCGAAAAAATCAAAGATCGCATCGTCGAGTATCTGGCCGTCGGGAAACTCAAGAAGAAGCTTACCGGACCGATCCTCTGCTTCGTCGGCCCCCCCGGCGTCGGAAAGACGTCGCTCGGGCAGTCGATCGCCCGCGCTATGGGACGCAAATTCGCGCGGCTGTCGGTCGGCGGCGTGCGCGACGAAGCCGAGATTCGGGGACACCGCCGCACCTATATCGGAGCGATGCCGGGCACGATCGTGCGCGCGGTCCGCGACGCCGGAAAGAAAAACCCGGTATTGATGATCGACGAAATCGACAAGGTCGGCGCCGACTTTCGCGGCGACCCTCAGTCGGCGTTGCTCGAAGTACTCGATCCGGAACAGAATAACAACTTCCGCGATCACTATCTCGACTTGCCGTTCGATTTGTCTCAAGTGCTGTTCATCTGTACAGCCAACAGCCTCGATACGATCTCGCCGCCGCTGCGCGACCGTATGGAGATCATCGCACTTCCGGGCTATACCGAGCTGGAAAAGCTTCAAATCGCCAAGAGATATCTCCTCAAGAAGCAACGCAAGGCGAACGGCCTGCGGGAAACGCAGGCGCAGATCAGCGATCCGGCGCTTCGCGCGATCATCAACGACTATACGCGCGAAGCCGGCGTTCGAAACCTCGAGCGCGAGATCGGCACGGTCTTTCGGAAGATCGCGCGGAAGATTGCGGAGAACGCCCGATACAAAGCACGCATCAAGCCGGAGAACCTGGCGGAGTATTTGAGCAGGCCGCGTTTCTTCAACGAAGTTCGCAAGCGGGTTGCGTCGGTTGGCGTGGCCACCGGTCTGGCGTACACTCCGGTCGGCGGCGACATTCTCTTCATCGAAACTCAGACGATGCCGGGGACGGGCAAGCTGGTACTGACCGGTCAACTCGGCGACGTGATGAAGGAAAGCGGACAAGCGGCGGTATCGTTCTTGCGCTCGCGCTCGGGGGAGCTGGGCTTGCCCGAAGACTATTTCGCCAAGCACGATTTGCACATTCACGTACCGGCGGGGGCGACGCCCAAGGACGGTCCGTCGGCGGGCATCGCGCTGACGACGTCGATCGCGTCGATTCTCACCGGCCTCAAGGTCGATCCGAGCCTGGCAATGACCGGCGAAATCACCCTCACCGGACAAGTCTTACCGATCGGTGGCTTGAAAGAGAAAGTGCTCGGCGCCAAGCGTGCCGGCATCAGCAAGATTCTGCTGCCGAAGCGCAACGAAGTGGATCTCGACGACATCCCCAAGGAAGTGCGCGACACTATGGAGTTCGTGCCCGTCGAAGAACTTTCCGAGGTTCTTTATCAGGCGCTCGGCAAGCGCGTGATCTCGCCGGTGCCGATGGGCCTGGAATCGCGTGGCGACAACGTCGTCCCGATGCGCCGGCGCAACGGTATCGTGCGCAAGCGGCGCGCAGCCGTTCGCAAGCGCTGAGCGAGCTTCGTCGGCTCGTAGCGCATACGGCGCTCGATTGCGGCGCACGGCTCTACGTCGTTCTGCCGATGGAGACCGAGTCGTACGAGCGAGACTTCACGTCGGTGTCCTCGCTCCAAGAGTTTCGGCAACTCATGAGCCGAAGCTACGACTCGACTGTGGTTCCGCACGACCGCGAACTCGAAGGCGTCGGCGGTCCGGATCGAGCTGCGCAATACGCTTTGGCCGGCGCCTTCTTGGTGAGTTACAGCCAGATCGTCATCGCCATTTGGGACGGGGAGCGGGAAGAAACGCTCGGTGGAACGGCTCAGATCGTGAGATTTGCGTTGCGCGGCGTTCCGGCGAAATACTCCAGTAACTTTGCGGAGCCGCTTCGAACCAACGAAACCGGGGCCGTCTATCGCGTGTCGGTCGGGCGCGCGTCCGGCGGAAGCTCGTCGGTGGGATCTACTTCCGCGTCGTGGCTGTATCCCGGCGGCGATACTGCCGACGCGAAGGGACTCCGGCGCGTGAGGGCCGGCTTCGAGCAAAACCTTCGCAGCCTCGAGCGGTTCAATCGAGACGTCGTGACGGCGAATACGCGCCACGACGCTTCGAATACTTCCGAGTATCTCCGATCGCGCGGACGAGAAGCGCTCGAACGCGTCGACGCCGACGCCACCTTAGACTATACGCGCACGCTCTTTGCACTTGCCGATGCGCTGGCTCTCGGATGTAGGAATTGGACGCATGCGGCGATGATTGCGATCTTTTGCGCGATCGGGATAGCCGCGGTTTTGTTCAGCCTCTACGCGAATCTGTTTCCGGATGCACCGATACTCTACGTTGCGTTCATCGGGGTCGTGGCATTTGCGTTTGGCGTCGACACGTTCGTCGGGCGCGAACGGCTTCAAGACCGCTTTCAGGACTATCGGGCATTGGCCGAGGGTTTGCGAGTTCAGTATTACTGGCGGCTCGCGGGAATTGGGGAATCGGTTTACGATCACTACCTTGCGCGGCAAGCGGGCGAGCTCGATTGGATCCGAAACGCCACGCGCGCCGCGCGGTTGCTGCGTTACTCTCCGCCGGAGCCGGCGTCCGGCGACGACGTACGGGCGTCGCTCGAGATCGTGCTCGTCCGATGGATCAACGGCGAACGAGCATATTTCGCCAAGGTGGCCGTCAAGGAGCAGGCGATGGCGAGCAGGATCAAGTGGGCCGCGAATGCCTGCCTCGTGGCAACGGGCATCGTCGCGATCGTCCTGTCGGTGGCCGTCGCCGAGCAGACGTCGAGCTATCGCAGCGTGATGATCACGGTTCTTACCCTCGCTCTGTCTGCGGCGGGCTTATTCGCAGGATATGCCCAAAAGCGCGCACACGACGAGCATGCCCGCCGTTACCAGCGGATGTGCTTGTTCTACAAAATGGCCGGCGACCGCGCATCGCTTCTGCTCGACGAGGGCGACGTCGTGAGGGCACGGATCGTCCTGATGCAAGTCGGACGTGAAGCGCTGGCCGAGACCTGCGATTGGCTGCTCCTCCACCGCGAGCGTCAGATCGACATTCCGACGGCCTGAGCGCCGGTTGCGTTTCGCCGCGGCTGAGGTAGTGAGGGGTTTGGGGGAGAATCGTCCCAACCTATGGATGACGCGAAAAGGCTTGCATCGGCGCTAAACGCTCTGGTGAAGTCCCCACAGTTCTCGAACAGCAAGGCCCGCGCCGCGGCGCGCCAGGAACCTTCGGTGGATTGGCCGTCGACAAAAGCGCACAACGCGGAATTCAATCCCGACGTCGACGGCTTTGAATCGTTTCTCATGCGCGACGGGAGCGCGTGCGCTTGGATGCCGGGGCAGTTCCGCTACGTCGCGCAAGCGCGAAAATAGCGCAACGGCCGGCAAACTAGTTTAGCGTCGGCTCGCCCGCAATGGGTCGTGGGGCTTTTTGAACGTAGGTATACTTTTCGCCGCATACTCGGCAAACGTTGAGCGGACTTCCGAAATGTTCGTGTGGGGCGTACACTTTCGGTGCGGCTTTGGTGCGTTTTTTGACCGTGGGTAAGGGTTGGATGACGGTAACTCACTCTCGCTCCCGAGGCCGGGAGCCGCGCGCCTCCAGAATCGACGGCGCCGTTGGACTCTATTCGAGGCGCAGGACACAAGAGCCTCGGTGGCCGATGACCTAAGCGTGGCTTCCGAACCGAGCGCGCGCGCACGCATTGCCGATATTATCCGCGACAGTGGAAAACTGGGTGCCGAGCAGCCTTCGTCCTCGCAAAGCGACTTAGCCGCGGCCGTCGGCGCCTTAAGCAATACACCCGCCGGCGTACTGCTGGCTTCGGAGGCCATCTCCGACGCCCTCGCCAAGCGCTTCCACGGACTCTCGGCAAGTGCCGATATCGATTGCGATCTTGCCGCGCCGTACGAAACCAGCGGGCGCGCGCTCGTTCTCGCATTGCAGGCCTGCAACCACG
>JBAUZB010000016.1:0-28460 GCA_049585095.1 Candidatus Tumulicola sp.
GCGCTCGGGCTGTCGATGTCGAAAACGCCGGCGACGTCGCCGGCCCGCCATAGCGGGACGACGATTTCCGAACGCGACGCCGAATCGCAGACGATGTGATCGGCGAATGTGTGCACGTCGTCGATGACGATGGTTTCGCGGCGCATCACCGCGGCACCGCACGCTCCGCGACCGCGCGGCAGGCGCGCGCATGCCGGCTTTCCGGCAAACGGCCCGAGAACCAGATCGCCGGATGCTTCGATGAAGTAAAAGCCGGCCCAGTTTACGTCAGGCAGTTCGTGGTAAACGAATGCCGCGAAGTTCGCGGCGTTGGCAATCACGTTGTTCTCCCCGCCGAGCAGTTCGCGCGCCTGACGCTCGAGCAACTCGTATGAAACGTTCACGTACTCAAGGGTTCGATCGAGCCGACCTGCAGCCCGGCGCGATTATAGACGGGAGTGCATGCAAACGGTGCCAATTCGGCACGTTCCGCGGCGTCGAGGAGGCCGAGTTGGGTCGCGATTGCGACCGCCGCCGGCGCGCACGCTCGAGCCGCGCCGTCAATGACCTTGAGCACCAACCCCGTTCCGCTGGTGATATCCGCCAGACCGTGCACGCCCTCCGCCCCGGATTTTGCAGCGATTCGCCCGCGAGCGGCGCGCATCAGCGCCGTGTCGAACTCGCCGGTTCCCGCGACGTACTGTGGAAACGCGAGCATCGCGTCGCGCACGGTGCCGAGGGCGGCGGCATCGCGTTCGTCGAGGCCGTCGAGCGTCGCGAAACGGGCGAAAGCCAGCGCCGCATGGCGTAACGATGTCGCGAACACCGGAATTCCGCAACCGTCCACGGCCAGCGCAAGCTCGTCGACGGATTGCCCGCACGCGCGCGCACACAGTTGTAGGATTCGTCGTTGTGCCGGGTTCCCCGGCTCGCGATAGGTTGCGGCGTCGGCCCCGAGTACCGTGCAGAGCGCGAGAATGCCGGCGTGTTTGCCGGAGCAGTTGTTGTGAATCGGCGTGAACGGCGTGCCTTCGCGAAGCAGGGCGTCGGCCGAGGCCGGATCGTAGGGCGCGTGCGCGCCGCACGCGAGCGCCGCTTCCGTCATCCCAATCTTACGCAGCATCGAGGCCACCGCCGCAACGTGAAACGGCTCGCCGTTGTGCGACGCCGCCATGAGCGCGACTTCATGCGGCTCGAACCCGAAACGTTCGACGACGCCTTCGCGCACGGCCGCCGCCGCGATGAACGGCTTGGCGGTCGAGCGCAAGTAGACCGGAACGTCGATGGTTCCCAGCGCAAAAACGACGTTGCCGTCCCGGCCGCGCGCGCACGCGGCTACGCGATGCACCGATTCGGTGACGTCGCCGCGGCTGACTCCGATCAGCGGTTCGCCGTCCAATACGGGCTCCACGACGACCGCGTCCAGCCGGCGTTTCATCGTTGGTACGGATCTCGGCTATAGATCGGTGAGTGCGAACCGTCGACCGTGAGTTGGCGCCATGGCCGGCGCGTCGCTTTGTGCAACAGATCGAAGCGCTCACCGTTTTGCGCAACGTGTGCGACTTCGACGGTATAACGAAACGGTTGACCCGGTTCCAAATGCGGAACTGCATGCGCGCGCACGAGATAGGCGCCGCGGCCGCCCGCAGCGTTGAAGACGGTCGCGGTGCCGTCGGGATCGACGACGACGGCGCTCGCCTGATCGATGCCCAGCGCATAGACGGTCGCAACGCCGGGCAAGAGATGCGCGCCGAGAATACGGGCGAGGAAAACGACCGTGCGGCCCAAGCGATCGCGGACGACCAGATGCGTATCGGTGATCGTATCCTCGAGCGACGGCCAATCGAACAGCCCGGTGGTGAAGCTGATCCGTTCTTCGAGCGGATACGCGACCGCGTCGGCGGTGTGCGTTTCGGCGTCGAAGCGATCGGCGGAAACCGAATCGTACACCACGGCACCTTGAATCGCGAGGCCGGCACTGCCGCCGCCGACGACGCCGCCGCGAGCGTACACGCGTTTGACCGACTCCATCAGGGCGCTGTTCTTCCACGCGACGTAATGCGCTTGATCGCCGCCGGCGAAGAAGACCGCGTCGGCGCCGTCGACGACGTGCGCGGCGCGATCGACTTGCGCGCGCGACGCGCATGGCGGTATCAGGACCGTTTGCACCGACGCGAAGTTGCCATACTGAACGAACGGTTTGTCGTAAAGGTTGGATCCGGAAGCGCGCAAAACGACGACGTTGCCGCTGCGCCGCGCGCCCGAGCCGGCGAGCCGGCGGTGCAGCCAGGTAAAGACCGCCGGCGGCGCTTCTCCGCCGCCGCCGCCGGCGAGCAACAGGCCGGGGCCGTGCAAGCGGCCGCTGGGAACCGGCGTGCCGAACGGCGGGAAGATCGTGATGGCGCACCCCAGCGCGAGCGCAAGCACGGCGTTCACGGTTGTAAGTACCGGTCGAACCAGGCCAGCCAGCGGCGGTAGGCGTCCGCCAGCCGCACCGGTCCGTGCGGAAGATGACCGCCGCTCGGATAGGCGTAAAACTCCACCGGAACCCCGTTGTCTCGCAGCGCGTGAAACATTTCGTACTGTTCGACGATCGGAACGCGAACGTCGTACACGTTTCCGAGCAGCAGCAATGGCGTGTGAATGTCTTTGAAGTACGTGATCGGCGACTGCCGCTGCCACGTCGCGAGTTCGTTGCCGGCGAACGGCGAATCGCTAAACGACGCGCGATAGGCGTCGATGTCGTCGGCAATCGTATAATCGACGACCAAATCGTTCACCGCGGCGCCGGTAACCGCGCACCTCCAAATCTGATAGTGCCCGATCATCCACGAGGTCAGCTGTCCTCCGTACGACCAGCCGGAAACGCCGATGCGCGATTCGTCGACGATTCCGAGTTTCTCGACCGCCGCGATGCCGGCCATGACGTCTTTTCCCGGTCCCTCGCTCGCATCGTTGAAAATCGCCCGCTCGAATGTGTTTCCGAGATTGCTGCTGCCGCGATAGTTCGGCGCAAAGACCAGGTAGCCGCGCGCGGCCGCCAGCTGATAGAACGGTTCGAACATGGCTTCCGACGTTTCGGTCGGACCGCCGTGAATGCGCAAGACCATCGGATAGCGCTTTCCGGCGACGTAGCCGGGTGGATACGTGAGCACGCCGGCTTCATGAAATCCATCGGGTGAATCCCAGCGTACGGTCGAGACGCGACCCAGATTGAGGCCGGCGACGGCGGCATTGAAGTTCGTGAGGCGCTCGGGCGCCGTGGCGCCACGCGGCAGCGCGTAGAGTTCGGTGGCCCGTCCGGCTTCGGTTCCGACGAAGGCGATCGTGCCGTTGCGCGCGACGCTTTGCACCGGCGCAATGTCGGCGTCCACGACCGTGCCGAGCGGCAGCCGCCGCGCCGCGCCGGTCAGCGGTTGTTCGAAAAGCGGTCCTGCGGCGACGTCGTAGACTTTGAGCAGCACGGCGTTGCTGCCGGGCATCCAGCTCGCGGTGTCGACGTGCCGATCGAGATCGCGCGTGATATCGCTCTCGGCTCCGCCGGCGATCGATATCACGGTGGTCGCACTCGCAGGATCGCCGTTGCGTGGATAGAGATAGAGCGCGCGCGAACCGTCCGGCGACCACAGCGCCTGATCTTCGTACGCAGCATGCGCCGTCAGCGCTTGCGACCCGCCCGATGCCGGATCGAGCACGTAGGCCGAGGCGCGGTCGTCGACGCCGTGAATCGCACTCGGGACGCGCACGTACAACACACGCGAACCGTCCGGCGACCAAGAAATCGTGGAATCGGCGACGCTCCAGGTGCCCTCGGTCAAGCGCCGCTCGCGCGCGTGCCCGGCATCGGCCAGCCACAGATGGGTAGGCTGCGTTGCCGCCGTCGTCAAGTAGTCATTGTCGGTGACGCGAAAAGCGTCTTCATATGCTGCGATTCCGCGCTTGGGCGCAACCCAGTCGGGACGGGTGAAGGCGATGCTCCTTCCGTTCGGACGCCACGCGAAGTTTTCGACGTCCGTCTTGCCGGCGGTGACGCGGCGCGATGCACCGGTCGCAACGTCGAGAACGAAAAGCTGATCGGCGTGCGTCGCTCCGTCTTCGGCAATGAAGGCGAGCGCCGCGCCGTCCGGCGACCACTGCGGTGAGGCATACGTTGCGTGCGCCGCATCCAGCCGGCGTAGACGCTGCGATCGAAGATCGTACAGCCACAGCCGGTCGCGATATTCGTTCTTTTCCAACACCGCACGCGCGGCAACGAACGCGATGCGCGTGCCGTCGGCGGCGATCGCCGCATCCGACAGCGTGACGATGCGCGCCATCGCGTCGAGGGAAAAGGTAGCCGCACCGGCAGGGATTGGCAGTCCGAGCGCTATCGCGTACACCCACGCGCTAGCACCGAGTTTCGCCATCAGCGGCCTACAGTTTTACCTGAAGCTGCAGATAGAAGTTGATCGGGAGCGGATAGTTGAACGAGTTGACGTCGCCGTACGATGGAATGAACGCGTTCTTGAAATACGGATTGAGCGGCACGCCGTTGGCCGCGACGTCGTTGGGGCTGGTTCCGTTATAGAAGTTGCTGATGTAGAAGAGGTTCGCCGAGTATCCGCAGACTGTGTTGCTCGGCGGGAACTGCTGGCTCCACTGCGTGGTCGATCCCCCGAAACACGCGTTGACGAGGTTTGCGACCGTGAGGTTTGCCGAAACGCGCGGGCTCACGTCGTAATGCATCTGCAGCCCCATGTTGAACTGCCAGGGTTGAGTGAACTCGCCGAAGGTGTCGAATCGTCCGGTTGCCGGATTGGGAACGTAGAGCGAGCCGGCGGGCGTCGCTGCCAGTGCGCACGACGTGTAATCCGCCGTATGCGGGTTCGGATTCGCGATGCCGACGCTGCCTTGATTGGCGGTGCAGACGCGCGGGTCGAGCCCTTGGAAGTCGGCCGGCGTGCCGTATGCGGCTCCCTGATTGAGCGTCAAAGCCGGGGTGATGGAAAACCGGTCGTGCTTATAATTCAAAATCAGGGCAAAGACGTTGGGCGACGTGTACGGGTAGTCGAGCCCGGTGACGTACCACGCGTTCTTGTCCAGCAGCGGTTGCAACGGTTGGTCGTAATACGGGTTGAAGATCGCGTCCGGTCCGCAATGCGGCGCGGGATGAGCTTGGCCCTTCGCGCCGTAGCATCGCGACCCGCCGCCCGCCTTGGTGAGGGCGTTGTACTCTTCGATGTACTGGTTATATGGATCGACGGCGTTCACTCCCACGCCCTGAAAGTTGTTCCATTTTTCTTTGGAATTCAAGAACGTGTACGAAAAAATTCCGGACAAACCGTTCTTGTTGAAATCGCCTTTGCTGAATTGAAGTTCCACGCCGTAGCTGACTTCGGTTCCGGCGTTGAGCGCCGGCGATGCCAGTAGCGTCGGGATGTAGATGTTCTCGTCGAGTTGTTGGGTGGCGTAGCGGTAGTAGGGAGTTATCTTGACCGACATGTCGGTGCCGTTGAAGCGATGCTCGTACGACACGTCGTAGTTATCCGAAAACTGGGCTTGAGCGTTATGGAACGGCGTCGTGAATCCGTAGGGGAGAAACCCTATGAGCTGTTCGGCCAGGTTTTCCTCGAGGGTGTTGTACTGAATTTCGTAGTTTTGCGGCTCTTGAGCGTATCGTCCGGCCGACGCTCGCACAACCGTGTCGGGATTCACCGTATAGGTGAGCCCGATGCGGGGCTGCCAGTACGTCTGCGTGTACGTCGGCGGATACACGTTGGATATCAGCAAATGCCCGTCCTTACCGTCGGGATGAACCGTCTGTACCGGTTTTCCGGTCGATCGGTCGACCGGGCAGTCGAACCCGACGAACGGCTCGACGACCGACGCGTTTTGGGGCTTCTGCGGAATAAGTACGGGCTCGAAGGTCACGGGATTGTAACAGAACTCGGCTTGTGCGGCGGCGAACCAGAAATTCTTCCCCGGCGTGTTGGTGTTTTGCAGGTCGAATTGGTCGTCGGCGTATTTCAGGGCCAAGCTCACGTCGAGCTTGTCGTTCGGACGCCACTCGTCACCGAGTGAAGCGTCGGTGAATTTCGGCGTCACGCCGTTGATGAGCGCCTGATTTCCGGTGTAGGTCAAACGCCACGTCGCTCCGGCTTGGCAGGCCGGCGTCCCCGCCTCAATCTTTCCGGCCGCGCACGGGTCGAGCGGCTGATCGTAGTAGCCGGTCGGATCGCCGAAAAATCCCTGACTGGTCGTCGAGTTGCACGGCGCGCGTTGGCCCTTATCTGGCCCGGCGAAGGCGTAACAATATTTTCCATTCGTCAGATTGCTGACTTGCTGGCCCGACGTATTGAGGTAGTTGTCGTTATTGATGCGCAGCGTCGTCGACGTAATGTAGTTTACGTTGCTCGTGATCAAGTTCGTGCTGTTGATCTGGTCGCCGAAGTCCATCTGCAGGCCGCGGGTGTGACCGTCGACTTCGTAGTCGTAGTTCTCCACCCCGTATCCGCTGCCGATGCCGCGGCGGGAGGCGCCGCTGCGATTGGTATTGGAATAGAAGGTGTAGCCGAACAGCCGCAAATAGGCGCTGCTGCCGAAATTCTTCTGGTATTGCAACTTGAAAATGCTGGCCGTGTCCCAGCGAGCATCGCGATAGTCGTTGGGCAACAACGCATAGGTACCGTCGGGACAAGCGTTTGGAACGCCGCTGACGTTGGCGCACCGGTTCGTCGGCGATCCGGGGAAGAGATACGCGATCGGCGCCGCGTTGGCCGGCGCCAAGAACTGCGTACCGCCCGGATAGGTGTAGTAGTCGGGCCAGTGGGGCGGACGGCTGATCCAGTCGTTGTTGTACAAACCGGTCGTCAGTTGGAGACCGCCGTCGTCGACGCCGCTATAGAACTGACGATACTGTGCCGACGACGTGTAGAGCATCTGAATGTCGTCCCGCCCGGCGTCGCCCTTGTGCGGAATTCCGATGTGAAAGTTGCCGACGACCTCGCGGCCGGCGATGTATGAAACCTCGCCATACGCCGGGTTGAATGCGGAAAAACATCCGGGATCGCTGCTCAGGAACTTCGTCGCCGGATTGACGTAGGTGGCGTTGGCGGTGCACGTCGGATACACCGCCGGATAAAACTCCAGTAACGTGGTGAGATTGCTCGGCCCGGCACCGTAGGGAAACGTGCTCATCAAATCGCCGCCGTTGGACTGGTCCAGATAGCGAAAATCTTGATTGTAGCCGCTGGTGCCGATGTAATAGGAAAAGAGGCGATCGGGCGTGGAGCCGCCGGCTTCTACCGAAATGTCGTGATAGAACGTCGGCGTGCCGATCTGTCCCGAAACGGTAGCGTATCCCGGAAACGTGCCGGTCTTGACGACTTGGTTGATGAAGCCCGCCAGTCCGGTGGCGTTGGCATTGGCACCGCCTCCGCCGGCGTAGATTTGCAGTTCCTGTTGACCCAGCGTCGACGCCGAATGTGCCGGATAGTTATCGAACGACCGGTTCACCGGCACGCCGTCGTATTCGTAACCGATTTGGTCGTAGTAGCCGCCGCGAATGTAAACCGTTTGATTGACGCCCATCTGCCCGTTGGGCACGTAGGCTCCGGGCATGGCCGCAATCGCCGAGTACACGTTGTTCAAGCCGCCGCCGCCCCCAATCGGCGCCGCTGCCTTGGTGACCGCGGGATTCACCGAGTAGACGTCGGTGACGGTGCCTGGCCGAACTTCGCTGAGCGACGACCGCGACTGCACTTGCGCGATCGTCTTGAGACTCCGATGGATGCGAAACGTCAGCGTTTGCGCCTGGTCGGCAAAGATGCTGATGCCGCTGGAGGAAAGCGGTTCGAAACCGGTGCGAGTAATCGATAGCGTGTAGGTATCGGGGGCCAACGACAGCAACACGAAGTTTCCGCGCGCGTCGGTGTGCGTCACCGCTACCTGCGACGGACTGCTGGCGGTGACGGTCGCGTTCGCAACCGGTGCCTCCGAACTGCCCTCGAACACGACTCCGGCTAGGCTGCCGGTGGTTCCGGCCCAGCTCGGGCGAACGCCGATGACGAGTGATAGTACGATCGCCGCTGCAATCGTCCGCCATAGCAACGAGCAAACTCCAGCCATCGTACGTAGCTCCTTCCGTCGATACTCCGCATTATAAGGAGGCCGGCGGGCGCGGGGTATCCCGGATTTCCGCTATGAGGGCGCGGCCGAGCCGATCCGTGCGGCCAGCGCCGAACGCGACCGCAAGCCCAGTCGCGCGAAAATCGCCGACAGATGATGCTCGACGGTATGTTCGCTGATGTTCAGCCGAGACGCGATGACGCGGTTGGTCTCGCCTTCGGCGACCAGGCGAGCGACTTCCATTTGCCGCGGACTGAGCGCGACGGCGGCGGAGGTTTCGGAGCCGCGCGCGGCTTTGAGCCGTTCGGCGTCGCGCACGTCGCCGAACTCGAGGTACTGCGTCAAGGCGGCCTCGGCGCATCCCGCCGCTTCGAGCGCGCGCGCTTCGTAAAGCCGCCAGCCGATGCGCGAGAACGCATTGGCAGCGATGCCTGCCATACGCCGTGCGCGTGCCGGCGGATGACCCGGCGTCGCCAGGGCTTGAATCAGCAATCTGCAGGCACGCCGCACCCGCGGACGCGCAGTGGAAAGCGCGAGCATGCGCGTCGCCCATTGCCGCTCGCGCACCCCTCCGGAAAGCGCAACGTGAAGGAACAGACTCGTGCAGCGATGCGGGCGTGAAATCGATTCGGTGGCGCGCCGCACCAGGTCGCGGGCTTCGTCATTCGCGCCTTGAGCCAAGCGCAGGTCGGCGAATGCCGCCGATACTGCCGCGATCCGCTGCGTCTCCCGCGAGCGTTCTGCGTACGCCGGCGCCTCCTCGTCGGCGCACGCCTCGAGCAGTTGCCGGTCGTTGAGCAGCAATGCCAGCGGGATGCCGACCGCCGCCGCCTTGGTTTTGAAGGTGGCAGTGGTGACGCCGCTTTCGATTGCTTCCCACGCCAGCACGCGGGCTCGCTTCAGGCGCCCCATCAGCATCAGCGTGTTGGCGTAGTTGAGCGCCGAGTAGGCGACGCGCCAGCTCATCGACGTGCGCCGCGATTCGGTCAGCGCAAGCTCGTGGCGCTCGACGGCCAGATCGGGTTCGCCGAGGTCGAGTGCCACCAGGGCGAAGTTGTTTTCAACCTGGGCGATCAACTCGCTGGTGCCGGTTTCGTTTGCGAGCCGCGACGCCGTGCGGCAATCGCCGAGCGCGGCGACGGCATTTCCCAAAGCCGCATGCGTCTCGCCGCGGATTTCGTAAAAGCAAGCCCCCAGCGCCGGGTCGAAATGCGAGCGCAATGCGTCGGCCGCGGCCAGTTGCACCAGCGCCAGCTCGGCGTCGCCGAGGGTGATCGAGTATCGCGCCAGCGATAGGATCGCTTCGGCCAGCATCGCGGGCGTTTGCAGCGTTTTCAACGTTGCCGCGGCTTTGGCGGCCGCTTCGAGGCTCTCACCGGTTCGCGCGTCGACCCAGTACTGATCCGCCAGGCGAAGCAATGCATGCGACGTTTCCATCGCGTTGCCCAGCCGCGCGTACTCTCGCCGGCTTTTTTCAAACCAGAGCGTCGGTTCTTCGCCGCACCCCTCGATGTAGAGTAACTCGCCAAGCCGCTCGTACACGGCGGCTCGGGGTGGTCCCTCGGGGTAGTCCCAACGCAACGCCATGCTGTAGAAACCGATGGCGTCGCGGTAGGCGTACAGATTCCACGCCGCCTCGGCGGCACGTTCGTTATAGAACCGCGCGCGGTCGGCTACTCGCGCCGCCGACCAGTGGTACGCGAGTTCGGCAACGCGCTGTTCGCCGTCGGTCAGACTCTGCAGTTCTTGCGCGATGCGAACGTGCAGCGGCGCGGCCAACCCGACGATTAACCCGTCGGCGAGGGCTTGGCGAATCATGGCGTGGCGAAACGTAAACTCTAAAACCGATTGTGGCGACGGGATGACGATCCCGGACTGCACGGCGCGTTGCAACACGCCAAGAACGTCGTCGAGCGGCAGATCGACGATCTTGGCGAGGAAGCCGGCGTCGAAGTGACGGCCGACGATCGCGGCTCGCACGAGGACCGCGCGATCTTGCTCGAACAGCGGCGTCAGCCGTTCGCTGAGCATCGCTTGAATTGAAAGCGGCGCGTGCGTTGCGAGATTGAGGCCGCCGCTTTCGCGAGCGACGTGCGCCAGCTCTTCGGCAAAAAGCGGATTGCCTTCCGACAGCGATTCGATCTGGGCTTGAACGTCGGGCGGCACCGCGACGCCGGCGCGTGCGAGGCGCTGCATGACGAGGTAACGTATTTCGTTGCGGTGCAGCCCTTGCAGCCGTAAGGCGGCCACTCGATTGCGCGACGCATAGTGACGGAAGGCGGCGAGAGCGGGATTGTTGACGGCGCCTTCGGTTCGAAGCGAGACCAAAACGAGCACTCGAGGCGTGGCCAAACCCTGCACCAGGTATTTCAAAAGCTCGAGCGTTGCCGAATCGGCCCACTGCAGATCTTCGACGACGGCAACGACCGGCTTGCGTTGTGCCGCCCGCTCCAGCGCTCGTGCCGTCGACTCGAAAAAGGCGGCTTTCTCGGCGGCGTTTCCGCGGCGCTCGCGGGGTTGCAAGGCGCCGCGAATGCCACGCGTGCCGATGCGTGAAAGGATCGCCGCGAATGGCCGATACGGGCTGCGCACCTGCTCGCTGCACTGTCCGAATGCAACCGTTGCTGCCGAAGCAATCGGACGAGTGAACTCGTCGATGAGGCGCGACTTGCCGATGCCGGCTTCCCCTTCGACCGCGACGAGACGCGAACGCTCTTCGCAGGCGCGGGCAAAAGCTTCGTGCAGAAACGCCAGCTCTTCGCGGCGTCCGACGAAGCCTTCGTAGCCGGGAATTGCGGAAATCACGATGCGGCGTGCGCGACGGCCAACACGGCGAGTCCGATCGCGACGACGTCCTCGCAAAGCGCTGCCGTAATCGACCCCAGCATTGCCATGGCCCTCACGCGCAGCGCGAGGCCGCCGTATGCGCCGGCCACCGCACCGGCGAGACCGACGAGTGCTCCGGCGCTTGCTGGAGCACCGGCGGACGCGGCAAGGGACCAGCCGACGAAGATACCGCTGACCATGCGCGCAATCAACCCGGGTGGGCTGGTGCGTGCGGGAGCCTTCGGATACAGATCGCCGGCGTACTCGACCAGCGCGAGAACCGCGAGGACGATCGCCCAAGGGCCGGTGTGACGCATCAGCCAGAGAACCGCCGGCGCGGTGAATACGCGTAGGCCGGCGACCAAGCCAAGCGCAAAAATCGCCACGAACAAGGCAAGCACTCGTTGCTTCTTCGGGAACGTGCCCGAGGATTCCGCGGCGTCCTCCGCGTAGGCTGCACCGTTCGCTCCGGATTTCAGAAAGGCATCGTGATCGGCTCGCGTTCGGCTCTACTCATGTCGCTCGGCGGAGTGCTTTTATTGGCGGCCTGCTCCGGCGGATCGCACGCGGTTCCGGTCGGCGTACCGTTGGTGCCGGCCATCGGAACCAGCGATCTCTTAGCCAGTCATAGCTTGACCGGTGCCGGAAAAATCAAGCACGTCATAATCATCGTTCAAGAAAACCGTAGTTTCGATAATCTCTTCCAAGGATATCCCGGCGCCGATACGGTGCCGAGCGGTAGGGACTCGAGCGGGAAGATCATCAAGCTGCAGCCGGTACCGCTCGCGACCAAATACGTGCTCGATCATTCGATGAGCGCGATGATCGCGGATTGCAACGGAACCGGCGCGCTGCGCGGCACGGACTGCCGCATGGACGGGTTCAACCGAGAGTCGAACTGGGGCGGTCCGCCGCAGCACCCCGAATACGTGTACGTGCCGCACGACGATTCGCAACCGTACTTCGACATGGCTCACGAGTGGGTGCTCGCCGATCGCATGTTTCAGTCGCACTTGGACGAAAGCTTCGTATCGCATCAATACATCATCGCCGCCCAGGCGAAGGCCAGCGTCGACTTGCCGTACGGTTTCTGGGGCTGCGGCGGCCGCCGGGATCTGGTGGCAACGGTCACGCAAGACCGGAAGTACGGGCCGACGCAGGAAGCGTGCTTCGACTACCGGACCCTCGGTGACGAACTCGACGATGCGCGACTGACGTGGCGCTTCTACTCGAATACCATCGACGGCGACGGCGGCGAGTGGTCGGGTTATCAGGCGATCCGCCACATCCGAAAGGGAAAAGACTGGGCGTTGGACGTGGTCCATCCGCAGAAACGGTTCCTCACCGACGTCGCTTCGGGAACCCTCAAGAACGTCACCTGGATCACGCCGCTCTGCGACGACTCCGATCACGTGAATTGCGGCGGCGGCTACGGACCTTCGTGGGTCGCCGCGCTGGTCAACGCGGTCGGCGAAAGCGAGTTTTGGAAGAGCACGGCGATTTTCGTGATGTGGGACGACTGGGGTGGTCTCTACGATCACGTGCCGCCTCCGCATTTGGATTACGACGGACTCGGTTTCCGCGTGCCTCTGCTGGTGATCTCGCCGTATGCGAAAAAGAATCACGTTTCGCACGTGCAGTACGAAACCGGGAGCATTCTCACTTTTGCGGAGGACCTGTTCGGACTCGGCCGTTTGGCGGCCGCCGACGCGCGCGCCAACTCGCCTGCCCTCGACTGCTTCGACTTCAACCTGCCGCCGCGTGCGTTCGTTCCGATCAAAGCCCCGAAGGGCCGCGGGTTCTTCGTGCAACAGAAAGAAGACGGACGAGCGCCCGACTACGAGTAGGCTTAGAGACGGCGCCGTGACGGCAATCGAGCAGGGTCGGAAAATCCGCAACCGCGCAGTGTCGTGCCGGGGTTACATCGCTCATGAAGATTCTCGTCGTCGGTGCGAGCGGCACCATGGGAAAAGCGGTCGTTGACGAATTGAAACAGCGTCACGAGGTCGTTACTGCGTCGCGGACTCGTGGGGACCATCAGGTCGACCTCACCGAACTACAGAGCATCCGCGCACTATTCGAGCAGGTGGGCAATGTGGATGCGGTCGTAAGCACCGCCGGCAACGTCCATTTCGGTCCACTGCTCGAAATGACGCCCGAAGAACACCACGTTGGACTCTCGGACAAGCTGATGGGCCAGGTAAACCTCGCGTTGGAAGCGGCGAGGCACTTGAACCCGGGAGGGTCCGTCACGCTCGTTGCGGGCACGCTGAGCAGGGATCCGATTCGTTTCGGTGCGAGCGCATCGCTCGTCAATGGCGCTCTCGAAGGTTTCGTCCGCGCCGCGGCGATCGAGTTTCCGTCGGGAACCCGAATCAACGTGGTGAGTCCGACCGTTCTACGGGAGTCGATGGAGAAATACGGTCCGTACTTCCGCGGAAGCGAAGGGGTGCCGGTTAAGCGCGTCGCTCTCGCTTTCAGCAAGAGTGTCGAGGGAGGCCAAACCGGGCAAGTCTACTTCGTGGAATAGTCGGTCGGGCTGACTGGCTGTTAGACGACCTGGATGATTGCCATCATGCCACGGTCCTCGTGAAAGAGCATATGGCAATGGAACACGAATGTGCCGCGCGGCACGTTGCGAAAGTCGAGGAGTATCTTCGTGGTGCGAGGCTGCACGAGCGGGTAGTTTGGATCTCGCCGATTCGGCAAAAGCTTTCCAACCGCAACGAACACGGTGTCGGCCGTAAGCGCGACGCCCTCCGGGCTCTTCTCTTGAACGAACGTCATCTGATGGATGTGAAACGCGTGCGCCTCCATCGTCGCGTTGATCAGATACCATTCCTCGATCGTACCCCGCTTCACCACGATATCGGGATTGGAAGGTACGGTGGCGCCCGAAGGAAAGACCGGCCAGAACGGATGCTCGTGGAAATCGGGGTTCGTGGTATCGGTAATGTAATAACCGTCGTGCACCGGGATTTTCCCGTTCTTCGGAAAGACGTATTCGGTGAACGTGAGCGCCGGCGCCGTATCAGCGACGGATGAGCGCGCGCGTACGCGACGAGGCGCGCCGCCGGCGTGTCGGCGATGCGCACCGCCGTCGACGGCATCGCGGCCGTCTGCGTCGTTTCGCCGGCAGTGCCCGCAATTCGAAGCAAGTCGTGATGCATCTGAAAGAATGCGTCTTTGCCCTCGCAATAATGTTCTGAAGAAAGCGTCAGCGTCGCGCCGGGATCCGCAGCGATCAGAATATCCGCGCGCGACATCGCCGTAAGCATGACCTGGTTCATCGAGATGTATTGTGCGAGCGGATGCGCCATATTGCCGGAGACCGGAACGCCGTCGATTCCGACGACGTGAAGCGGCTGCAGCCGTCCGGAGGAATCGTGCATTTGTAAGGCCGCTGCCGAATCCGAGCTGCCGTTGAGGACGCGCAGCAGTTGCGGCTGCCCGCCGGGAACGCGAAGCGAGGCGGGTGCGTCGGAACCGTCGATCGAGAGGAGCGCTTCGGATGAAAGGCCGTTGCAACCGCTCCAGTCGAGAGTAACGCCGCCGGCGCTCATCGGATAGGTGACCGGCCATGGCGGAGGATTGAAGGGGTCGTAGGCAACCGGTTGCGCTGGGATCAACCCGCCTTCGTGCGTTACGGCGTCGGTAACGAAGGCATCTTCATTCGGTGCGAACGGATTGTCAAATATCGTCGGAACGCGATAGCGAAGCAGGATGACGTGTTCGGCGGATCGCGGAAGCTGCGGTTCGTCGGGTTCGACGATCCAGGCGCCGTCGAGTCCCAGCGCGACTTGAATGCCCGAGGCACCGTGCGCGTGCGGGTGGTACAGATACATTCCCGGTGGCTGAGTCCTCGGGATGGTCACGTGGTATTCGCAAGCATGCATCGGCGTGCTCAAGCTCGACAGAAAAATATTCTCTTCGGCCGCGGGTCCCTCAAAGCCGTGCAGGTGCAAATTCGTGTCGACGGGCGGAACGTGCATGAAGCGGTCGTCGATGACGTGGTTCAAATACCCGACGTAATGGGTGGTTTTAGCCCGAGGCATCGCCATCGGCATGCACGGCGGGAGCGAAGCCGATGCGGTTGCGGCACCTTTGCTCTTGCCGGCAAGATCGTTGACGATCCGAATCGCAAAATGCTCGCCGCGCCGGACCCGAATCGTCGGCGACACCGTTTGGACCGCGCCGTTCAACGCGTACCGGTAGCAATACCGAAGACCGTCGGAATGGACCGATAGTACGAGCTCGTGCTCGCCGGCGGCGTTGAGGGGAAGAGTCCAAACGTCAACGTCGGGCGGCTCGACGAGGTCGTGCGAGGCGGCGGGGGTGCCGCAGACTGCGGCGCGCGGCCTTACCTCGGAGGCCGAACCAATTTGCGGCGCCGCGCCGCCCATCCAAGCGACCGCGGCGAGGAAGCCAAACCACACGAAAAAGCGACGCAGTATGCAATAAAACGGCATGATCTTGTCGGCGATTCGACGGCAGGCGTGCGCTTCCCCGGCCGGCTCTGATTCGGCACGGGAGTTCGCGGCGCCGGCGCAGTATCGTGACTGCGTAGTCGCTTCGAGGGGACGTTTCATGCAAAGTACGTCACGCGTGGTCCGGGCGCTCCTCGTAACAAGTGCCGCGCTGTCGCTTGGCGCGTGCGGCAACGGTGGATTCGGATCTCCGCCGGGGCTGCCGGTTTCGAACGCCCGTCGTTTCCCGGCACCTTCCGCGCATACGGCGCCGCAATCTTCCAGCGGCAAAATCCAGCACGTCGTCATCATCGTGCAGGAGAACCGCAGCTTCAATAATCTGTTCTACGGTTATCCCGGCGCCAAGACGGCAAAGTATGGCCGCGACTCAAATGGGAACCGGATTTTGCTTCAACCGGCCGGCCTCGAAACGACCTGGGATATCGACCACAGCTCGAACTCGTTCTTTGCCGCTTGCAACGGAACCGGAAGCATTCCGGGTACGAACTGCCGCATGAACGGCTTCAACAACGAGTCAGTCGGCTGCGGCGGCTCCGGACCTCCGTGTCCCAACAAGAATCCAACCTATAGTTTCGTGCCTCACGCGGAGACCAAGCCGTATTTCGCTATGGCGAAGCAGTACGTATTGGCCGACGAGATGTTCGCCTCGAACTTCGACGCGAGCAGCTTCATCTCGCACCAGTACATCATCGCGGGACAAGCGGAATCCTCGGTCAATTATCCCTACTACGCGTGGGGCTGTCCGGGCGGCCCGAGCGATCTCATCGCCATGGTCGGCCAGCAGCGCCAGATACCCGCGGGTTACCAGACCGTCTGTTGGGATCCGACGACGCTCGGCGACGAACTCGATGGCGCCGCCATCCCGTGGGCATTCTATACGGCAACGATCGACGGCGATCTGGGCATCTGGAGCGCCTACCAAGCGATCAAACATATCTACAACGGCGACGATTGGAAGAAAGATATTCTCACGCCGCAGACCAAATTTTTCAGCGACGTTTCGAGTGGCAACCTGCGGGCGGTCAGTTGGATAACGCCGACGTGGGAAAACTCCGACCATGCGGGCAGCGGCTCCAATACCGGCCCGTCGTGGGTAACGTCGCTGGTGAACGCGATCGGCGAATCGAAATACTGGAACTCGACGGCCGTCTTCATATTTTGGGACGACTACGGCGGCTGGTACGATCCGGTTGCCCCGGCCTACGTCGACTACGACGGCCTGGGATTGCGGCTTCCGATGCTCATCATTTCGCCCTACGCCAAGAAAGGTTACGTATCGCACGTGCACTACGAGCATGGCAGCATCCTGAGATTCACCGAGGATCAATTCGGCCTGGGGCGCCTGTCCGCGAGCGATAGGCGGGCGAACTCGCCGCAAGCCGACGCCTTTGACTTCACCCAGCCGCCGCGGAAGTTCTTGAAGTTCAAAGCGCCGTTTGACGAGCGATTCTTTATGCGCCAGCCGGTCGACCACCGGATCCCCGATTCGGAATAAAGCGTGCACCGCGAAAGCTTGCGCCGCATCCTCCGTCGTTTCGCGATGCTGGCGGTCATGGCGCTGGTGCCGGCCTGCGCCGCCGACGGTGCGAGACCACCGGCTACAATTTCGGAAGACGGCGCGCGAGGTTCACTCGTCGCTGGATCCGCTGCGGCGTTGCCGTTCGTGCTGCCCGCCAACGTCCGCCGCGTGTGTCCGGATACCGGAGATCCCAAAGTCGCCCACTGCGAATCGCTCCTTCGCCTGGACGTACGATCCACGGCGCCGGCGGGCTACGGCCCGAGCGATTTGCAGTCGGCCTACAATCTGCCGTCGGCGACAAACGGGAAGGGCCAAACCGTCGCCATCGTCGATGCGTTCGACGACCCGAACGTTGAAGCGGATCTGTTCGTGTATCGCAACACGTTCGGACTTCCGGTGTGCTCGACGCTGAACGGCTGTTTCACGCGCGTTAACCAGGAGGGCAAGGCGCATACCTATCCGCGGCCCAATGCAAACTGGGCAATCGAGACGTCGCTCGACCTCGACATGGTGTCGGCAGCTTGCCCCAATTGTAACATCCTTCTGGTCGAAGCGAAAACCAATAGTTGGGCGAATCTCGAAGCGTCCGTCAATGAAGCGGTCGCTCTGGGCGCACACGTCATCTCCAACAGCTACGGCGCAATCGGCGGCGCAAATCCGGCCGACTACGACCACGCCGGCGTGATGATCCTCGCCAGCGGCGGCGACGACGGATACTATGCACATCACGATCAAGAGCCGGCCGACTTTCCCACCGTGGTCGCCGTCGGCGGCACGAGCCTGACGCGCGGCGGCGGCGCCCGCGGGTGGAGCGAGACCGTCTGGTCGGGCTCGGGAAGCGGCTGCTCGAAGCTCGCGAAGCCGTCGTGGCAACACGATACCGGTTGTAAACATCGCACGGCCAACGACGTCGCCGCCGTCGCCAATCCGCAGACCGGTGTGGCGGTGTACGACAGTTACCAGCAATCGGGCTGGCTCGTCATCGGCGGGACCTCCGCGGGGTCGCCAATTAACGCCGCAGTATTCGCGCTCGCAGGGAACGCGTCGCAGCTGAACGCTGCAGCGTCGTTCTATCAAGTGGGCAACCAGCAGTATCTCAACGACGTGACGACCGGCGAAAACGGGACCTGTTCGCCGAAGTACCTGTGCACTGGTGAGGTGGGTTACGATGGACCGACCGGATGGGGTACGCCCAACGGAATCGGTGCGTACTGATAAGGGAGGATTCGATGGTGTTTCATAAATCGAGCCTGGTTCTCGCGAGCGCTTGCGCGGCGCTGGTGCTCTCGGCTTGCGCCGGGGGAACCTCGCCGGGCGCGGCGACCGGAAGCGCTATGCCGCTCGTGACGGCGGGGCAGAGCGCGCCGCGCGCCGCCATTCCCAGGGCGAAAAACGAGAAGTTCCTTTACGTCTCCGACTACACGTCGAGCATCGTACTGATTTATCGACAGGGCGCCACCGGTTCGGGGCCGATCGGAGAGATCGTCGACGGGATCAGTTCGCCCCAAGGCATCGCGGTTGACGCGTCGGGGACGCTCTACGTTGCCAATGAAGGCAACAATACCGTTACCGAGTACCCGGCTGCGTCGTCGAGCCCGAGCGTGACGCTGTCGACGGGCATTTCGCGACCGCTCGACGTATCCGTCGACCCCAACGGCGTCGTGTACGTGACCGAAGGCTCCGCCGGCAAGATCCTAGAGTTCAAGCCGGGCAGCACCTCACCCGACGCGACCGTCAGCCTCGCGCATCCCAGCGACGCGACGAATTCCAAGACCGACCATGTGTACGTCACCTACAACGCAGCGTCGGCCGGTCACGTAACGCGGTGCAAAGCGCTGTCGACGCAGTGCACCGACCTTGGAATTTCGGTAGGGCTCGCGCAAGGCATCGCGATCGACTTAAAAGGAAACTTGCTGGTGGGTGACGTCTACGGCGAGATCATCAACATCTACGCACCGCACAAGAAGACGCCGTTCCGGACGATCGCCGTGAAAGACGAGCAGCCGTCAAAACTCGCGCTGGATACCACCGACAAGACGCTCTATATGGCTGACCCGGCGAACTTCGCGGTTCGGCTGATCGACTATGCGAGCGGCAATCAGTTGAGCTCGTTCACCTACGGACCGGCTGACGAACTCGAGGGCGTGGCGCTCTTCCCAGGGCAGAAGCCGGGCCGATAAGCGCTCGCCAGGAGATGACGATGAGTCTCGTTCGAAGCGGCTACGCCGTCGGTGCGTGCGCGATCGCCGCGGTGCTCGCCGGTTGTTCCAACGTCTCGCGAATACTGCCGGCAAATGCTCCGGGCGTAGCGCAAGTGCGAGGGCGCCCGACTCCCACCGAAGCCGTAATTTATCGCTTCACGGGTGAGCCCGACGGGGATATCCCCGGCTGCGGATTGACGGCGCTCAACGGCGCGCTCTACGGGACGACGGTGTTCGGCGGCTCCGGCGACGACGGAACGGTCTTCAAGGTCACCCCATCCGGAAAGGAAACGGTTCTTCATAGCTTTGCCGGCGGAACCGACGGCAGTCTGCCTTTTGCCGGCCTGTTGAAGCTCGGCGGCCTGCTCTACGGCACCACCTCCGGAGGCGGAAAGAGTAATGGGACCGTGTACGACATCACGACGGCCGGAAGCGAGACCATTCTGTATAGCTTTACCGGCGACCCCGATGGTTCCAACCCGTACGCGGGCCTGACCGACGTGGGCGGAGTGCTGTATGGCACGACCGACGTCGGCGGTACGGAAAATCTCGGGACCGTCTTTCAGATGACGCTGTCGGGCAAGGAAACCGTTCTGCACAGTTTCGCCGGCGGTATCGACGGCGTCGACGTTCAACAGTCCACACTCGTCGACGTCGGCGGCACGCTTTACGGCACGACGTTGTTAGGTGGCGGCTCCGGATGTGCGACTCAAGGCTGCGGAACCGTCTTTAAGATTACGACGTCCGGCAAGGAGAAGGTTTTGTACAGCTTCACCGGCGGTACCGACGGCGAGACGCCGACGGGCGCGATGACGAACGTCAGCGGCACGCTCTACGGCACGACGTACCTGGGTGGCTCGGGTTGCGGTCGCAAGGGTTGCGGCACCATCTTTACGGTCACGACGTCCGGAAAGGAGAGCGTTCTGTATCGGTTCGCCGGCGGTAAGGACGGCGCGAACCCGGTTGGGTTGACCGACGTGGGAGGCACGTTCTACGGCACCACTCAAAACGGCGGCTCCGGATGCGGCAAGAAAGGCTGTGGAACCGTTTTCGCGATCACGCCGTCGGGCACCGAAACCGTGCTCTACCGTTTCGCCGGCGGAAAAGACGGCGCGAACCCGTCGTCCGGATTGACGTCTCTAAAGGGCACGCTCTACGGGACGACTTCCAGCGGCGGGTCAGGATGCCCACAATACGGGGGCTGCGGCACGGTCTTCTCGCTGTCGCCTTGAACCTTATGACAAAGATGGCTACTTCGAGTGAAATCGACGAGTACATCAACGGGTTTCCACAACCGGTGCAAAAGCTGTTGCGGAAAATGCGCGCGGCGGTAAGAAAGGCCGCTCCGGATGCGCAGGAGACGATCGGCTACAACGTCCCGGCTTTTACCTTGGGCGGGAAAAAGCTCGTATGGTTCGCGGCATTCAAATCACACATCGGCTTTTACCCTGGCGCCGCGGCCATCAGGGCATTTAACAAAGACCTGTCGCAATACAAAACCGCAAAGGGATCCGCACAATTCCCTTTCACCGAGCCCCTGCCACTCCATCTGGTCAGCCGGATCGGACATTTCGCGTTAGCGCCCTAAGAAACGGCGGGTCGGTCACATTCGCCGGTGGGAAGCGCTAAACATTAGAAGGTCTGTTTAGCCGACTGGAGGGCCACCCCACGTGATCCGCGACTTCGGGCGTCATGCGTACGGCGCAGCGGCCATCGTTTCCGGAGCGTTGATACTCTACTGGCAGGACGGCAACACTTGGCCGCAGCTTCAGGCGTTTGGCAATGGGCCCTACCGAGAGCCGCTCGTCTATATTGTCGGCGTGGCGGCACTCGGAGGCGGCATTGCGATGCAATGGCGCCGAACGGCGCAGCTCGGCGCGGTCGTGCTGGGGGTGCTCTACCTCGTCTTTGCCGTGTTTTGGATACCGTACATCGTTCGGACTCCGACGATCTACAATAGCTGGAACAGCTTCTTCGAGCAGTTTTCTATTTTCTCGGGGGCGCTCATCGCTTATGCAAGCCTAGCAGCGGGCAGCTCGCCGTGGGCGGCGCGCGCAGCCCGGATCGGCGGCATCTGTTTTGGCCTCTGCGTCGTTTCATTCACCCTCGAGCAGGCATTCTATTTGCACGCCACGGCCGGCTTTGTTCCCAAGTGGATCCCTCCAGGACAAATGTTCTGGGCGATCGCGACCACGATTGCCTTCGCGCTCGCCGCCATTGCCATTTTGTCGGGGCGTCAAGCCCTTCTGGCCGCGCGACTCCTCACGGCAATGCTGCTGCTCTTCGGGTTCCTGATCTGGCTTCCGGCGGTTTTGGCGGATCCCCACAGTCACTTCAACTGGTCCGAAAGCGCCGAAAACCTGGCGATTGCCGGAGTCGCGTGGATCCTCGCCGATTACTTGCGCGGTCGCGGCACGGAGCACCGCGTGTCGCAACCTCGCTGAAGGTTGCAACAACTAGGCTTACGGCCGGCGGGTCCTACACTTCAAGTTTGACGGCGCGTGGTACGCTCAGGCCGTGGACGTGATTTGGGGTGTCGGAGCCCGATACTGCGTACGACAAGACGCCCACGCCTTCATGTGGCTGTGGGGCCTGTTTTTGGCGCTCGCCGCCGCCGCATTCCTACTACGCCGGCGCGGAAGGTATTTCGAAGCGGCCGTTCTGCTGTTTTTTGCGATCTGCACCGGTGCGCTCGGGTGCATTATCTTCTACGCATGTTCCGCTTCGGCGCCGTACCAGATGGGACTCGGCACACCCAGTATTTCTGCTGCACGCCTCACCACGATCACGTGCCTGAGCCAAGGCGCATTTAGCAAGGCGATTGTATGGACGGTCATCGTACTGTCGTGTAGTGCTGCGCTCGGATTGGTCGCCTGGGGCCGATCGCGCGGCAAGACGGCGGCGCTGCGAGCTTGCACCTACATCGGTGCGGCGCTCCTGCTCCTCGTCGCCGCCGTCGCCGGCTTCGGTGCGTTCTTCGGTTTCTCGTGGTGCTCGTCGAGCCGTCTGTTTTAACCTATGACACCCGGATACAAGGTCGTTCTCCTCGCGATGGATCACATGCAGATGGCCGTTGCGCAGGACCTGTCGGAGCGATACTGTCCGCACGACAAAGCAGTCTTCCTGATGAGGTTTTGGACGCTTTTTGCGGTATTCGCCGCCGTCGCCCTGGCGCTGTTCTTCGCTGCATCCCGCAGCACGAAGCCACCATCGGGGCGAGTGCCGCTGTATCTCGTCGGCGGCGTCTTGCTGCTCTTCGCGATCGGCAGTGGCGTGTTCGTTCTTTATGGACTGTCCGGTTGCGCCGGCACGGCGGCAGAAGGCCTCACTTGGGATTGGCCATAGAAGATAGAGGATTGTTAGCCGTTTCTCGCCTCCGGTCCGGATTGGTTCAGCGCGCGTTCTTGATTGGCACGGTTATGTCTTCCGCAGCCACGATTTGCCATTGGCCGTTACGGCGGATCCATGTATCGGTCCAAACGAAGCGCCCCTTGCGTCCGCCCTTGCGCGTCCATGTCTCGCTCCCTTGAACCACCGCCGTATCGCCGAAAAAGCGCACATGGGCATAGTTCAGATGGTCGGAAAGAAAATCGCCTGGACCAGCCTCGGCATCAGCGATGCTGCGTGCTTTGTTCCAGACTTCGCCATCCAGCACCCAAACAAAATCGCTCGCCAAGATGCGCTTCAAGACCGAAGCATCGTTGGTTGAGACTGATTCAGCCCACGCCGCTTCGCTTGCCTTGATGTATCGCTCAGCATCGGCTCGCGAGTAGCTATCGTTGCCTGAGACTGCGCTGCTGCAATAGAACACAATGAGCAGTAGCCATATCGCCGTTCGTACAGGGGTTGACTTCATTCGCTCTCCGTTCTGCCGTTAGGTTTGGGTCATTGATCGTCGTCAGCGCTGGCGCCCATCATCGAATCGAAAGACGCAATCGTACTCTGGGTCTTACTTTGAAACGTTTCCAGGTCAGATGATTTGCCCCCCATATTTCTATAGGACTTCCTGGCCGCTAAAGTAGCCGCCACCAGGGCGGTCGCCGCACCTTCTTGGTGATTCTGTGCGCCTGCCAACTAGGGCACCGTCTATAGGCTGCTCCCATCCGGAGCCCTTGATGCGATGTTCCAGTTTCCGGGCGGCAAATACGGCAGCGAGCCTGCCGCGCCCCTCTTATGTTTCGCCGGCGCGCTCTACGGCGAGACATTAGCGGACGGAACAAACGGGTGCGGCACAACCTTTAAACTGCATCTGGTAACGGCAATTCGGTCGGCGTCCGCGGCGCAAGCGTGCTCCTAATGTCTTAGCCAATCACTGCCCGTTAAGCGAGATACTCGTGCTCTGGCCTCGGGCTGTGTTTTTCAGTGGCTGTCGAGCCTTCGGCGGGGATGCAGCCCGGGCCATCATCGGCGGGAAAGGCGAGCGATGCCGTGAATAACGCGCCGACGGTCCGTCGGTCGAGTCTTTCAAGCGAGGTGATCTCATGAAATACCTATTACCACTCGTCGGCGCGTGTCTAAGCGCTGGATTCTTGACCGCCTGCACGGGTGCCGGAAACGCTCCAGCTTCGTCAACGCCGATGTCGCTCGAACAACATCGGGCCGGGCAGTCACCCACCGGGAACGCGAAGCATAAGCCTGGCGCGAATCCCCATCTCTATGTCGCGAACTACGACGCCGACACAGTAACCGTTTACGTCCCCGATCGCTCGAGCGTGATGCGGACCGTCTCGCAGGGGCTCACTGCGCCGATTTCGCTAGCGTTTGACGTCTCGGGTAACCTCTACGTCGGCAATCAGACCGATTATAACGTCACGGTGTACGCCGCCGGAACGTCGCAGTTGCTGCGAACGATTTCTCAGGGCGTCGGAATGCCGGTCGCGATGACCGTTGACGGTTCGGGTGAACTCTACGTGGCAAACCTTGCCTATAACACGGTGACGGTCTATGCGCCGGGTCATAAGAAGGTGCTGCGAACGATTTCCCAAGGCGTCCGTGGTCCCGAGTCCTTGGCATTCGACGGCTCCGGCAATCTTTACGTCACAGACGAGAGCAGTAACACGGTGACGGTTTACGCGCCCGGCGGCACCTCGGTGCTGCGGACTATTTCCCAAGGGCTGAAGAGTCCGTACAGGCTCATGTTTGACGGCACCGGCAATCTCTACGTTGCAAATTACGACAACGGAAGCGTGACGGTCTACGCGCCCGGCAGCTCGACCGTTCTACGGACGATCTCCCAGGGCGTGCATAAACCCTCCGCGCTGGCGTTTGACGACTCAGGCAACCTGTACGTGGCAAACTATCTCGAGGGCACCGTAACGGTCTATGCTGCGGGCAGCACTTCGCTGCTGCGGACCATTTCCAAGGGCGTGACGACGCCGGTTGCGCTAGGGTTCGACCCCAGCGGCAATCTCTACGTTGCAGACGGGAGCGTTTCCAAAGTAACGCTCTACGCGCCTGGCAGCACATCGGTTTTGCGGACGATCACGCGGGGCTTGAAGGGACCGGCAGCGCTGGCGTTTGGACCGTAAGTGCAAGCGCCTGCGCTTCGGCTATGCGCTTGCGACCGTGTGTCAGTCTCAACCCCTCGCGGAGTTAGACGGCCTGCGTCAGAAGCTTGCCATGGCCTGACGCGAAAACGGGAAAACCACATTGCCTACTCCGCGAAGGGCTTTTCGCGATGTCTCTCGAGCGGTGGAATACTATTGGGACGCTCGGCACGTTTCTGGTTATCGCTGCGACGGCGATCGTAGCAATGATACAGTTGCGCACGCGCGCAGCAGCCCTTTTTTTGGGATACTCATATAATTAGCGAACGCTTGAAAGGAGCTTCACGGTGTTTCAATTCAACCATCGACCACGCCGAATTGCGATCGTAGGTGTAATCGCTATCGGTGCGACAGTAGCGGTTTCCAGTTTTGGTATCGTGCGCGCGCAGTACGCTAGACCCGCGACGGCCGTCAGGTGCAGCAAGGGTACGGCGTGCCTCCTGGGCATATCGACCGGCTTGAACACCGCCGGCGTTGAGGGCAAGGCAGCGTCAAATGGCGCAACTGGCGTTTTAGGCGTGGGCTCAGGATACGATACCGGCGTTAGAGGAACGTCCGTCTATGGGAACGCCGTGGTCGGCGCAACAAGTGACGGGAGCTATGGAGTTTGGGGTACCAACGGGTCACAAAGCGGCAGCGGTAACGGCGTCAGGGGTAGCTCCGAATCTGGCCCAGGCGTCTACGGCGAAACGTACCTCGGCGGCAGTAATGCCTCTCCTCAGGATGCCGGCGTGTACGGCACCAGCAACAACGCTCCGGGAGTTACCGCCGAGAACAACACAACGGGTAACGTCGCGCTGTGGGCACAGCAGGACAACGGAAACAGCGGTATGTTTTTTGCATATAATAGTAGTACCGGGGGGCAATGCGGTATAGACAGCGCGGGCACGATGACTTGCTCGGGCGGCTTCCAGGGTGCTTCTGTGCAGGTTCGTCACCGGACAAGTGGTGGACAGCACGTTCTCGCCTACGCAGCGCAATCCGCAAGCTCAACCATCGAAGACGTTGGAACGGCAAAGATGGTGGATGGGATTGCGAACGTCCAAATCGAACCCACCTTCGCCTCCGTGATGGACGGTAAGTGGTACTACGTCTTTGTTACGCCGCTTGGAGATACGCGGGGGCTTTATGTGAGCATGAAGTCTCGCAATGGCTTCCAAGTTCGCGAAATCGAACGTGGCCGTTCGAACGTTGATTTCGACTATCGTATCGTCGCCCATCCGTTCGGTGCAAAGGACGATCGTTTACCGCCTGCGCCCGCGATGCATCGACCGAACGTGAGCCGTCCGGCGCATTAACCGCTACGCCCGACGATCTCGCGTCGCCAGTATTGCCCGTTGAAAAGCGACATCGGATACGCTAAGGAACCGCGCTGTTACTCGGCCCTCTATGCCGCTCAGCCGATCGATCACGGAAAAATGCGGCTGCTAGGTCGCGTGGCTGAAGCATGGCAATCGTCGCAAACTCGGTTAGACTGGCGTCGAAGTCTCCGCGGCGGTACGCTGAAAGCGCAAAGGTGAATGCGTCAAGCGTCTCGCGCTTGTGATCGAACAACGCAGACTCGTTAGAATCGAAGACCTCATACGCTTCAGCAGAACGTGTCGTTCCCTTGACCAACACTTGCCCCAGCGGGCGAAGGCAGTAGCTCGCAGGATCTGAAAGTGTTGAGGCAACGCTCCCGCTTATGATGATGTCTGCGCCAAAGACTTTCGTCAGTCCCTCGAACCGCGATGCAACGTTCACGGAGTCCGCGATGACGGTGCTCTCGTATCGTTCGCTTTCGCCGATAGTTCCCAACATCAATAAACCGCGGTGCATGCCGACCCCGATCGCGAACGAAGGAAGTTGGTCGCGCGACCGTATAAAGTTAAGCTCTCGCACTTCGTGCTGCAATGCAATGGCGGCGTCGAGCGCCGCGCCTGCTGAATTGGCAAACAGCGCCATGATAGCATCGCCGATATATTTGTCAACGAATCCGCCGTGGCCGCGCACTACCGGCCCGACGCGTCCAAGATACTGGTTGATGAAGTCAAAACTTTCTTGAGGCGAGAGCGTCTCAGAGAGTGTCGTAAAGCCGCGGATATCGCTGAATAATATAGTCATTTCACGCTCCACATGGTCACCCAGCCGCACCTCTGTCACATCGCGCCGTCCGAGCGCGTCTAAAAATTCATGTGGCACGAAGCGTCGCACCGCTACATTGTGGCGTTCGACTTCGATGACGCGCTCGCGCTGCTCGGCGGCCGCTCGAGCGTTCGCCGCATCGCTTGCGGCGAGGGCGGCCTCGCGTTCACGTCCCGCCAGCACCGCCCGATACGCGAGTGCGACAAGGAAGGCGAGAGCATCGATTATGAGACCGAGGTTATCCGCCTCGTGACCTAGCGTCGTGGGTGGAATGACGCGATAGAGGTCTGCGAAATAGACGAGAACGGCCACCCCGGCCAACAGGAGACCGACGGCGTAGATCGCGGCAGGCCGGAAGCCTTGGCGCAGTCGAACGCCGGCCGCCGTCAGGCCCAGGACGAGTATTATGGCCGTGCATCCAAGGCCCACGGGCTCGTCGGTGATACCGTATCGCCCCATGAGAAACTGGGAAAGAGGCACGCCCAGGACCGTCACCCAGATCATGAAGACCAAGAGCGCATCGATGCGCGGCACATAGCGACGAGTATCCAGAAAGAGGCGAGCGAAGAGCGCGCTCGCGGCAAAGGCCACCGTTGCAAGCAGCGTATACGGCCAAGTGTAACCTATTGAAGTCCATGGCCAGACCGTCCGCCACGCGAAAGGCATGCCGATGACGGTTTCAAGCATCCACGCCCCCATATAGGTGCTGTAGACGAGGAACGTGAGGTCGCGAGTCATGAAAAAGAAAATCAGCGCCGTCACGCAAAAGACGCCAAACACACCAGCATAAAACGACGCCTCGAGGTCTTGTCTCGTCAACAGCGACCTCGCCGCATCACGGCCGAGTACCGCTGGTCCCGTATTATCGATGCCGAGGGTTCGTAAGTAAAGGACGCGCCCAGCTGCTTTCCGCGGAATCTGGACGATGGGCAATCCAGACCGATCGGCGCGCTGCACAACCGGCGTTTGCATGCCGAACCTCAAGACGGTTGCACCCGAACCAGATGGAATGTACAGGTCCGCAAAGTCCGTCGCCCTGCCGACCAGCAGAAACGATGGCGCACTGGCAGCATATGTTGGCACGATGCGAAACCGATACCATCGCCAATGATAATGGAAGTCTGCGCCCGGCTGCTGCGCGGGTCGAAATTGCGCGGCCAACGGCAGCCGGCGAACGCGGTCGAACGTGTACGCGCCGTCGAAATCGTCTAGCTGTTCAGCGAAACGGAAAAGTGGCAACGTCCCTGACGGCCCAGGATCGGGCACGGTCGGGAGCGATTTCATCGATGGGTCGGCGACGCCGAGCAAAAGGAGGCCAAGCGCAAGCGCGAGGGTGCAGCGACCCATGAGCGCAGATTGCACGCCGCTGTGATGGGCCCTGCAGCAGCGATATCTAGGCGTCTTAGGCAAATCTGAATTGACGGGTTGCGGGCGATCCCACTCTGACGATGTCGGTTCCCACTCGACTTCGGCGTTGACGCGCTTCTCAGCATCCAACCAACCGAAAAGCCGCCCGATCCGGCTAAACAACGGGTATCGGGGGAAATAGGTGAGGGCTGACGCGCGGGGAAAAGTGTCCCATTCGCGCTGCGCTCCTTTCGATGGAGGTTCCAATGGTTCGCCTTGGCCTGTTTGCGACCGCCTTGATTCTGGGGCTTTCTACCATCGGCTC
>JBAUZB010000017.1:0-1856 GCA_049585095.1 Candidatus Tumulicola sp.
GGGCGCTCGAGGGCCGCAACGCCAAGAAGACGAGGAAGTAGTAGACGAACCAGCGCTGCGGCGCGGCCGGCACCGAGTAGAAGAGCATCACTGCGGGAACGAGCAGCAGGACGACCGCGAGCACCGAGATTGCGAAGTCCGCCGACCGGAGTTCGCGGCGGCGCTTGACGAAGATGCCGGCGGCGATCGAGATCAGCGCGTAGATGACGATGAAGCCGAACGAACTCAGCGTGCCGCAGTTATTGAAGATGTCGATCGGTGCGACGCCGCCCAGCAGCGACGCTCCGGTAACCAGCAGCGTCAGCACAGTAACGACCGTTACGGCAACGTTCGGCGTGTCGTGACGCGGCTCGATGCGCGCGAACGCCGTCGGCAGGAGTCCGGAGTTGGCCATTGCATAGGCGACGCGGCCGCCGGTCGTGATGCACGCAAGACAGACCGAGAACGCACTGCAGAGCGCGCCGATCGCAATCGGAACGAGCAGGTATCCGGCGTGGAAGATGCCGGCAAGCGTTCCGAGCGGGAAGGTTTCTTTGTCGAGCGTCGTCGCGGCGTGGCGGAGGCCGAGAATCTCGGCGTACGTCGCGACGATGAAGAAGACGCTCGCGAAGATGACGCTGCCGAGGACGGCGCGCGGAATCGTCACCAACGGGTTCTTCGCCTCGGCGCCGAACGCGGTCGCGCTTTCGAAGCCGACGAAACTGAAGACGGCGAACATAATCGCCAAGCCGACGCCACCGGGGAATCCGCCTTGGATCGTGAGTTGTGCGGCGTCGATCGATGGTCCGTGCTTGACGAGCACGATCGCGACGAGCACGGTGATGACGACCACGGAGATCGCTTCCAGAACGAGCATCACGATCGCCGAGACCTGCACGCCGCGATACGCCAATAGCCACGCAACGACTGCGAGCCCGCAGACGATTGCGATCGCGGGCGCGTGCATGCCGCCCAGCGCGAGCAAAATTTGTACGAAGAGCGCCATCGCGCCGAGCGTCGCCGCCGCGACGAATCCGTAAGCCCAGAGCAGCGACCAGCCGGCGAGCGCGCCGACGGTCGCCCCGAGATTCTCGGCAACGTATCCGTACAGCGACCCGGCCGCGCTCGAGCGGCGTGCGAACTGGTTGATGTTCAGCGCGACGAAGACGAGCATCGTTCCGCCGAAGACGTAGGCGAGCCACGTGCCGTTGCCCGCGTTGGCAAACATGTATGGCGCGATGAGAATCGGCGTCATGCTCGGCCCGATGAGTGCGATCGAGGTGGCGAGCACCTCGAGAAACGTCAGCGAGCCCGATCGCAGCGCTGCGGGTTCGTTCATCGCGACTCGGGCCAGCGGCTCATCACGACGCGCTGCTGCGTGTAGAACGCCACCGCGTCTTTTCCGTGACAGCGCAGATCGCCGAAGATCGAATCTTTGACGCCGCCGAACGGAAAGAATGCCATCGGCGCGGCGACGCCGACGTTGACGCCGACCATTCCGACGTCAACGCGCGACGCGAAGGTACGTGCGGCTCCGCCGTCGGCAGTGAAGATCGACGATGCGTTGCCGTAACGCGAAGCGTTTGCAACTCTCAGCGCTTCTTCCAGCGAATCCACGCGGACGATTGCGAGCACCGGACCGAAGATTTCGTCGCGCGCCAATTCGCTCGCCGGGTCGACGTGGTCGAAGATCACGGGCGAGAGAAACGATCCGTCGCGCGGAGCCGGCTTCGGCTCGAGCAGGAGCCGCGCGCCGCTCGCGAGCGCTCGTTCGACGTAGCCGTTGATGCGCGACATTGCGTCGTCGCTCACGACCGGCCCCAGGTCGACCGAACCGTCGGTTCCGTGCCCGAGGCGCAAACTCGTCGCGGCCTCGA
>JBAUZB010000018.1:0-10653 GCA_049585095.1 Candidatus Tumulicola sp.
GGTCTGCGGTGCGCCGGTTGACGACCCGGCCGCCCTGGGTGAGGCCTACGAGCGGCTCGCGCTCGCATCGCCGAGCCGCTGAAACACTGCCTGCCGCAGACCGTATGGAACGGTGGAGGAACCTACCGTGACCCCGTATGCACAGATGCTCGCCGTTCAGATGCGCCCCGAAGCCCAAGCAACGTTTGCTTACGAGTATCAGCGGTACGCCAAGGACCCGACCTTGGCGTTCGTCCTGACGCTCGTCTTGGGCGTCGTCGGCGGAGAATCGTACTACCTTGGAAATTACGTACGCGGAATTCTGATGTCGCTGGCGCTCTTCACCGGTGTCGGCCTCTTCGTGACGATACCGATGTGGATCTGCCGCTGCTTCACGATTCAAGGCGAGTGCGACGCGTATAACGACTGCGTGGCATACTCGCTGGCGCTGCGGTATTGGCCCTACGAAGCGCGCAACGACGAGCAGCCGCCCGCGCCTCCGCAAGCGCCGCAGCCGACCCGCACGCGCCCGAACATCGGCGGCCTGCCGATGGCGACTCGCTAAAGCAACTCCGCGTCGTCGCTTCCCGGGTTGCTAGGTTCTGACGTAGGCGTTCCAGTACCAGCAGCCCCAAAAGCCGACTGCTGCGGAGTACGCGATCAGTGCGTATCCCCATCGTGGAAAGCGCGGGCGCACCGCTAGCATCATCAGCGCGATCAAGAAGGGTTCGAAATCGAGCGCGTGGCGCATGCCGAACTGTGCGAATCCGTTGACGTAGTACAGCAAGTTTGGCACCGCCGCCGCAACCGCGGCGACCCAAAGCGCGACCACCCAGCGCAGCGGCCCGCGCGCGAAGAAAGCCAACGCGAGTGCCGGTGACGTCCAGGTGAGCGCGATGCCCGAATATTCCGGACGCAAGAAAGGAAACTCAGGCAAGCGCGTGGCGCCCTGAACGAAAAACGACCAGAGTTCGTACGGTAGATACGCCAACTGGAAAGGCGATCCGGTCGGGAATCCAGCCTGATCCTGGTGATACCACGTCGCGTAGCCGATATCGTTCCACGTGCCCCAACGCATTTGATTGTACAGCAACCACAGCACCGCGACCGGAAGCAAGACCGCGGCAAAACCCACGAGCGTCGAGCGCCACTGCGGACCGATCCCCAACGGCTTCTCCGGATCCCTTGCGCAGAGATAGGCGTAGACCGGCAGCGTCAGAACCAACGAAAACCTCGATTCGAACGCGCACGCGCACCACAGCGCGACCAGCCACGCGCGCCGCGCTCCAGCCAATTCGACCAGGGCCAACAGCGTGAAGCATACCGCCGAAACGTGCGCCAGAAACCACACGTCGCCGAGCATCGCGCACCAAAGTAAGTCGGTGCCGGCGAGTAGGAACGCACAAATCCAGGCGTTGCTCGACGGCCGCAGACCGAACCGCTCGCCCAGTTCCCATGCCGCGCCGACGCTCACCCCGGCCAACACGATTGCGAGCAACGTCTGATTTGCCTGCAGCCCGAAGAGCGCCACGTACGGCAGTAAGAGAACGGCGGGCAGCGGTGCTTCGATGACGTAGTGCCGTCCGGCGTACCCGAGTGCATCGATGTAGGGGCCGGGCCAATCGATCCATGCGTGTCCGTGCAAGAATGCCTCGGCCAGCAGAACGAAATTGTTGTACGGCGTCGCGCGGCCGTGCGAAACGAGCGCCGCCACCACGGCCGCGGCGAAGCCGGCGAAGTACGCCGGCTTGACCCGGCTCACGGCTCGGGGGTGGCCGGCGGCAACGGCTTCGGTGGCTGAAAGGTCGACGGCGGCAGCGCGTCGGGAAAGCGATAATCTCCCCAGGTAATTCGCTCGCGCGCCGGCTTCCCGTTGACGGTCGCATCGACCGTCGCCAGCACCGGCATCCAATACTGACCGAACGGCGCGTACACCACCTCTCCGTTGCCGATCGCTTCTGCCCCGTTGGTGTGAAAGGCAACGACTCGAGGCAAGAATCTCGAGCCGTCGATGGTCATCCGGTCGACCGACGCGCCCGTCTGTCGCAACAGCGGCGTCACCTCGTACGAGTAGTCGAAACGCCGCTCGGCTTTGACCGCGCGCAAGAATAGAATTTGATAGGCAACCGCCCGCGGTGCCAGCCGCGTTACCGCGTAGCGGTCGTCGCGACGTGAAAAGCGTACGATCTTTCGAGTCAGCGCTAAGCCGTCGACCGCCAAGGTCTCGTCGCGAACGTCCGGTCCGCTGCGAAAGATCGTATGCCGCTGCTCGATATTGCTCGGACCTGCCTGCGACACGGTGTACGTGAACACCACGTTTTTCGGAACCGGGACCGCGTCGATCGCCATCGCGTATCGCTGCAAGACGTATTGAGAGTCGAGCGGCGACGACGGCACCGGCGCGGCGGCCAGCGTCAAGCCGGCGGCGGCCACCGCGATCGAAACCCTCACGCCGCTCATGCGAAAACCGCTTCCCGAATCGCCGCAATGGCGGCCTCGGCACCCTCGACCTTCTTTCCGCCGCCCTGCGCTTGCGCGGGCTGGCCGCCGCCTTTTCCGCCGATCGACGGCGCCGCGAGTTTCACCAGGTTACCGGCGTGCACGCCGGCTTTGACCAGGTCGTCGCTGGCACTTACGAGCAGACTTACGGTTCCGCCATCGATTCCGGCCAACGCGATCACGCCGCTGGGAAGACGGCTGCGCAGTGCGTGCGTCAGCTGCCGAAGCGCGTCGGCACCGGCTTCGTGCACGACCGCTCCGACGAACGTTAGCTCGCCCTTTCGTTCGGATTTCTCGAGGTACGCCTGCGCGTCGGCAGCCGCCAAGCGCGCCTTGAGCTGCCCCAGCGCCGTTTGTAAGTCGCGCACGTCGCCTTGCAGTTTCCCCACGCGTTCGCCGAGTTCGTCGGGCGGCGCGGCCAGCGACGTTGCGAGATCTCCGATCAGATCGCTTTGGTGCTCGACGCGCTCCTCGGCAGCACGCGAAACGCAGGATTCGATACGGCGGATGCCGCTGCCGATCGAAAACTCCGAAAGAATGAGGAACATACCCAGTTCTCCGGTGGAATGCGAGTGCGTCCCGCCGCAAAATTCGATCGAGGGTCCCGCGGTGACGACTCGAATCTGCTCGCCGTACTTTTCACCGGCCATCCAAATGGCGCCGGTGCGCTTGGCCTCTTCCAGAGGAAGGACCCGCGTCACGAGATGCGAGTCGTCGCGGATCATTTCGTTGACGCGCCGCGCTACCGCGCGTTTCTGTTCGCCGCTGAGCGCGCCGCCGCCCCACCGAAAATCGAAGCGCATACGATCCGTGCCGACCCACGAACCGGCTTGGTTAACGTCTTCGCCGAGCACGTCCTTGAGAGCGCGCTGCAGCAGGTGCGCCGAGGTATGATGACGGCGAATTTCGCGACGCCACCATTCGTGCACCGCGGTATGAACCCGCTCCCCCGTCGCGATGAACCCCGACGTGACGACCCCGCGATGCGCGATCGCCTCACCGAGAAATTGCGTGTCGCGCACTTCAAACGTGCCGTTGGGACCGGTGAGGATGCCGCGATCGCCGATCTGGCCGCCGCGTTCGGCATAGAATGACGACGCGTCGAGAACCAGCACGCCTTCGTCGCCCTGGCGTAACGTCGAAACCCAGCGCTCGCCTTCGAGCGCGACCACGACGGTCCCGTCCGTCTCCAGACCGTCGTATCCGGTGAACTGGCTGGCGACGGCCGGCACGTCCGCCACACCCACTTCGGCGCGCTTGGATGCCGCGTCGCTGCGCGCGCGCGCGCGCTGTTCGTCCATGAGACGCTCGAAAGCCACGCCGTCGACGGCGACTCCGCGCTCGCCCGCGATCTCGCGCGTCAACTCGATGGGAAAGCCGTAGGTATCGTGGAGCGCGAACGCGGCTTCCCCACCGACGACGCCGCTACGATTCTCGGTTGCGTCGTCGATCAGCCGATCGAGCATCGCCATGCCGCGCTCGAGCGTTCGATCGAACGTGCGTTCCTCGGTTTGCAGGGCGGATGCAATCCGCGTGGCGTTCTGCCGCAGTTCCGGATAACCCGGCTCCAGCGAGGCGACGACCGCCGGAACCAATCCGGTAAGGAATTCGTCGGGATAGCCCAGGAGTTTTCCGTTGCGGATGGCGCGTCGAATCAGAAAACGCAGCACGTAGCCGCGCTCGCTATTCGATGGGTACACGCCGTCGTTGATCAGAAATGTCACCGCGCGAGCATGATCCGCCACGATATTGCGACGCACGTGCTGCTCCGGTTGGGAGAGTGCGGTGCGTCCTACCGGCGGTTGCGCCGCGACCAGGTCGGCAAACAGATCGGTGTCGTACATCGACGCCTTACCGTTACAGATTGCGAGCATGCGCTCGAAACCCGCTCCGGTGTCGATGGCCTTGCGGGGTAATTCTTGGAGCGTGCCGTCGGACGACCGGTTGTACTGCTGGAATACGACGTTCCAGAACTCGACGAATCGGTTGCCTTTATTGGGCCCGTCGTCGTCCGGACCGAGGGCATGCCGTTCGCCGAGATCGTAAAAAATTTCCGTGCAGGGACCGCACGGTCCGGTCGGACCCATCGTCCAGAAGTTGTCTTCGTCGAACCGCGTGATTCGCGACTTCTCGAGCCCGATGTCGTCGATCCAGATCCGCTCGGCTTCGTCGTCGCCGGTGTGGACGGTGACGTGCAGGCGCGCCGGATCCAAGCCGAGCACGGCCGTCGAGAACTCCCACGCCCACGCGATCGCTTCGGGCTTGTAGTAATCGCCGAAGCTAAAGTTGCCCAGCATTTCGAGAAAGGTGCCGTGGCGCCCGGTTCGTCCGACGTTTTCGATGTCGCTCTTGGCGCCGGCCACCCGCAGGCACCGCTGGACGGTGACGGCGCGCGGCGCCGGTGCCGGCTGTTCTCCGAGAAAAATCGGGACGAACTGCTCCATCCCGGCGATCGTAAAGAGCGTCGTCGACATCTCGTGCGGCACGAGGCTCGCGGGCGCCAGTAGGCGGTGCCCCCTTTCCACGAAGAAATCGATCCAAGCTTGACGCAGTTCCTGGCTTTTCATGGCTTCAATCGGAAATGATAGCAGAAATCGCGCCGGCGCTCCTCAATTATTGGTCCTACATTACTCTGCCAGGACGGTGCGAAGTTTTTCCAGAGCCTTCGCCTGGAGCCGCGACACGTGCATTTGCGACACGTTGAGGCGCTTGGCGATCTCGGTCTGCGATACCGACTCGTAGAAGCGCAAGTAAATGATCACGCGCTCGCGGCCGGTCAACACGCCGAACGCGCGCTCCAAATTGGCGCGGTCTTCGAGGAGCTCCAGCCCGGTGTCGGCGGCGCCGACGGTGTCGGAAAGCGTCTGCGACTTCCGATCGGTCTCCCCGGAAACCTCGCTATCGAGAGACAGCAGATTGTAGGCCTGTCCGAGTTCCTGCGCTTCCAGAATTTCCTCTTCGCCGGCCGCCAGACACTTGGCCAATTCGCCGACGGTCGGGCTGCGCCCGAGTTCGATCGCCAGCTTGTCGCTGGCGCGATTGACCGCGAGATTGAGCTCTTGGAGCCGGCGGGGCACCTTGACGGCCCATCCCTTGTCGCGGAAGTAGCGTTTGATTTCACCCACGATCGTGGGCGTTGCATAGGTCGTGAATTCGACGCCGCGCTCTAAATCAAAACGATCGATTGCCTTGAGCAATCCTACCGTACCAACCTGAACCAAGTCGTCGAGCGGCTCGCCGCGATTGGCGAATTTGACCGCCAGAAAGCGCGCCAGGTTCAGGTGCGCGACCACGAGCTCGTCGCGAAGCCGTTCGTACTCGGAATCGAACGACTCGCGTTCTTGGGCCAGCCGCTCCCGAACCGCGATAAAGCGCGCAAACAGCGCTCGCGTCCGTTGACGGTCCGGACGCGACTCAATCCGCTCTTGCACGCGTCTCCCGTAACACCACTCAGCCGGGTCGGCCGGTGAGTCTTTTCACCATTCGCAGGTCGGTCCCTAACTCGGGATGGACGTCATAGCTCACCTCGTCCATCAGCGTCCGAATCAAGAACACGCCGAGCCCCGCGACGCGTGCTTCGTCGAAATCCATGGCGTGGCCGTCCCCGGCATGCGAAACGTGGCGACCGCCGTCGTGCACGCGCACGTGTAAGGCGTCCGCCGCCAGTTCGCACGTCACCTCGATGAACTCGCCGTGGTTCTCGTGTTGGATGACCGCGGTGCAGGCTTCCGCGACGGCGAGCTTCACGTCCTCGATGTCTTCGATCGAACACTGGAGCCGGTTTGCCACCGCCGCCGCCGCGAGCCGCACCAACGCGACCCATTCCGCACGGCTCGGAATGCGCAGCTCGACGACTTCGGAACTCACTTCGCGTTCGACGGCCGGGTTCACGCCAGCGCCTTCATCGCCGTCTCTTCGCTATCGAAGATTCCGAAGATTTTCACCAGCCCCGTAATATCGAAAATTTTCTTGATCTGCGGATTGGTGCAGACGAGATTCACCGAGCCGCCGTGTTCGCGAACCCGTTTCAATCCGCCGATCAGCACGCCCAGACCGGTCGAATCGATGTAGCGCACTTTTTCCAAGTTGATTACCAAATGGTACACGCCGCGATCGATCAGCTCGCCGATCGCGTCCTTCACTTTCGGCGACGTATACACGTCGATTTCGCCGCTCAGCTCGACGACGTAGCAGTCTCCGGGCGCTTCGCGTACGTGCACCTTAATGTCCAAGATTGCTCTCCCCCGCCTGTTGCGCGAGATCGTCGCGCGCTTGTTCGGCACTGGCCTTGCCTTCGTCGACGGCGGCGTCGACGTTGGAACGCGCGCTATCGACGACTTGTTTTCCGCGTTCGTAAAGGTCCGACGCACCCGACTGCCATTGGGAGGCGACGTCGGTTACCTTGCCGCGCAGATCGTCGGTCGCATCCTTAGCGTAGTTGCCGGCTTCGCGCGCTTTACCGACGAGCAGATCGCGCGTGTCTTCCTGCGTAAGAAGAACCGCGGCGGCGCCGCCCACGATCGAACCGATAAGAAAACCGGCGAAGAATCCTCCGCCCCTACCGTTAGCCATAAAAACCTACTCCTGTTAGGATTGGTCAGTTGTCTTCTTTCCCGTTACCAAGCGCCGCAAACCACTGGTGATGCCCGTGAGGGTCGCGCCGACGTTGACGATCCCCGGCGTCAATGCGTTCTTGGCGAGGTCGGCGGTCTGCGAGACGCTGCTCGCGACGTCTTCGATCGACCCTACGACGCCGCCAAGGCGCGCCAGCGTCCGATCGGCCGTGTCGGCGATTCCGTCGACGTGCCCGAGGGTCTTGGCCACCGGCTCTCCAAGATTTTCCAGTTGCCGGTCGACGCCGTCGAGCGTCACGTTCACGCGCGACAGGGTCTTTGCCAGCGCGAGCATCCCGATGAGGACGCCGATGCCGACGAGCAACACGCCGACGCCCGCCAAGACGTCGAGGACCAGAACGCCGATCTCGGTCGAATTCACCTAGCAACTCCTTTGGGGGAAGCACGCCGTACGAGTCCCCGGTCTCAGTATCCCCTTTTCACCCGCGGATATTACGCAGGAGTTGCAGCCGGCCGTCGCAGCGACCTGACGATGGCCGGTAGGATCGTCAGGACCCGGTCGATTTCGGCCTGGGTGGTCGCCGTCCCCAAGGAGAAGCGCACGGTCGCATGCCCGCCCGTCTCGGAGTGCATTGCCGCCAGCACGTGACTCGGCCGCTGCGCGCCGGATGCGCAGGCGCTGCCAGCCGACGCTGCCACTCCCTCGAGATCGAGGCGCATCAGGAGCGCCTCCGTGTCGACCCCGTCGAAGGTGACGCTTGCGAGGTTCGGCAGTCGCGGAGCCTCCGCCGCGTTGATCCGGACTCCGGAAATCGTTGCCAGAATCCCACGCTCCAGCCGGTCGCGCAGCGCGCCGACCTGAGGCGCCCGCGCGGTGCGGTCGGCGGTCGCCAGTTCCAAGGCGGTCGCCGCGCCGGCGATTCCCGCGACGTTCTCGGTTCCCGAACGGAGTCCGAACTCTTGACCCCCGCCGGCAATCAGCGCCGAAATCGGCGTACCGTTTCGAACGTAGAGGACGCCGACGCCCTTCGGACCGCAGAATTTATGAGCCGATAGCGACAGCAGATCGACCCCCAGCCCCTTGACATCGATGGGCAACCAGCCGGGTGCCTGCACCGCATCGGTGTGAAAAAGCACCCCGTACCGGTGGGCGATTTCGGCGAGCGCCGCGATCGGTGCAACCGTTCCGACTTCGTTGTTGGCATAGGCGATCGATGCCAGCACCGTATCGCTGCGGATGGCATCGGCGAAACGGGCCGGATCGAGGCGGCCACACTCGTCGACCGGCAGAACCGTGACCTCGCATTCCCCGTTCGGCAGCCCGTTCAACGCGTGCAACACGGCGTGATGCTCGATTGCGCTGGTCACCACGTGGCTCTTACCGCCGCCGGCGCGGACCGCACCCAGCACCGCGAGATTACCGGCTTCGGTGCCGCTGCCGGTAAATCTGATTTCGCTTCGCGAGGCGCCCAGCGCCGCGGCGATGCGTTCGCGGGCATCGTCCAGGACCGCCCGCGTCCGGCGGCCTTCGGCGTGCGTCGAGCTCGGATTGAAGCCGGCCTCGGCGTGCGCCGCCTGCATCGCGTCGATGACCTCGGTTTTCAGCGGCGCCGACGCCGCATGATCGAGGTAGATTCGTTGAAAAGAATGTCGGTTCACAGGACGCTCCCAGCGTGCGGTTTTATGATTTTCCCGTGCGAAGCTCCAACGCACAACTCCGAGAAGTAGCAACGGGAAAAAGGCGGTTCGAGGACTACTCGACCCGCCTTTTTTTTATCCAATCGGCGATGCGCAACTCGTCGCCGCTCCGGCCCGGCGCATAGTAGCGCCGCTCGCTCAGGTTCTCCGGAAGATTGACCTGGGCGAAGTCGTAATCGTCGTGTGCGTAGTGGTAGTCCCTGCCGTACCCGAGTGCGCGCATCAGGCCGGTGGGTGCGTTGCGAAGATGCAAGGGAACCGGGTCGTTGCGCGTCTCCTTCACGTCTTCCATCGCCGCGCCGTACGCACGACCGACGCTATTGCTCTTGGGAGCGGTGGCGAGGAAAAGCGTCGCGTGCGCCAATGGGAAAAAGCCTTCCGGCATTCCGATGAAATGCACCGCCTGTTGCGCGGCGATCGCCACTTGCAGCCCACGCGAGTCGGCCAAGCCGATATCCTCCGACGCGAGAATGACCAGACGCCGTGCCACGAACAGCGGGTCTTCGCCGCCGTCGATCATGCGCGCGAGCCAATAGATTGCGGCGTCCGGGTCGCTGGCGCGTACCGACTTGATGAAGGCACTCACCGTATCGTAGTGCGCTTCACCGGCCTTGTCGTACACCGAGCCACGGCGTTGCATGGCCTCACGAACCAACGCTTTCGACACGTCGCGAGTGCCGTCGCGCTCGGGAGCCGAGGCCGACGCAAATTCGAGGGCGTTCAGCGCCGAGCGCGCGTCGCCGTTGGCCAACCCGATCAGCGTCGCCCGCGCATCGTCTTCGAGCCGCACGGACAGGCGCCCGAGGCCGCGTTCCGAGTCGGCCAGTGCGCGATCGACGATGCGACCGACGTCGTTGTCGGAAAGTTGCGTTAACACGAAGACTCGGGCGCGTGAGAGCAATGCCGAGTTTACTTCGAACGACGGATTTTCGGTGGTCGCACCGATGAGCGTCACGGTTCCATCCTCGACGTAGGGCAGTACTGCATCCTGCTGCCCCTTATTGAAGCGGTGAATTTCGTCCACGAACAGGACCGAGCGCCGGCCGCCGCGGCGGCGTACCTGCGAGTCGGCGACGATGCGCCGTAGATCGGCAACGCCGGCGCTGACCGCCGAGATGCGCTCGTAGTGGGCTCCGGTCGTGCGCGCAACCAACTCGGCGAGCGTGGTCTTTCCGGTACCCGGTGGCCCCCACAGGATCATCGATGGAACCGCATCGGTTTCGATCGCTCGGCGTAGTGCTCGCCCCGGTCCGACGATATCGTCCTGACCGACGAACTCGTCGAGGGTCCGGGGCCGCATCCGCGCCGCCAGCGGCATCGAACCGGGCGACTCGAATAGCGACGCAGAGGTCAACGCGGCGGCGGTGCCGGTGTCGCGACCGCCGGCTTCGTGATCGGATTCTTCGGAACGTTGAGCGGTCTCGGCGTGGCCAAACCGCGGTGCAGCTGGCCGGGGAACTGCATGGTAACGTTTCCTTCGGCATGCGCCTTGTCGGTGACCGTATTGTACACCACACTTTGCGCGTTCACTTTGCGGGCACCCTGGACGATGCGCACATTTCCTTGTAGAAACAAGTCGTGGGTCGCATCGTTGAGCGTTCCGTTGTCCGAATCGACGATGGTGTCGGCCTGGACGTAGTGGACGTTCCCGATCGCCTTGTACACTTTGGCCGCACCATCGATTTCGGCTTTGTCCGCGGTCAGCGTCGACGGGCCGTTTGAGTGCTGGTCCGCGCCGCCGCCAATTCCTCCATAGTCACCCTGCGAATCGTGCATCACGACGTGACCGATGAGGTTCACGATTTGCGTCTTATAGTTGCCGTTGGCCCGATCGGCCGTAACGTCGCCGCCTTCGCGCGTCATGACGACCTTGGCAGGCGTGGAGAAGTCGCCCGTTTTGAAG
>JBAUZB010000019.1:0-6677 GCA_049585095.1 Candidatus Tumulicola sp.
CCTCCCGCCGCGGCGCTCTCTGCCGCCGCATCGCCGGCCCCGGCCGGCGGCGTGCCGAGCTACGGGCGGCCGATTCCGGGCATGACGATTCCGCTTACCCAGGCGCGCCGCATTATTGCCGAACGCATGGTCGAGAGCAAGCACACCGCGCCGCACGCCTGGTCGATGGTACAGATCGACGTCACCAACGTGTGGAAGTGGCGCATTCGCGAAAAGGACCGGTTCGAGCGCGAGACCGGTTACAAGCTGACGTTGCTTCCGTTCTTCGTGCGGGCGGCGATCGAATCGTTAGCGGCGTTCCCGCTGATGAACGCTAAGTTCACCAGCGACGGAATCTACGTCAACAAAGACGTCAACGTCGGGATCGCCATCGGCTTGGCAACCAATCTCGTCGTGCCGGTCATCAGGCAAGCCGATCGATTGTCGATTCGCGGATTGGCGGTGGCGGCCGGCGAGCTGATCGATCGAGCGCGCAAGAACAAACTCGGCGTCGACGATCTGGCCGGGGGTACCTTCACCGTGAATAACAACGGAGCCAATGGTTCGTGGGCGTCGGCACCGATCATCAATGCCGGACAGGCAGGCATCCTCACCATGGAAACGATCGTCAAGCAGCCGGTCGTGCGCGACGACGATGCGATCGCGATCCGTCACATGATGAACTCGTGCCTGTCGCTCGACCACCGCGTCGTCGACGGCTACGTCGCCAGCGGGTTCCTCGCCGATCTCAAGAAGCGCCTAGAAAGCATGGGTCCCGAGGGGGCGCTGTAGCCGAACTTTGCAAATCCGGAAGCACTTCACGTTTGAGGCGGCCCACGCGCTGCCGTTTCATCGGGGGAAGTGCGCGAACGTGCACGGTCATTCGTATCGCCTGGAGGTCGCGGTGCGCGGACCAATTCAAACCGACGGTTCGGCACGCGGGATGATCGTCGACTTCGACGACGTCGACCGCGTCGTCCGCAGCGTCGCCATCGATCTGCTGGACCATCAAAGCCTCAACGAATACATCGACAATCCAACCGCCGAACGCATCGTGATGTGGCTCTGGGAACGCCTCGACCCGGCACTCGGCGGACTCGACGAGTTGGTGCTGTGGGAAACACCGACCGCGTGTGCGACGTTGCGAGCGTCGGACTTTCACCACGCTCCCAACACCGCTTCCCGAGACTAACGCCGATGTTGGCGATGGCCGAAGTCTTTTACAGCATTCAAGGGGAAGGCACGTGGACCGGCACGCCGGCCGTCTTCGTGCGCCTTGCCGGCTGCAATCTAGCGTGCGATTTTTGCGATACGGATTATTCGGTCAAGTCGTACGCGTCCGTCGAAGAAGTCGTTCGCATGGTCGGCCGCGCCGGTCCGGAGTGCCCGACGGTCGTCCTCACCGGAGGCGAACCATTCGCCCAGCGTGAAGCGCCGGCGCTCATCGACGCATTGCGCCGCGACGGACGGCGGGTGCACGTCGAATCCAACGGCACCATCTACCTGCCGCTGCCGGATGACGTCTGGCTTTGCGTTTCTCCAAAAGAACGCGTCGATTCGCGCATGGCTGCGCGCGCCGACGAGGTCAAGCTCATCGTCGACGAACGCGTGCCCGAGGAGCGGATGCCGCAATTCGCCGATAAGCCCTTGATCCTGCTGCAGCCGGAAGGAAACAAGCCGCGCAACGTCGCGATCGCACTCGATTACGTAAAAACGCATCCACGTCGTTTCCGATTGTCGCTTCAAACCCATAAATTCATCGGAGCTCCGTGATTCTTCTGACGTGTGCGGTGGATCGCGAACTCGCGCCGTGGACCCAGCGGCACGGGGTTGAAACGGTGGTGACCGGAGTCGGCCCGGTTGAAGCCGCGTGCGCGGTAGCTCACGCCCTCGCGCAGCAGCGTTACAAGCTCGTGGTCAACGCCGGCATCGCCGGTGCGCTCGACGGCGCCGCACGGATCGGCGACGGAGTCGCCGTCGTCGACGATGCGTTCGAGCTTGCGCTCGAGGACGGGCGGCCGATCGTGCTTCCAGCCGGCCAAACGGTCGTGGACAAGGCCCATTCGGACCCGTTGCTGGTGGCGCAACTCCGGCGCAAAGGATTTCCCGCATTGCACGGCATCACGGTCGCGCGAGTCACGTCGAGCGAAGCGACGGCCGCGCGGCTGATGAGCCTCGGCGCGCAGATAGAATCAATGGAAGGCTTCTCCGTCTTGCGGGCGTGCGAGCGTGCCGGCGTTCCGGCCGTCGAGTTGCGCGGCATCTCGAACCGGGTGGGTAGCCGCGAGCGCAGCGGCTGGGATTTCGATGCCGGGCTTTCCGGTTTGGCCCGCGTAGGGCTCGCGCTGTTCGAGATCGTCGACGCCATGGGCGGCCCGAAGGCGTGACGTTAACGCTCGCGTATTCTCCCTGCCCCAACGACACCTACGTCTTTGCCGCGTGGGCCAATGGTCTGCTCGACGACGCGCCCGAAATTTCCGTGCGGTTGGCCGATATCGACGAACTCAACAACGCGGCCGCGCGCGGACAATTCGAACTGACGAAGGTCAGCTACGGTGCCATTCCGCACCTCACCGATCGCTACCGCATTCTACGCACGGGTGGCGCGGTCGGGCACGCTTGTGGACCGCTGCTGGTAGCGCGTCCGGCCGGATCCCCGACGCTGTTCTCCGAGTTCGCCTCCCGCCGGATCGCCATCCCGGGCGAGCGGACGACGGCGTTTCTGCTGCTGCAGCTGGCGCTGGGGCGACGCTTGCGGACCGAGCAGATGCGTTTCGATCGCATCGTAGACGCGGTCGCCGAAGGCCGCATCGACGCCGGCCTGATCGTTCACGAGTCGCGCTTCACCTATCGCGAAGCCGGACTGATCGCGATCGCGGATCTCGGAGAATGGTGGGAAAACCTGACGCTGCTGCCGATTCCGCTCGGCGCGATTCTCGTCCGAAACGACGTCGACGATGCCACCGCCCGGTCGGTTGCGACTGCCATACGGCAAAGCTTGGCGTTCGCGCGCGCCGACGAAGCGGCGGTGATGCCGTACGTTCGCGAGCACGCGTTCGAAATGAGCGACGACGTTATGCGACGGCACATCGCGCTCTACGTCAACGAGTTCACCGACGATCTCGGCGACGCCGGCGTCGCGGCGGTTCGGGCGCTGTTCGCGCGCGTCTACGACGCCGGACTCGTCGGCCGCGCCGTCGAGCCCGTCTTTGTGTAGGATCGAACCGATGCGCCGCTCGTGGTTTCTCTCGACGACGGCGGCCGCAGCAGCGACCGGCATCGTCCGCGCCGCTGCACAACCGCTGCCGCATGCCGCAATCGAGCTGGGTGACGAGGTTTTTTTGCGCGAGGCGTGGCGCGAGCTGGGTCCGCGAACGGTCGGTATCATCACCAATCAAAGCGGCGTCACGTCGCGACTGGAATCGATCGTCGATGCAATCCGGCGACAAGGCAACGTTCGCGTCAAAGCTGTTTTTGCACCCGAACACGGTCTGCGTGGTGATCGACCGGCCGGGGCGTCGGTTGCGTCGTACGTCGATCCGCAATCCGGTCTGCCGGTGTACAGTCTCTACGGAGCATCGCGCCATCCCAGCGCCGAGATGCTCGACGGCATCGACGTGTTGCTCTTCGACATTCAGGACGTCGGCTCGCGCGCGTATACCTACGTCTCGACGATGGCCTATGCGATGCAAAGCGCCAAAGCGTTCGGCAAAGCCTTCTGGGTGCTGGACCGCCCAAATCCGGTCGGCGGTGACGCAGTTGCAGGCCCGGTACTCGAGCCGGCCTTCGAGTCATTCATCGGACTCTATCCGATTGCGATGCGGCACGGGATGACCGTCGGCGAACTTGCCCGATTGTTCAACGAGCACTTCGGCATCGGAGCGGAGTTGCGCGTAATCGCCATGAACGGCTGGCGTCGCTCGATGATTTGGCCGGATACCGGATTGCAGTGGATCCGAACGTCGCCCAACGTTCCGCAGTGGCAAACGACCTTCGTGCTTCTGTGTACCGGGCTGATCGATAACGCCGGCATCAACAACGGTGTCGGCTCCTCTGAGCCATTTTTTCTGGCGGGGGCGGCCGGAATGGACGGCGCACGATTCGCCGCCCACCTGAACGCACGCAATCTGCCCGGAGTCGAATTTCGACCCGCCACGTGGGTTCCGACCGCGGGGTTTTGGAAGGGTCGCGAACTCGCAGGAGCCGAGTTGCTCGTAGTCGATCGGCGCAGTTTTACGCCGGTTCGGACCGCGGTCGAGATCCTGGTGGCGGTCCGAGCGCTCGATCCGCGATTGCTCGTCATCAAGGCGGCGCCCCTCGACCGCGATTGGGGAACGTCCAGCCTTCGCCGGGGTTTGACCGGTGGACTTTCGGCCGATGCAATCGTTGCCGAGTGGAACCAGCGAGCCGGCGACTTCCGTGCCCTGCGCGCAAGGTATCTTCTGTACTGATGCTGGCGCAACGCTTGATCGACGCGCTCGGGGCCGACGCGGTGAAAACCGCGGCCGAGGACCTTTGCGTATATGCATTCGACGCGTACAGCGACGGCCGAATCCCGGCTGCGGTCGTACTGCCGTCGACGACGCGCGAGGTGAGTGCGGTCGTAAAAATCGCCCGCGACTGCGCCGAGCCGATCGTGCCCCGCGGCGCGGGTACGGGACTCTGCGGCGGAGCGGTGCCGATCGTAGGCGGCGTCGTCATCTCCTTGGCGCGGATGAACCGCATTCTCGAACTCGACGTGGGCAAGCGGCGGGCGCGGGTTCAGCCGGGCGTCATCAACCTCGACGTTTCCAAGGCGGCAATGCCGCAGGGGCTGTTTTTCGCGCCCGATCCTTCGTCGCAAAAAATCTCGACGATCGGCGGCAACGTTGCCACGAACGCCGGCGGTCCCCATTGCCTGTCGTACGGCACTACCGTAAATCACGTGCTCGGATTGGAAGTCGTTGACGAATGCGGCGAGGTGTTTACGACCGGCGTCGACCAGCCGGGCTACGACTTGACGGCGGCACTCGTGGGAAGCGAAGGTACGCTCGGAATCGTCACCTCGGCGTGGGTGCGGCTGATGCAGCTTCCCGAAGCGGTGGGCGTTTGGTTGGCGGCATTCGGCGACGTCGATTCCGCATCTGCGGCGGTCTCGGCGATCGTGGCGGCTGGAATCATTCCGACCGCACTCGAGATGATGGATACCGTGATCGTCCGCGCGGTGGAAGCGGCGTTTCACGCCGGCTATCCGACCGATGCGGCCGCGGTGCTGCTGATCGAAAACGCCGGATTCGCCGACGACATGGCGGCCTGCGAAGCGGCGATCGAAGCCATCGTCAAGGATCACGGCGCGATTTCATGGAGAAGCGCCGCTAGCGCTGCCGAACGCGAGGCCCTGTGGGCCGGGCGCAAAGGCGCCGTCGGCGCCACCGGACGCATCGCACCCAACTACTACACGCAAGACGTCTGCGTTCCGCGGAGTAAGCTCCCGCAAGCGTTGCGCGCCGTCGGTGAAGCCGCTCAGACCCACGGGCTTACGGTCGGGAACGTGCTCCATGCCGGCGACGGGAATCTTCATCCATTGCTCATGTACGACAAACGCGATCGCAAGCAAGTCGCGGCCGTCATCGAGACCGGTAACGCCATTCTGCGGGCGGCGATCGATCTGGGCGGTACGATCAGCGGCGAACACGGGATCGGTTCGGAGAAACGCGACGCGATGACGGAAGTATACTCGACCGCGGATCTCGCGACCATGGCGCTGGTTCGCGACGTGTTCGATCCGATGCGAAGGCTCAATCCGGAAAAGATTTTTCCGGCCGGAACGCGCTGCGCCGAACTCGCGCCGCCGGCCCTTCCCCCGATCGATCGCACGTGACCGTTTCGCCGCGCGTTGCGCCCAAGAGCGTTACCGAACTGAGCGACGTGGTAGCGCAGTGCAATGCGAGCCAACGCAAAATCCTGATCGTCGGCGGTAACACCCTGGCCGGCATGGGTTATCCTTCCGAGCGCGTCGACGTCACCCTCGAAACGAACGCTCTGGAGGGTCCGGTTGCCTACGAACCGACCGACTTGACGCTGGCGATACGCTGCGGAACGCCGGTTCAAGCGATCGCGGCGCTGCTCGCGGCCCACGGACAGTTCCTTCCCTTGGATCCGCCGCGCCCGCAGTACGCAACGGTCGGAGGAACCCTCGCCGCCGGCTGGCTCGGCCCGCGCCGGCATCGCTATGGCCGGCCGCGCGACGCCGTCATCGGCACGACCGCCGTGCTGGCCGACGGTACCGTCGCTCACGCCGGCGGAATGGTCGTAAAGAACGTCGCCGGGTACGACCTGAGCCGGCTGTATGTCGGCTCCTTCGGAACGCTGGCCATCCTGGTGCAGGCGAACTTGAAAACGTTCGCGGCGCCACCGCAGGCGCGCGTTTTTCTGGCACCGCTGCCGGAAGGGACGCGCACGCGGGCTTTCACGCACGTCGCGTCGCTGAAGATCCAACCGGCTGCCGCGTTTTGGATCGACGGATTTCATCACGCGATCGACGGCGACGAAGGCGACGAAGGGCGCCTGTTGATTCTGTTGGAGGGCAGCGATGCACTCGTCGAGCGCGCCACTCGCGATCTGCGTTCGGCTTTGGGACGCGCGGGCGTGCCGCAAACGCGCGTCGTCGATGCCGGCGCGCGGGAGTCGTTTCAGCGCACCGTCGATGCCTACGTCGC
>JBAUZB010000020.1:0-5119 GCA_049585095.1 Candidatus Tumulicola sp.
ACGAACGTCCGAGCGGGAGCACCCACCGCGACCGAGCGGGAGCATTCACCGCGCCTACCGCGCCTACCGCCGCGACGCGAGATTAGGGTGATCCCTATAGCTGCAAATCGCTCACGCCGGTAGCGTAGAGGTAGTTTTGCTGCGCGTTCTGCACGCCGTAGAGAGCGTGAATCTGATCCGACTGCGCGGTGGAAAGGTTGGCCTCGGCGGTGACGACGTTGATGATCGTGGTGGCGCCGACTTTGTATTGCGCTTGGGTCGCGTCGAGCGATACTTTGGCCGCCGTGAGCTCGGCGTCGGTTTGCACCAGCAGGGCGCGCGCCGATATGAGATTCGCAAGCGCCGAACGAACGTCCGACTCTACTTGGAGCTTGGTTTGATTGAGCGCGGCGACCGCCTGATCGAGCGTCGCTGCGGCGACCGCGACGTTGTAGTTCGTCTGCCCCTGGTCGTAGATCGGAATCGCCAAGTTCAGTCCGATTGTCTTGCTGTTTAAGAAGTTATTCGTGAACAACGCAAAGTTGCGACTCACTTCGTCGGTGACGCCGGCGGTCAAGATTGGAAATCGCGCAAGTTTCGCGTAGCGCAAGCCTTCCTTATCGGATTCAACCGTGTACTGGGCGGCAATGTAGTCGGGACGTAGCAGTAACGCGCGATTGAGAGAGGGGGCATACGACGGGTTCGGCGACTGCGTTTCGGCTTGAAGCGGCTTCGGCACCACCTCGGCGTCGGCGTCGAGACCCAACGTCGTCGCGAAGGTGGCCTGGGCGGCAATCGCTTGACCCTGGGCGGTGACCAGGTTGCCGCGAGCCTGCGCGGTTTGAAACTGGGCGCCCGCGAGGTCCGAGCGAGCGGCCGCGCCGTTGCGGATCTGCGCGACCACGGATTGTTCGTTGACCTCGAACTCCTTGACCAGTTGCGCGTCGGCGACGACCGTCGCGTTATCTTGCAGCACCGCGTAGTAGGCGTTCGCAACGTTGAGTCCCAGCGACTCGAGATTTCGAATCAACGTGCCTCGGCCCGCGTAGTCGGCCGACTTGGCCGAATGGATCGCAGCGATGGTACGGCCACCGTCGTAGATCAATTGCTGAATCGTAATCGACGCCGTCTCGGAAGCCGTCGTGCTGTTGGCCGCGAAGCCGCTACCCGGCGTCGCGCTTGGGAACGCGGTACTGAGCGAAAGGCTTCCGTTCTGGTAGCTTTTGCCGATGGTGGCATTTCCGCTAACGCCCGGATAGAGGGCTTGCTTCTCGGCAGTGTATTTCGCATGAATCGCGGCCCATTGGGCGTTCTGCGATTCGAAAACCGGAGAAAGCGCGACCCCGATTTTCGTCGCTTGCTGTAACGAGACGCTAGTCGGGACTCCCTTTTTTTCCTTCAGTTGCGCGACGTCGGGCGCCGGCGTTCCGTACGCCGGATACGGCAGCGGCGTGCCGCCCTGCGTCGGCATCGGTTGCGGCGTCGGCATGATAATCTGGCTAGCCGGGGGAGTTTGCGCGAATCCGGCGGTTGGAACGGTTAGGCTTAGCGCAAGCGCCGCAATGAAGAGCCGTAGAAAAGTCGACTTCATCAGTGCGACGCGCTTCCGGCGGCGCTGGGGCTCGGCCCGGGAGTGGCGTTCACGGCAACCACGCTGCCGTCTTTGAGAGCGTCCGGCCGGGTCGTAACGACTTGCGTTCCCGGCTGCACCTTCGGACTGGTGACCTGCGCGAGCGTATCGGTCTCGACCCCCACTTTCACCGGCACCGCCGTGGCCTTGTCGCCGCTGACGACGTAGACGATGGCGCCGCTTTCAGTTTGGGCCACCGCACTGCGCGGCACGACGGTGGCATTGCTGGCCTGCTGTTTGGGCAGCGTCGCGCTGATGAGCATGCCGCCGCGCAGGATGTCTCCCGGATTCACCATTTGCAGCCGCGCGAGATACGAGAGCGTTCCCGACGTCGGCACGGCATTGACGGTTTGGATGCGACCGTCGAACTCGCGATTGGCGAGCGACGACGTACGGAACTTCACGAACGTGCCTGGCCGAATGTATGCGAGGTCCTCATCCGGAACGTTGATGTTGATCCAGACGATGTCGACTCGCGAGATCGTCAAGACCGGTTGCGAAGGGCTGGCGTATGCTCCCGGGTCGAGCAAACGGTTGGAGATGACGCCGTCGAACGGTGCGTACATTTCCGTCTGCGATAGCTGGGTGCTCAAGACGTGCGCCTGCGCCGACGCCGCCTGCGCTCCCGCGAGCTGGGCCTTGACGCTTTCGGCGCTAACGATATTGTTGCGCAACGCGACGACCGAGTTCGCATACGTCGACTGCGCCTGCACGTAGGATGCTTGCGACTGCTGCAACGCCGTCTGCGAAACGTAACCCTGCTTGAAGAGCTGCTTGTTTTGTTCGTAGACGAGCTTGGCGTTGTCGAGGGCCGCCTTTGCCGTTTGCACGGCCGCGTTGTTCGATTGCACCTGAACGGGCAGACCGACGACCGCGCCCTGTGCCGAGGCGGACTGTTGCGAAGCCTGGGCTTGCGCCTGCGAAAGCTGCGCCGACAGCGTCGAAGGATCGATTTCGGCGAGCAGCTGCCCTTTGCGGGCGACGTCGCCGATGTTCACGTTGACTTTGATGACCGTGCCGCTCTGCTGAAATGCGAGCGTCGACTGCTCCTTGGGCGCAATCTGCCCGTCGAGCGTCAAATACGTGGCGATGTTCTGGCGCGTAGCCGACCCCACGTCCACGCTCAGCGGCGGCGGGCCCTTGGGGCCACCTTTGCCTCCGCAGGCGTCAAGCGCCAGCGACATCGCGAGCACGGCGATCGCCAGCCGTTGATACTGCATGTTTCTCCTACTTCGGTTGACCGCTACACCGTGTATACGGAGTCGGCCGTCATTTGATTCATAGCGTAGCGGTCGAAACCTTGGGCTTCCTTGAAGGACCGCGTCTTTCCGATAACCCAGGAATGAGGTCGTCGTCTGCAGGGCGTACTTCCTCTCGGCATGAGCGCGAAACTCGACATCGGCCGCTCGTATAGCCTCCAGAACCGCGTCGAAGAATGGATGACTGCGGAAAAGGCCGGAAACCGGGGCGTCGACGTGCTCTCCACCGCGGTATTGGTCCAGCTCGTCGAGAGTGCGGCGGTCCATTGCATCGATCCGGTTTTGAGCCGCGAGGACATCACCCTCGGGACGCACATCGACCTCGCGCACCATAAGCCGGTGCCGGTCGGCTTCATCGTGCGGACCGAGGTCGAGGTGGTGATGATCGACGGTCCGCGCGTCAGCTTTGCGGTCCAGGTTTTCGACGAGCGCGAGGCGGTGGCCGAAGGCACCCACGAGCGATACATCATCGGCCGGGCCAAGTTCCTCGCAAAGCTTGAAGAAAAGCTGACATGACGGTAGGGTAGGGATGGACCCCGCCCGTCTCCCGTCTCCCCGGCTCGCGCTGCAGGGGGGGCAAACGGTTGTTCCCGAAAGGAAGGGCAGGTCTGCGCACGGCCAGGAGCCTTCGGGACCTGTCCGGGGCGCAGCGAAGGTCTCATTACCAGCTAGCTAGGAGGACACATTGAAGCGACTGAGCACCGGAGCTCTGGCCCTGCTGATAGCAGCCGGCCTAGGACTCAACGCGGTCGCCGCTCAGACCCAAGCGTCGCATGGCAACATTGGAACCAACGCGATCGCGCAGGATCAGGGCGCGGCTATGGCTGCTCCGCCGGCGAATTTTGGATCCCCGCCGTCGGGTCAGATCCCGATTCTCTACAATGACCACCACGTCTACACCAAGCCCGATGTTCTGAAGCAGGCTCGCGTTCTCGCTGCGCTCGTTCGCGGCGGCACGCTCCTGATTCCGCTGCGCTCGATGTTCGAGCAGATGGGCGCGACCGTATCGTACGATGCGGGCAGTAAGACCGTGACGGTCAGTAAGGCCGGAGCCGAGGTCAAGGTGACCGTCGGTAAACCGGAAGTGGTCATCAACGGCGAATCGCGTCCGCTGGACGTGCCGCCGATGATTTACCAAGGCAACGTGCTCGTGCCGGTCCGCGTAATCTCGGAAGGCATGGGAGCGTACGTGCTGTGGGTGGCCGATCGCCATCTCGTCGTCGTGCGGTACATTCCCGCCACGCCGCCGCCGTCGGCGCCGCCGCCGCCGCCACCGCCGCCGCCGACTCCAACCCCAACGCCGATGGCGACTCCGTATCACGACATCTACGTCGCCGGTGATTACATCATCTCGCCGAAGGTGTACAACGAGTTCAGCCCCGGCACCACGTCGTGCAACAACTGCAACGGCTTCTCGTACCGTCTACACGGTGCGGTGGAGTTCGATCTGTTCAACCTGCCGTGGATGGTCGAAGGCGACTATCGCCAGTACAACTACCAGCATCCGAACGGTTTCGTAACGGTGATCGGCGGAGCGGGCCAGACGTTCGTTCCGGCATTCAACATGCGCGACTACGATCTGGACGCGCGCGTCGGACTTCGCGTGCTGCAGCCGCGTATCTACATCGGCATCGGCTATCTGTGGCGTTCGAACAACGCCGGATATCCGGCGATCAACAACGTCGGCTTCGGCCTGGAAAAACTGCCTGACCTGAATCACCCGTTCTCGTTCTACGGCAGTGCGTACTACTATCCGTCGGTGAAAGGCACGTGCGGCACGGGTGAGTGCCCGACCGGTCCGTTCACCTTGTCGTACGACGTCCTGAAGTACGACATCGGCGTCGTCTACTCGTTCCAGGGGATTCCGTTGTTCATCGAAGGCGGCTTCCTGGGCGATAAGGGATGGGCGCAGGAAAGCGCACCGGCACCGTTCGCAGAGAGCGGTCCGTACGCTGGTATCGGCATTAAGTTCTAGCTTTTCGCCGAGCCCACAAACCGAAGACCCCCGGCCAACCGGCCGGGGGTCTTTTCATTTATCGGTCGGCGGAGGTCACCGGGGCGCGTGACGGTCGCGGAAACGGGCCGGGTATCAGCGTCGGAATGGGCACGGCGCTGGGCGACGGTGAAGCACTCGGCCGCGGCGTCGAGCGGCCTTTTGGCGCCGCCGAAGCGATCGGCGACGGCGAAGCAGTCGGCAGCGGCGTCGTGCGGCCTTTCGCCGCCGACGAAGCGGTCGGCGACGGCGAAGCAG
>JBAUZB010000021.1:0-1789 GCA_049585095.1 Candidatus Tumulicola sp.
CCTTCCAGGTTCGTCACGTGGTGCAGCGATTGATTCGCTACGATGCCGTGGTAACGGCGGCGCGGGCGCCACTTGTTGAAGTCGCCGCGCAGAAAATGCAGGTGCGACGACAAACCGGCGGTTCGCGCGTCGCCGGCCGCGCGCTTAATCAGTGTCGAATTGAGCTCCAGACACTCGATGCGAAATTCCTCGAGTCCGTCCCCGCGCAACAGCTGCGCGATTTCGACCTCGTTGTTCCCGTCTCCCGAGCCGATGCTGAGAAAGACCGGATTACGCGCGCCACAACGCTGCGCGCTTTCCCTGAGAAATTTCGCTAGGAACGTTGGGGCAGAATGGCAGCCGACTCGCTCGAGCATCGCGCGAACGAACGTGTTCGACCAGTAGTGATAGATCGGCGGCAGGTCATCAAACTCTGCGACCTCGTCAAAGCGAAGCCGCTCTTGCGCCAAACGCCCTTCGTAAGATATTTCCCGCGGCCGGGCGTGCATCGCGTGACCTTTCGCTCGTCATCCCCTCGCCCCCCTCGCACAGGAAATTGTGCTTCCGCCCGGTAACTTCACGATCATGAGACATTTCGCCAGAGCCGGGGTGGCCCTTATGATGTCCGCAGGCCTGCTGCTGTACGGGGGCGCCGCAGCGCGTGCCGACAACGAACTGGCCGCGGGTACGTCGACGTTCTACGTACTCGCGCCCGGCAACGACGCCAGCGTGGCGGCCCTCGCGCACAAGGTCGCCGACACGCTGCAGGCGCTGTTCGATCGTACGAATGGTCCCAGCACCGTTTGGGTAGTACCTCGCCTCTCGTGGGGTCCTAACGATCTCGGCGATCAATGCTTAAACGATCCTAATCTTTCGAACCCCAGAGCGCCGCAAATTCTCGGCGGCATCATCTTGGAAGGGACGAACACCTTCACGGCAACGGACCCGTACTTTCTCTGGGCACACGGTTGGGCAAAGGTTAGCGCAACCGCTCAGGTCGTTTCGTGCCAAGGCACCGGCTTCAAGAAGCCGACGATCACCTGGATCTCCGGCGATCTCAGCGGTTACGGATCGCGAAACGGCGTGCGCGTCGAAACCGTCGCCGCTAGCCTTCTCGCGCTGAATCCGCGCGACATTAACGCCGTCGATTTCGCCGCATTCGCGCTCGCGAGTCCGAACGGTGCGTCGCCGATACCGCCGGTGAACGACGCCACGACCACCACCGATGCGCTCAACCGCGTCGTCAACCAACTGCTCAACGATCTCAGCGCCGGCTGCGCATCGTCGAACGACAAGGTTCGCCCGATGTGCGGGAAACTCGGGCTTCCGCTGTCGTCGGGAAGCCCGCCGGCAGGCACCACGCCAGGCACCGGAGCGGCGACCGCCCCGCCCCCCAGTCCTCCGGCGAGTACGCCGCCGAAGTAGGGTTCACGCGTGGACCGGGCGGGGCGGCTGTTTTGCGTCATTCCCGCCTTTCGCGCCGCCGCCACCATCGCAGACGTCGTCGCCCAAGCGCTTCACTACGCGCATAACGTGGTCGTCGTCGACGACGGATGCCCGCAAAAGACCGGTGCGGTCGCGCGCGCTGCGTTTGCCGGCGCAGACAACGTGTTCGTGCTCGAGCGCGAGCGCAACGGCGGCGTCGGTGCGGCAATGAAGACCGGCATCGCGTTCTGCATCGACAAAGGTGCCGACGTGATCGTCAAGCTCGATGCCGACGGGCAGATGGATCCAACCTTTATTCCCGTCATCGCCGACTTCTTCGCCGGCGACCCGACGCTGGTGTGCGTGAAAGGGAACCGTTTCTTCG
>JBAUZB010000022.1:0-7884 GCA_049585095.1 Candidatus Tumulicola sp.
GAGGAAAAGCAGGGGAGCCGTTCTATTTAACGGGGTTCGCCGCGCAACAAGCGAGCAGGGGATGTGGCGGAACTGGCAGACGCGCTGGTTTTAGGTTCCAGGGGGGCAACCCGTCAGAGTTCGAGTCTCTGCTTGCCCACGCCGGTCCGAAAGCGACCGGCAGCGGTGCGCGGAAGTAGCTCAGTGGTAGAGCATCGCCTTGCCAAGGCGAGGGTCGCGAGTTCGAATCTCGTCTTCCGCTCCATTCTTGGCGCGAGGGGTCCGAGCGGGCCCCTCGCCGATTCTTTCACCAGGTAGGAGCATGAAGACCTGACCACCTCGAGCCTCACGCGATTGACCCCGACGCAAGTGGAACTGGAAATTCCAATCGGCAGCGACGAGATGGCCGCCGCCGAGCATCGCGCCTTTGGCGCGCTCGTGAAAAACGTGCGGCTGGCCGGCTTTCGCCAGGGCAAAGTGCCGCGCAAGATCTTCGAGCAGAACTACGGCTCCGACGCTATTACGCAGCGCGCCGTGGACGAAGTCGTTCCCGAGGTCTACGCCAAGGCGTTGCGCGAGCACGACCTCGCGCCGGTCGCTCGGCCGAAAGTGGAAGTTCTCGAAGAAAGCGATGGCCGCCCCACGCGCGTCAAAGCGACCGTTGAAGTTCGGCCTGAAATCGTGCTGCAAAACTACAAAGGCATGCCCCTCGATCGCCCCCCGGTCATCGTCACCGACGCCGACGTCGAGCGCAGTCTGGAAACGCTCGCCAAGGAGCGCGCGACGGTGGTTCCGGTCGAGCGCCCGGCGCAGCTGGGCGACGTCGTTACCATCGACTACGAAGGAAAAATCGACGGCGAGCCGTTCGAGGGCGGAAGCGCTTCCGGCGAAGTGACCGAGCTTTCCGATGGTCGTTTCATTCCGGGATTCGTTAGTGGAATCGTCGGTATGACGGCCGGCGAGAGCAAAGAAGTGGAGGCTCGGTTTCCCGACAACTATCCGCAATCCGAGCTGGCCGGAAAGGACGCCGTATTTGCGGTGACGTTACACGACGTCAAGCGATTCGAGCTGCCGCCGATCGACGATGCGTTTGCCACGAGCGTGTCGCGCAACGCCAACCTCGGCGAACTGCGCGCCGACGTGCGCCGCCGTTTGGAAACGATCGCCGCATCGCGCGAGCGGCGCGCGATCGCCAACGCGCTGCTCGACGCGCTCTTGCGGCAACACGATTTTCCCCTTCCGCCGACGATGATCGACGCCGAGGTCAACCACCTCGTCGACGATGCCGCGGCGGGGGCGGCACGCTCCGGATCGACCTTCGAGCAATATCTCGCGGCGATCGGAAAGAGCGAAGAGGAGTTGCGCGCGGCGTATCGTCCGAACGCCGAGATGCGCGTGAAGACGACGCTGCTCGTCGAGGCGATCGCCAAAGCCGAGAACGTCGTCGCGACGCCGGGCGACGTCGCCGAAGAGCTCGAAGCGCTTGCGCGCCAATACGGCCAGCCGGTTGCCAAAGTCCGCAAAGCGCTCGGCGACGGCGTGCTCTCGCTGATGGACGGAATCGTCCGAAACAAGGCGCTCGACTTCCTCGTAGACCATGCCGAGGTCACCACACGGCCCGCAGCCCCGTAGCGGCCCCAAGAAACCTCCGGGGCGGCGTCGTAGTTACAGCAGGCGAGCGCCTTAGGCAGTCACCGATAAGAGAGAAAGAGTAAAAGAAACGTATGGGACACTTGGTTCCGATGGTCGTGGAGCAGTCGGCACGCGGCGAACGCGCCTACGACATCTATTCGCGTTTGCTCAAAGACCGGATCGTCTTCGTCGGCGGTCCGATCGACGATCACCTCGCGAACCTGGTCATCGCACAGCTGCTGTTCCTGGAAAAGGAAGACCCCGATAAAGACATCGACATGTACGTGAACTCCCCCGGCGGCAGCGTCCCCGCGGGCCTCGCGATGTACGATGCGATGCGATTCATCAAGCCCGATGTGGCCACGATCTGCATGGGCATGGCCGCGTCGATGGGCTCGATTCTGCTCACGGGCGGAGCGGCGGGAAAGCGCTATGCGCTCCCGCATGCGAAGATCCTGATCCATCAGCCGTGGGTGTCGCAGATCGGCGGGCAGGCCACCGACGTGGAAATTGCCGCCCGCGACCTCATCGCGACCCGCCAAACCGTCGCGGTAATCTACGAGCAAACCACCAAGAAACCGCTCGAGCAAATACTCCGGGACATCGACCGCGACTACCATATGACCGCCGCGGAAGCCAAGGACTACGGGATAATCGACCAGATTCTCGAAGACCGTACCAGTTTGCCCACGCCGGCATAAGGGAGTCGAGGAGGAAGCCCCGGGCGAAGATGTTTCGTTTTGGAGATGAGAAAGGTCAACTAAAGTGCAGTTTCTGCGGAAAATCGCAGGAGCAGGTGCGGAAGTTGATTGCCGGCCCGGGCGTCTACATTTGCGACGAGTGTATCGAGCTTTGCAACGAGATCATCGAAGAAGAGCTCTACAAGAACGTCGACGAGAACCTGCGCCTTCGCAACATTCCTAAGCCCAAAGAAATCAATCACATCCTCAACCAGTACGTCATCGGCCAGGAGCGCGCCAAGAAGTCGCTGGCGGTCGCGGTCTACAACCACTATAAGCGGATCAACGCCGGCGGCACCGACGACGTCGAGTTGCAGAAGTCGAACATCCTGCTCGTAGGGCCGACCGGCTCGGGAAAGACCTACCTGGCGCAGACCCTCGCGAAGATTCTCGACGTGCCGCTGGCGATGGCCGACGCGACCTCGCTCACCGAGGCCGGCTACGTGGGTGAAGACGTCGAGAATATTCTGCTCAAGCTGATTCAAGCCGCCGACTACGACGTCAAGCGCGCCGAAAAGGGCATCGTCTATATCGACGAGATCGATAAGATTGCCCGCAAGAGCGAGAACCCGTCGATCACCCGCGACGTTTCCGGCGAGGGCGTGCAACAAGCGCTTCTGAAGATTCTCGAAGGCACCACCGCCAACGTTCCGCCGCAAGGCGGCCGCAAGCACCCGCACCAAGAGTTCATTCAGATCGACACCACCAACGTGCTCTTCATCTGCGGCGGCGCCTTCGACGGCTTGGAGCGCATCATCGAGGCGCGCGTCGCCGCCAACAACATGGGGTTCCGGGCACAGCCCGAGGGCAAGCGCGAGGTGCGCGTCGGCAAGCTGCTGCAGCAGCTCATGCCTGAAGATCTCCTCAAATTCGGTTTAATTCCCGAGTTCATCGGCCGCTTGCCGATCGTCGTCACGCTCGATGCGCTCGACGAACTGGCCCTGCGCCGCATCTTGACCGAGCCGCGCAACGCGCTGGTGCGCCAGTTCCAAAAGATCATGAACATGGACGGCGTCGACTTGCAGTTCACCAAGGAAGCGCTGGTCGCCATCGCGATCAAGGCCCAAACCCGCAAGACCGGCGCCCGCGGCCTGCGTTCGATTCTCGAAGAGGTGATGCTGGAAGTCATGTACGACCTGCCGTCGCTCCAAGGCGTCAAGAAGTGCATCGTCAACAAAGACGTCATCGAGAAAAAAGAATCGCCGACGCTGGTCTACCAGCAAGAGCAGAAGAAAGACATGCCGGCCTAACTCGCGCGCGCCTGCGCCGCTAAGGAGCGAGGAAGAGATGCTCCGGCTTGTTGCTGCAGTAGCTCGCGCCCCCCAAACACGCAAGCGAAACGTCCGGCTTCGCGTCGTTGGACAGCGGCAGGTGGTATGCGTCAAGCCTGCCGGTCAACTGGTCGAGCGCGTAAAAGAGGTTTCGCGGAGGGTCGGCGACGACCGCGCCGATCAGCATGTTCACCGTCGCATTCGGAAAGAGCCCGAGCACCGGGTTCAGGGGTTCGGCGAACTGTGCAAGCCGGTTGACCGGCGGCGGCGGCGGTTTACCCGGCGGCGGCGACGCGAGCGGTCCGAAGTACTGTCCTAAGATGACGCTGACAGGATTCGGATTCGTCGGCAGGTATTGGCTCGTATCGACGAAGTCGGCAAAATCCAAGTCGAGCCCATCAGGCGAAGGCGGTTTGGTGTAGGGAAAACTCGACTTGAAGAGGCGTGCCCGGGTACTCTGCGCAGCGAAGACGTAGAGCGACGCGCTCACGTCGAAGCTCGCGTGGATTGGGAAGTATCCCGACGTCTTGCTTCCGGGAGCGCCGAATAAGATCGTGAGGGCGGCGACGCTCGAGCGGGAGAGCGGCACCGCGAGCTCGGATACCTCGCCGAGCACGCTGATCAGCCACAGGTTTCCATTCGGATCGTACTCGACGTCGCTGAGTTCGGCGCCGGCAGGCCCGACTTGCGTGATCGCCGGCGTCAGCGGGATCGTAAGTTGCGCTCGCGACGGCGCGAAGGAAGCGATCGGCGGATTGAACACCCGCAGCGTGCTCGAGGTGACGATCGCAACTTTGCCATGCGGATCGACGGCGAGTTGCGGAGCGAGTCCGGAACCGGGAGCTTCAACCAGTCGCTTCAACGGCCTCGACGCCGCCGAAAGCGGCAGCGCGTATTGATCGAGGATTCCGTTGTGGTCGACGTAGAGCAGCCGCGCCGCCGGTGTCGGCGTCGGCAGCGGAGGGGAAGAGAGCGCAACCGGCGCGGGGCCGCTGCCGCCGCCCCCGCAGCCGGCTATCGCAAGCGCGCTTACGACGAACAGCGTGGCGCCGAAGAAGAAGGAGCGCGCAGCATTCATAGGTCGAGGTTCCCGAAAACGGGTCCGGACGAACTGCCCGGATCAAAAACGAAGAGCGATAGGCGAGTGGCGTTGCGGAACGGCAGCACGTTGGTGGTGTCGAGCGAGTCTACGCTCGAGAGCGACAGCGCACCATTGTTCAGCGGGTTGGTACCCGTGCCGGCGTATCCACCGAAGTCGGCAACGTTCTTTCCGAGTGAAACCGTCACCAGGTTACCGAAGTGCGCGCTACCGAGTTTTCTGAAGTTTGAGTGCGTCGATGCCGTAAAGCTTCCGAAATCCGCCGACGGAAACGACGGCGACGCTTCGTACAGCGCCAGCGTCGCGTTGGGGCCGGCGGGAGGCTCTTCGAAGGTAAGGACTTTATAGCGCGGGTATGCGCCGATGAGAATCACGGTATAACTCTTTCCGCTCGTCAGCGCCGTTGACGTTTTCACTGGACCGACGGCGTATCCAAGACTGTTGGCCACAATCAGTGAAAGCGGGGCCGCCGGAACCGGTACGAACGGCGTCCGCGTGCCGTACCCGAACGACGAGGCGACGGTCGCGCCGTTCGCCGTCAGATACACGCTCTCGCCGATGCCGGTGGGTACGCCGTTGACCAACGCTTCCAGCACCGGTGCGCCTTCGACGAAACGTACCTGAGCCTTGGCCGGCGGCGTCTTCGACGATACCGAGTTGCTGCCGCCGCAGCCGCCGAGTGCGAGCGCGAGAACCGCGGCGCAAACCTCACGCGCCCCGCACCACAATGCGGTGCGCGTGAGGATCGACGCGACGGTCGGCGGGATTACGGGTTGAGGCAGGGGTGCACTCTGCGGGTGCCGTTGAGTGCTTTGAGGACGGCTTTGTGGAACGATGAACTCAACGCCACGTATTCGAGTTTGTTGATGATCTTGGTCGCTGGTTTCGAGACCATGTAGTTGACCAGCGTTTTGTCATCGCCGTAGTGCAGGTTGCTCTGCCCGTAGAACAGCAGGTAGCTGATTCCGACGATCGGATAGTCGCCCGACGGCGGCGACACGAAGTTGTTCGGCGGAACGTACAGGATGCACTCCGGTCGCGAGCTGCCGCACGACACCAGGTCGTCGCATTCGCCGAACGCGATGCTCGCGGAAGTGACGTTTGCAAGAGCATGGACGACCGAGGCGCGGTTGGTCGGATCGACGAAGACCGGCGAGCCGCTGTTGGTACCGTTTTGCAGCAGCGCCTGGCTGACGTGCGGATTGGCCGTCTTGGCGAAGGCGCCTTCGACGTAACCCGTGCCGTAGGCCGTGGACTGGATGCCGGCGAGAACGCCGGGGTTACCGTTGGCGCCGATGAAGTCGCTGCCCGACGTTTGCGTTCCGTTGGGTCCTACCCAGTTGCCCGTCGACGGGCCGAACGTCCAAGCCGCGCTATGACCGGGCGACTCGTAGGGCGGCGCGTTGTACGGCGCCGGCCAGGTGGAGCCGCACGTCGTCAGCACCTTGTTGGTGTAGATTTGGGTCGTGCCGCTGCCGTCGGAGCGGAAGTAGAAGGTGATCGGCTGCGATGCGCCGCCGGTGAGCGAACTGCCATTGTCGGCGGTGAGTGCTTGATCGTCCCAGTTGCCGATGGTGCCGTTAGCAATGGCGCAATAGCTCCACGTCGAGAGTTTGACGTGCGAAACGCCGCTGAAGTCTTGCGGGCGGTAGCCGTAGACGATCGGTCCGCCGAGCGACGGGAACATGAACGGTTCGCCTTGCGTCGACTTACGATTTGAAGCGTACGTCGCGTATTCGGTCGAGCTGATCATGACGTCGCTTGCGAGGAAGTCGAGTGGATCTTGGCGTCCGCCGAATCCGGTGGCGGCATCGCCCAAACCGGCGCAAGCGGCCGTCGCGCCCAAACGGGTCGGGTCGCCGTCGAACTGCTTGCGTCCGGCACCGCTGCCGGTCAAGCAGTAGAAGATCGTGCCCGTTCCGCCGTAGTTTGCGAAGAGCGAACCGCCTCCCGGCGGTGCCTGCGGCGCAGTGTACAGGCCGACCGGCTGGCTCGCCGTGTTATACGCCTCCGCCGGGAACGTTGCGCCGCCCGCGTGGAGACTTGAAGGGCCGTTGTCGTTCGGTCCGGCTTTCCGGCCCGGCTGTTGCTTAGCTTGAGACGTCGTGGCGTTCGGCACCGCACCGACGCCGGACGTGCCGCTGCCGGCGGTTCCGTTACAGGCGCTCATTGAGAGCCCGAGGATGACCGCCGGCGCCACGGTGGCGAGGATCTTATTCATGTGTTAATATCCTTATCGAGCGTTAAGTACGCAGGTGGAACGGGCGCACGCAGCCGTCGATGGATACGTGCGTCCGTTTCTAACCGGCCGCGCGGACGCGTGACCGGAACTTGATGCGACGAAGACCGCGATCGGCGCGTTGAGGCCGGTGGCCGCACCGGCGATGCGGCGCGATGGCTTCACCGTTCCGCCGCGACTCGACGGAAATGCGTCGATCGCGTTGTTGAAGTCGTCGGCGACGAACAGCGTCGAGCCGTAGAGCGCAATCTCGGGGAAGTACGGTTGCAGCGGGCTCTGGAACGAGACGCAATCGGGATTCTGCGTGTAGACGCCGTCCAAAACGAGTACGCGCAGGGGCGGGGCGTCGGTCACGCCGCTGGCGGCTCCGGCGGCAAAAACGTTGACGCGTCCCTGACACGAGACCTTGCTGCTCAGGTCCTTGACGAGTTCATTGCCAACCAGGATCTCGCTGCTGGAATCGAGCCCAACGTTGGTCGTCTCTAATGGCGTCAGCCCGGTCGTGTCGTCCCAGGGAATCGTCCGACTCGGATTGGCTTGGGGATTCCCAATGTCGGCGGCTGCCGCGACGAAGATGCCGTAGCTTGGTCCGAGGCCGGAATGTAACGCGCCGGCAAAATAGACGTTGCCGCCGGCGTCGAGCGCGAGCCCCGTCGGGCCGGCATAGTAAATCGTCGGGAAGGCGAAATCGAGACCGTGCAGCGGTGCCGCCGGTCCGGAGGCGCCGTTCGCATAAGTCAGTATTGCGTCGCCCGTATTCTCGTCGACCGACGTTGCGCCGTAGCTGACGAGTCCGCCGGAAGCGTCGATCGCGGTAAATAGCGGGAAGAGCGTGGTGGCCGTGCTCGCGTCTGCCGTCAGCGTGGCTGCGGGCGGATCGCTTCCGCCGGCGCCCGGTGCGTAGATCGCAACGGCGTTCTTGGC
>JBAUZB010000023.1:0-3738 GCA_049585095.1 Candidatus Tumulicola sp.
ATCGAAGGCCCCGGGCTCAATCCCGAATACGGCGACGACTACTACGCGACGTTTTTCGAAGACATAGACGGAAACAAGTACGAGGTCGTCGCCGTCCCGCAATCCCGTCCGTAACGCTAAGCCGGAACCTCTTCGTTGGCGACCAGCGCGTCTTGCAGCATGGTGCCGTTTCCGACACGGTAGTTCTTGCCGACGACGGTGTCGCGGAGCGAAGCGCCGGCGCCGACCGACGCGCCTTCCCAGAGAATCGCGCGCTCCAAGTGCGCGCCTGGTTCGATTTGCACGCCGTCGCCGATCACGCTGGGCCCGATGATTTTCACCGAATCTCCGACGCGCGCGCGCGCGCCGATCCAAACCGGGCCGTCGATTTCGGCACCGCGGCCCAGCGTCGCCGTTGCGTCGGCACCGTTGGCGCGCGTGTCGGGAATCCTGAAAACGCCGCGCACCACGTCGTAACTCGACCGGCGATACTCGGCCGGCGTGCCGATGTCGCTCCAATACGCGCCGCGCGCGTCGAAGCCGTAGAAGCGTTCCGCCGCGTTCTGCAATGCCGGAAACACCTGCTTGCCGAAGTCGTAGAACGTGTGGGCCGGAATGTGGTTGAAGATCTCCGGTGAGAAAACGTAGATTCCGGTGTTGGCAAGCTTGCTGCGCTCGCTGCCTTTGGGCGGCTTCTCTTGAAAACCGACGATTTTTCCGCGTTCGTCGAGCACCACGACGCCGTATTGGTCGACCTCTTCGCACTCCACCAGACCGATCGTCGCAACCGCGTTGCGTTGGTGGTGGAACGCCAGCAGATCGGCGAGAGGCAAGTCGGTGAGATCGTCGCAACCGACGACCACGAATGTATCGCTGCCGAAAAACGATTCGAGTTGCTTCACCGCACCGGCACTTCCAAGCAGCACCGGTTCGTACGAATATTCGAGCTTCACTCCGAACCGCGAGCCGTCGCCGAGGGCTTCGACGATCGCGTCGGCGAGATAGTGCAGGTTGATCGCAATCTCGTCGAAGCCGTGCGCGCGCAGATAGTGAATCACGTGCTCGGCGTTGGGAACGCCGACGACCGGCACGAGCGGCTTGGGCACTTGTTTCGTCAGGGGATAGAGGCGCGTCGAAAGGCCCCCCGCCAAAATCATCGCCTTCACGTCCTCACAACGCCCTTCTTCCGTAGACCCAGGCCTTCGAGCGCAACCAAGCACACGAAGTGCGGTAATGCGAGCTGACGCCGCCAGCGGTGCGGCTCTTTCGCCAAACGGTACAGCCACTCCAGCCCATACCGGCGGAAAACGAACGGCGCCCGTTCGACGCGCCCTCCCAGTACGTCGAGCGATCCGCCGACGCCGATTCCCGCCCCGCAACCCGTTTCGCGCAAGTGGTTCGCCAGCCAAAACTCTTGGCGCGGCGAACCCATTCCGACGAAGAGCAGCTTGGCGCCGCTCTCCCGAATGGCGGCGGCGATCTGCGGCGATTCGTCGTCGGTGAAATAGCCGGTTTGCGTGCCGGCAACCGGTAGCCCCGGAAAGCGTACCTCCAAGATCGCTGCGGCATCGGCGGCGACGCCTTCGGAACCGCCGAGAAAGTATACCGGAAGCGCTTCTTTCGCCGCCAACGCGCACAGGCGCTCGGTCAGCTCGACCCCGGTAACCCGTTCGCGCAAACGCGCGCCGCGGCGTCGCGCGACCGTCAGTAAGCCGACCGTATCGCAGAGCGAGAGCGCGCTCGCATTAACGACGCTGCGAAAGCGTTCGTTCCTTTGTGCCAGCACCACCATCTCGGTGCCGAGCGTCACGATCTGCGCGCCTGCGTCTTGGCGCGCGAGCGCCAGAATCCGCGCGGCCGCGTCGTTGGCGTCGACCAAGTCCAGCCGGCATCCGAGGATGTCGAGCGCGTCCACCGATGCTATCCTTTTGGCAGCAGCGGACGAAGTCTCGCCGCCAGCGATTCCGGCATGCCGTCAAGCGGCAAGCGGCATTCGCCCGCGTGGAAGCCCAGTTGGTTCATCGCCCACTTCACCGGAATCGGGCTCGTGGTTGCAAACAGGACGTCGATCAGCGGCAACAGCGAACGGTGAATCTCGGCCGCCTGGTCGACGAGCCCGGCACGATAGGCGTCGAACATCTGCCGGTATTCGCGCGAGCACAGATGCGACGCGACCCCCACCACGCCGTCGGCGCCCATCGCCAAGCACGGAAGGAACAGGTGATCGTCGCCCGACCACACGATGAAGTGCGGCGGCCGCCGGCTGAGAATGGTTCCGATTTGCTTCAAATCGCCGCTCGACTCTTTGACGCCGATCACGTTGGCGTGTGCGGCGGCCAGCTCGAGCAGCGTGTCCGCTGACATATTCGCTCCGGTTCGACCCGGAATATTGTACACGATGACCGGCAGCGGCGTCGCCGCTGCAATCGCGGCGAAATGCTTGATCATTCCGCTTTGCGTCGGCTTGTTGTAGTAGGGAACGACGGCGAGAATTGCGTCGGCTCCGGCCGCCGCAGCTTCTTCTGCCGCTGCGACGGAGGCGCGTGTATCGTTGGTACCGGCGTTGGCGATGATCGCGGCGCGGTCGCCGACGGCTTCCTTCACCGCTGACCACAACGCAATGCGCTCGCTGCGATCGAGCGTTTGCCCCTCGCCCGTCGACCCAGCCAGCACCAGGCCATCGGTATCGCGGTCGACGAGCCACCGCGCGAGACGCTGTGCCTCGGCGGCGTCGAGCGCACCGTCGCGGTCGAACGGGGTGATCATGGCGGTTACGATGGTGCCGAGGTTCATGGCGGGTCGCCTGCGTCGAGGTGAAATTGGTCGTGCACCGCGCGCTCGGCGCGCGCAACGTCGCCGGCCGGTACGAGCAGCGAGATCGTGACGTTGCTGTCGGTGCAGTGAATGATCTCGACGTTTTCACGCGACAGCGCCTCAACGACTTCCCGCACCACGCCTGGAGTGCCGCGCATGCCGCTGCCGACCACCGACAGTTTCGAGCAATCCTCGCGCACGCGAACCGCGAGATTCAAGTCACCCAGCAGCCGGCGCAACTCGTTGCCGCGATCGCCTTGCACCACGAACGCCACGCCGGCTTGGTTGATCGTCACTTGGTCGATGGAAATCGACGCATCGGCCAAGCGCACGAACATCTCGAGTTCGGTTTGCATGCGCCGCTCCGGCGACTCGATGTCGCCGCGAATGATCCGCACCCACGTCAGACGCCCCGACGACGTGACTCCGGTCACCGGACGATGATGCTTCACTCGATCGTCCACCAGCGTTCCCACGTCGCTATGCAGCCCCTTGATCGAGTAGGGCGTGCCGGTTCGGTTCGCATACGCCGCGGCCGCGTGATGCATGACTTTTGCGCCCTGCTCGGCCAGTTCCGTCATCTCCTCGAGCGACGCGCGTTCGAGGGTGCGCGCACCCGCGATGCGCGCCGGATCGGCGGTCATCGCGCCGCTGACGTCGGTGTAGATGTCCACGCGCTCGGCATGCAGCGCATGACCGATGGCAATGGCCGAAAGATCGGTGCCGCCGCGTCCGAGCGTGGTGACCGTGCCGCTTTCGCTCGCGCCCTGAAATCCGGCGACCACCGGCACGACCTCGCATTGCAGCAAGCGGGTAATCGTCGCGGGCTCCACGCGTAAGATCTTCGCATCGCCGTGCCGCTCGTCGGTCACGATGCCTGCCTGCGCGCCGGTCAACGCCCGTGCCGCAACGCCAAAACCCACGCTGAGTTCCTCAGCGAACACC
>JBAUZB010000024.1:0-5532 GCA_049585095.1 Candidatus Tumulicola sp.
GCGGATCGACGTCGACGACGCGCGTCATGTTGACGGTCACCTCGTCGGGATACGGCGAGATGAAAAACGACACCAACTCGCGGGGAACGTCGACCACGCCGTCTCGTTCCGCGGTTTCCCACAGCGCGCGCAGCCCGGCAACCGCGGTCAACGCCGGCGCCGTTCTTTCGTGCACTTTCAGCGAGGTGCGCATCTGGTCGGGATGCTCGCGAAGGTATGCGGCGAGTTTCTCCAGGTCGACGTGACTCAGGCGAAACATCAAACTGGCGGGTTGAACCCGGCCGCGTTCGTCGCCCTGCTGGGTGGGCACTCCGGCCGCCGCAGCAACGAATGCATCGGCGGTCGCGTCCACGACGATGCGGCCGTGACAAACGCGCGTGCCGCCGACGGTCGCGAAGCTCGCGCCGCGTACCGTGTCGCCCTCGACTTCCGCCGAAAGTACGTAGGCATGCAGCAGCAGCGTGACTCCGGCTTCGCGCATCATTTCAAAGAGCAGCGCCTTGTGCACCTCGGGATCGAAAGGCGTGATCGTAGCAACGTAGTCGGATGAATCCGGGAGATGTCCCGGCGAGGCACCTTTCCGCATCAAACGCTCGACGATTTCCTGCGCGATGCCCCCGACGATTCGATCCGCACCCGAGTGAAACGTCATCCACGGTCCGACCATCGACGCCGTCGCGGTGCCGCCGAGAAAACCGTAGCGCTCCACTAACAGCGTTCTGGCCCCGTGTCTGGCCGCCGCAATCGCCGCGGCGCAACCGGCGTTGCCGCCGCCGACTACCAGCACGTCGAACTCGTGCATCGGCAGCGAGTTCGCCCCACGACCAATAAAAACCGGCAAAAAAACCAGGGAGTCTTGCGCCGAGGGTGTATCTCGACCCGATGCTGACCGAACGCATAAAGCCTCTCGCGCGAATTCTCGCTGAGGGGAGTGACGAACAGCACGGCCTCAAGCGATCGCTCGGGCCTTGGGCGCTGACCGCCATGGGCATCGGCGCGATCATCGGAACCGGAATTTTCGTCCTCACCGGCGTTGCCTCGGCGACGCGCGCCGGCCCTGCGCTAACCATTTCGTTCGTCGTCGCCGGTATCGTCAGCGCGCTGGCTGCCCTTTGCTATGCCGAAGTTGCCAGCAAGGTGCCCATCTCCGGAAGCGCCTATACGTATACGTACGCCACGCTGGGCGAGTTCATGGCGTGGATCGTTGGCTGGGGACTCGTGCTGGAGTACGCTCTCGGTGCGTCAACCGTCAGCGTTGGGTGGTCGGGTTACTTCACGTACATCCTCCACACGCTGCGCATCTGGGACATCCCGCAATCGTGGCAACACAGTCATTGGGACGCGACGCCCGGTATCGCGAATTTGCCGGCGGCGGGCATAATTCTGATAATTACGGCGCTGCTCGTCCGCGGGACGAAAGAATCCGGGACGGTCAATGCCGTCATCGTCGCGATCAAGATTGCGATCGTTCTCTTTTTCATTGCGATCGGCGTCGGTCACATCGACTTTGCGAACTACCACCTTGCGCCCGGTCCGTTAACCGGTGCCGGCGGATATTTCCCGTTCGGCTGGGGCGGCATGCTCGGAGGCGCGGCCTTCATCTTCTTTGCCTACATCGGATTCGACGCAGTGTCGACGACGGCTGAGGAGGCGAAGAACCCGGGCAAAGATCTGCCGTTTGGCATCATCACGAGCCTTTTGGTCTGTACCATCCTTTACATCATCGTCGTTGCCATTCTCAACGGCATCGTGCCTTTTAACGAACTCAACGTTGCCTATCCGGTCGCATTTGCAGTCGACCACGCCGGCATGGCGTGGGCCGGCGTCATTATTTCCTTCGGGGCAATCGCGGGTTTGACGACCGTCCTCCTCGTCATGATGTTCGGACAGACCCGCGTATTCTATGCGATGTCGCGGGACAGGCTCATTCCACCGAGCTTTACCATGCTGCACCCGGTCTGGCGTACGCCCGTATTCTCCCAGATCTTCTTCGGGATACTCATCGCCGCCGCGGGCGCCTTTTTCCCTATCAGTATCCTTGGGTCGCTAACGAACATGGGGACGTTAGTTGCCTTCGTCCTCGTTTCCATCGCGGTCCCCGTACTGCGCAAACGCCACCCGGAACTGATGGGCGCCTTCAAGATTCCGTTCGGTCCCTACCTCATTCCAGTACTCTCAGCGCTAACCGCTCTCGGACTCATCTACTACCTACGCGTCGGTAATCCGGAAGTTCCAATCGCGATGCCAGTCGTGCTTGGTATCTTGGTAGTCATCTGGTTCGTCGCTCGCATCGCTCTGGCGGTCACGTCGGATCTGAAGAGCTTCTTCGGATTGCTTGCCGACGCAACGGTTGCGCTTTTCGCCGTGGGGCTCGTGTATTGGATGCGCGGGAACCAAGAGCTGGAATTCCCACTGGTGTGGCTTGCTTTTCTAATTTGGCTGACTACCGGTCTGATCTTTTATTTCTCGTATGGGCGGCATAAGAGCACCGTCGCATTAGAGCAGGCTGAAGGGTTGGCGGTGCGACAGCCGCCGGTGAACTAATAGCCGGGAACATCCATCAGGGCGTTACCGGCCCCCAGCAAAGAAGTCTCGCACCGTCGGCCTCGCAAGCCGGCGAAACGTTACGTCTACTTATTCGGGACCTTGTCGCCCTCGCGGCGAGCTTCGCTCAAACCGATCGCGATGGCCTGTTTACGGCTCTTGACCGTCTTTCCGGAGCGACCCGACTTGAGTTGACCGTGCTTCATCTCATGCATGGCGCGCTCGACTTTGCGACCCGATTTTTGCGAATACTTCCGCTTGGATTTCTTGGCACCGCCGGAACTGGATTTCTTGCGACTCGTCGACTTTTTGCGGCCGGTCGGCTTCTTCCCCGTGGCGGAACTCGATTTCTTGCGGCCGGTCGTTTTCTTCCGCGTGCCGGAACTCGATTTCTTGCGACTCGTACGCGCCATGCTGTTTTCAACCTCCTCAACGACGGAACGTTGCTCGCAATTGTACCGCAATCGAGCCGATGCGAAACCGTCGGCGGTTCGCAGATGGTGCGCTGGTCTCGAACCTACGAGCGCGGGGTGGTGAGGATGGCGACCAACTCGTTGGGATCGCAGCCGTCGAGTTCTTCGCAGGCGAGGGCGACGGCCTGTTCGCGGCCGGACAACCCGTCGAACGTCGAGACGAGCGCACCCCGAACCAGATAAAGCGTCGGCAAGGCACGACCCACGTCGCCAAATCGAGTCGCGCTCTCGACCGCCTCGCGAACGCGATCTTCGATTTCACCGGCGGTCGTTCGCAGCAGCGACGCGCCGCGCACCGCTAGGCGGATGATCCCGCGCTCGTCGACGAGGCGCAGGTCGACGGCATCTTGCGTTCGGCCGAAGGCGCGCGCCACGCGCGATCGATGCCGGTAGGCAACCAATGACGCAGTCAGATCGATGCGCTCCAGTTCGGAAGGCTCGCATCGCAGCGAACGCGCCGCGGCTGCGCGGCGTTCCGCCTCGTCGCAAACGTTGCCGGCCACGGTGTCGGTCAGCGCGGTGGCACCGGAAGCAACCGCGCGCACGCGATTGCGCGATGTATCGATCTCGACGGCAACTTCCACGCGATCGGGCGCAGCCCCGGAAGCCACGACGCGGTCGATCGCTTCGCGGCGGATGGCGGCGATGTCCCGCGGTGCCGGCGCGACGATCGTCCGCTCGACGACGTCGCGAACCAGCGCGAGTGCGACGCCAACCGGCGCGATGACTTCGGCGTCGCGCGCAATCCGGAACGGCAGCCGCATCTTTTCCGCGGTAAAGGGGACGATCGCTCCGGCGCCGCCGCCGCCGCCCACGATGACGACTTGCGTTCGATCGAGTTCGTAGTCGGCAATCAATTCTTCGATTGCGGCGCAGAGTTTACGCGCGGCAATGTCGAGTATCGCGTGCGCGAGCGCATCCGGCGACTCGCCGGTTTTTCGTGACAGCGCCTCCAAAGCGCGTCGCGCGGAAACCGCGTTGCCGCGGGCGTACGCGTTGTCCGGTACGACCCCGAGCGAATTTGCGGCACAACTCGTGGTGATGGCAATGCGCGCTCCGTCGCGCCCAATCAAGACGGCATAGTCGGACGGGTCGCGGCTGGTCGGTGCGGCCGTTTCGAGGCGTGCGTCCACGACGGCGTTTTCATCTACGTAGCAGGCGTAGGCGCAGCCGGCGATATGGGCGCTGCGCGGTCCGACGTCGACGATTCCACTGGAACCAATGCGCACCATACTCCCGCCGGCGATGCCGAGCGTCCGCACGTCGAGGGTTTGCAACATCGTGCGGTGGCCGCCGATGCGTGCCGGCCGCATCTGGGGGCGCCCACCGCGCACCGCCGAGCAATCGGAACTGGTTCCGCCGACTTCCACGAAGATGCCGTCGGTGAGATTTTCGTGCAGCAAGGCTCCTGCGACGCCGGCAGCGGGTCCCGACAAGAGCGTGAGAATCGGTCGCCGCTCCATTTCACGCACGTCCATGACGCCGCCGTCGCTGCGCATGATCATCAGCGGCGCCGGAATCGCCGCCCGGGCGACGGCATCGGCCGTCATGCGCGACGTACGAACCATGCGCGGCAGCATGGCAGCATTGAGCGCCGCAGTCCGGCTGCGTGCCCGCAGGCCATACATCGAACTGACGCCGTGACCGCTGGTCGCCTCGACGCCGCGCTGCCGTGCGTAGGCCATCGCAAAGATTTCCGCACGCGGGCGATCCACTCCGAACGCTTCGGTGGCGGCAATCGCTTGCGCGCCGTCGGCGATGGCCGCGTCGACGGCGCGGCGTATGGCGCCGTCGTCGTTTGCGGGAGCAAAGCGAAAGCCGGCGGTCAAAACCGAGCCGGGCCCGAGTACGACGCTTCCGAACTGCATGTGCCGGCGCGCCAGCCAGTTCGCCGCGCCGAGTAATCCGATCACCCCGACGCGAACGACGTCGCCTTCGAGCAGCGCATTCGTCGCTTGAGTCGTGGAGTGGGCGATGAACGCCACGTCGCGAGCATCCAAACCGGGTTGACGAAGAAGGCGCTCGATACCGGTGACGATGCCGGCCGCGACGCCTTCGGGCGCGTCGTGAGTCGTTGGAACCTTGACGCGGGCCGCCAACTCGCGCGTCGAGGCATCGATTGCCACCACGTCGGTGAACGTACCGCCGACGTCGATACCGAGACGAAGGCCGCTCACGTCAATTCGGCAATCAGCACGTACGTTACCATTGCAAAATCGACGCTACCGGCCCGTTGATGCCGCTCGAACGCCGCTTCGAGCCGGCGTCGCAGCGCCTCAGCGTCGGGCCCGGCGTCGGGCAGGTACGACGAGGATGCGGCCCGCCCGAGCACGCCGTCGAGTGCGAGCGCCTGCCTTAACGGAAACTCGTTGCGCGTAACTCGCGCGCCCGGAAAGCGGGCAAAGGTTTTTAACGCCGCGATGCGCCGGCTCTCGGTGTCGTCGCGCGCGTAGGTGCGCACCACGTCGCCGTAGGCTTTCGTGAACGCGTCACTTTCGTCGCGCTCGTACTGGAC
>JBAUZB010000025.1:0-18662 GCA_049585095.1 Candidatus Tumulicola sp.
GATCTGCGCCGCGCGCCGCACGCCGGCGTTATCGGGGCCGAGCGCGGAGACGGCGCGCGCTATCTCGCGCACGTGTTCGGTCGTCGAGCCGCAGCACCCGCCGACGGCGTTGACGCCGAACTCCGAAACAAACCCGGCCAACTCGGCGGCGAGTTCTTCCGGCGTCTCGGGATAAATCGTCTCGCCTTTTGGCCCCATCAGAGGAAGCCCGGCGTTGGGGATCACGCTGACGAAACAGCGCGAGTTTTCGCACATGTAGCGCACGGAGTCGCGCATCTGCGTCGGACCGGTCGAGCAGTTGAGCCCGATGACGTCGATCGGCAGCGCGTCGAGCGTCGCGACGATCGCGCGAACGTCGGTCCCCAGCAGCATGCGTCCCTCTTGAATGAGGGTCGGCTGCGCCTGAATGGGAACGCGCCGCAGACCGCGTTCGAACTCGCGGACGATTCCGGCGATCGCGGCTTTCAGTTCGAGCAGATCCTGCATCGTTTCGAGCAGCAGCAAGTCGGCGCCGCCTTCGACGAGCGCGCGCGCCTGCTCGCCGTACGCGTCGCGGAGCCGCTCGTAGGTGACGTTCGAGAGGGCCGGATCGGAAGACGAGATCAGCATGCCGGTCGGGCCCATCGCGCCGGCCACGAATCGCGGACGCTCGCCGGTCGCAATCTCGTCGCAAGCCTCGCGCGCCAGCGCCGCCGCCAGCCGATTGATCTCGACGGTGCGATCGCCCAAGCCGTACTCGTCGAGTTTGAAGCGCGAACCCATGAACGAATCGGTCTCGACGACGTCGGCGCCGGCCACAACGTATGCCCTGTGAATCTCGCGCACGAGATCGGGTCGCGACAGGACGAGGGCCTCGTTGCATCCGTGGTAACGAGAGCCGCCGAAATCGTCGACCGACAGGTCGAGCGCCATGAGTTGCGTGCCCATGGCGCCGTCGAAAATGAGCACCCGCTCCCCGAGCAGGCGCAGGTAACTCGACACGTCCTAAGCGGTAACTCCTTTAGGCAATAGCGGCTACGCGTATCTCTCCGACCGCGAGGCCGGCTCGATTATACACGACCGGGCGAGCGAATCGAGCGAGTTTCATCGCCTTCTCTTCGTCGAGCACGCCGAGGTGTCGCAACGCAGCAATCGTCGACGGACCGCGCGCGCGGCCACCGCCGTCGAGCACTTTCGACGCATACCCCCAGCCGCGAGCCACGGCGGCGACGCCGTGGACTCCTTCGGCGCCGCCCTTGCAGGCAATCTCCCCATTTCCGGCTTGCATCAATACCGTATCCAGCTGCCCGGTCCCGGCAACCATCGCCGGGTACGCGATCATCGCATCGCGCACCGCGTGCAATGCCGCGGCGTCGCGCGGGCCGATACCCTCGAGCGACGCCAGACGTGCGAACGAAAGGGCGGCATGCCGGAGGCTCGTCGCATATACCGGGATGCCGCAGCCGTCGACGCCTACCGGCCAAGTTTCGGGGTCATCGCCAGATACGCGCGCACAGAAGGCGAGGATCCGCCGCTCGGCCGGATTCTGCGGTTCGAGATACGTCGCGGTGTCCGCTCCGATCGTTTTGCACAGCGCGAGAATTCCGGCGTGCTTGCCGGAGCAGTTGTTGTAGAGCGGACTGGGCGCGATCCCGGCACGCACGATCTCGGCTGCGGATTTTTCGTCGTAGGGCAAGTGCGCGCCGCATTGCAGCGCCGAGGCGTCCAAACCGATCTTTTGGAGGATCGAAGCGACCGCCTCCACGTGGAACGGCTCGCCAAAGTGCGACGCCGCCATCACGGCAATTTCGCGCGGCTCGAAGCCGAACCGGCGCTGCACGCCGGCTTCGATTGCCGCAGCCGCAATGAACGGCTTGGCCGCAGACCGCAAGTACACCGGACTTTCGACGTCACCGTCTTCGAAAACGACGTCGTCGCGCGCGTCGACCGCGCACGCCGAAACGCGATGGATGGACTCGACCAAGCCACCCCGCGTGACTTCGACGATCACCGCAGGCCTTGCGCCTAAACGACGAGTGCCGGTTCGACGACGATTGCTTCCTGTTCGGCAAAAACCGGGTTGCTGAGATAGCGTTCGCCGGTATCGCAGCCGATGGTCACGATCGTCTTTCCCTTGGATTCGGGGCGTGCGGCAACTTGCAGCGCGGCCCAGACGTTGGCGCCCGTCGAGATACCGACGAGCATCCCTTCGTCGCGCGCGAGACGCCGCGCCGTCGCAATCGCATCGGCGTCGGTGACGCGGATGACCTCGCCGTAAATTCCCGTGTTGAGAATCTTCGGAACGAAACCCGCGCCGGTCCCCTGGATTTTGTGCGGTCCCGGCTTCCCACCGGAAAGTACCGGCGATGCTTCGGGCTCGACCGCGATCATGGTTATGCCCGGCTTGCGTGATTTGAGCACTTCGCCTACGCCGGTAATCGTGCCGCCGGTGCCGATCGCCGAAACTACGACGTCGACCGCGCCGTCGGTGTCGCGCCAAATTTCCTCGGCGGTCGTACGCCGATGTATTTCGGGATTGGCCGGATTCTCGAACTGCTGGGGCATGAAGTATCGCTTGGGCGCCGTCGCAACGATCTCGTTGGCGCGTCTTACCGCACCGGTCATGCCCTCCGCGCCGGGAGTGAGCACGACTTGCGCGCCATAGGCTTTGAGCAGATTCCGCCGCTCGATCGTCATGGTTTCGGGCATGACGAGAACGAGCGGATAACCTCTTGCCGCGGCAACGAATGCCAGGGCGATTCCGGTGTTGCCGCTGGTCGGTTCGATGATCGTCATGCCGGGAAGCAGGCGGCCGTCGCGTTCGGCAGCTTCGATCATCGAAACGCCGATCCGGTCTTTCACCGAGCCGGCCGGATTGAACGATTCCATTTTCACGAGGACCGTTGCCGGGATTCCGGCATTGAGCCGCGGGATCTTCACCAGCGGCGTGTTGCCGACCGTGTCGGCCAAATTTTCGTAAATGCGCGCCATGATATTGAGCTTAACCGGTTTCGGGGGTGGAGCGTTTCAACGAACGTTCGTTCGTCCGCCGGCGATCGTTCGCGCGACGCGGGACTCGGCCGGCACGGCGCCGGAATCACGCGGCATGCACGTCCTTCACGGTTTCACTCGCAGGCTCGCAGCCGGCGCGGCGGCGGCGCTCGCGCTGCACCTCACGGCTCCAGCCGCCGCTCAGACGACTCATCCGAGCATCGACGATGCCCTGGCCGCGATCGAAGCATACGCTCCCGCGGCCATGGCAAACCAAGGCACCCCGGGACTCTCGATCGCGATCACCGATCGAACGCAGACCCTTCGAGTCGTGACGCTTGGCGATGCCGACGTCGCGGCAAAGCAACCGGTCACGCCGGCGACGCGATTTGCGATCGGGTCGATTACCAAGTCGATGACGGCTCTCGCCCTGATGCAGCTCGTCGATGCCGGCAAACTTTCACTCAGCGCGCCGGTGCAGCAATACTTGCCGTGGTTTGCCATCGATTCCGGCGGAGTGCCGGTTTCCGTGCACCAACTGCTTTCCCACACGGCGGGCATTCCCGACGACTATTCGGCCGAAGGCGGATACGGCTACGACATCGTCGCGCTGCGCGCGGCGAAGGTCTTGTTCAAGCCCGGGACGTCGTGGTCGTATTCCAACGACGGCTTCGCGACCCTCGGCGCGATCCTCGCGCGCATCGACGCAACGGCTTGGAGCACCGCGTTGCAAGCGCGCGTATTCGACCCGCTCGGCATGTCGAACAGCTCGCCCGTATTCACGCCGGACGCGCTTTCTACCGCCGCGCTGGGATATCAATGGCGCGATAACGACCGGCCCGGATCGCTCCATCCGGCGCTGGTCGCATCGCCGCCGATGGACTTCGTCGACCCCGCGGGTTCGGTTTTGTCGACGCCCGAAGACATGGCGCGCTACATGCGCTTCTATCTCGACGGCGGAAAGTCGGCCGGCGGCAAGCAGTTGATTTCTCCCGCAGCGTTCGCGGCAATGACCACCGCGGATCGTCTGAACGATGGAAAGCCGGCCGGCGCCGCCTCGCCGGAACTCGCCGAGGCTCCGGATTTCTACCGGCAGTACGGCTTCGGTTTGTCGGTCTTCGATTCGAAGGGAGACCACTTGGTCGGTCATACCGGCGGCATCTCGGGCTACACCGCGTGCATGCAGATGAACCTCACTCGGGGATTCGGTGTCATCGCCATGGCGAATCTGGTCGAAGCTCCGCTCCATCCCTGCGCGATCACGCTCTACGCGATGAGCGTGCTGCGCGCGCAAAGCGCCGGCGAACCGCTGCCGGCGCCCCCGCCGACGCCGGATCTTGCGCACGTCGACGGCGCGAGCGATTACGCCGGCACCTACACCGCGCCGAACGGTGCCGCGCTGACCGTTCGAGCGCAAGGCGACCACCTCGTCCTGTCCGACGGAACCACCGTCGCCGCGCTCTATCCGCGCGATACCGATCAGTTCTGGGCCGACGATCCGCGCTTTGCGACCTATCTCATGGCATTTGGACGCAACTCGAAAAAACAAGTCGTGGAACTGACGTATGGTGCGCAATGGTATCCCAACGAACGTTATAGCGGCCCGCGTAATTTTTCGCACCCGGCGTCGTGGGACGGGCTGGCGGGTCGCTACGAGAACGTTTTTGCCGAGCAGCCTGACGTCACCCGCGTCGTGATCGTCAAGGACCGGTTGACGCTGGACGGAGTGGCACCACTGCAGCCGCGAGCGGACGGCACGTTTACGCTCGGCAGCTCGGTCGTGCGCTTCGACGCATTCGCGGGTACCCAGCCGCAGCGAATGACGATCGACGACGTGAGACTGTATCGAATGGAGTTGCCGTAGAAGCGTTCGCCGGCACCGCACGAGCGATTGCGGCAACGAGTGCGAAGCTCGAGAAGACGGCGTTGCTCGCCGGCTACTTGGCGACGCTCGGCGATGCCGATCTCGCCGCTGCCGTGCACTTCTTCACCGGCAGTCCCTTTGCGGCGAACGACCGCCGCACCCTCTCACTCGGCGGTCGCTCGATCGCGAGCGTCGCCCGACGCGTTTGGGAGTTCGACGACGCGGCGTTGAACGCGGCCTATCGCGCAAGCGGCGATCTGGGCACGGCCCTTGCAGCGCTCGTGCGCCCGCCGCGCACCGCCGCACTCTTCGGCGAACGGCTCACGCCCGCATCGCTCAGTGCGCTTTTCGGCGAAATCGGCAACGTAAGCGGCGAACGAGCCGGTAAGCGCCGCGAAGCGATTTTCGAACGGATCTTGCGCGCTTGCGACGATCCGCTCGTGGCCGCCTACGTCGTGAAGATTGCCACCGGCGATTTGCGCGCCGGTCTGCGCGAGGGGCTCGTACTCGACGCGATAGCGCGAGCTTTCGCCGCGGACTCCGGCGCGGTCCGCCGCGCGATGATGGCGAGCGGAGACGCCGGCGCCGTCGCCGTCGCCGCTCGCCACGGAAGACTCGACAAGTTGCGCGTCGCGTATGGAACGCCGATCGGCTTCATGCTCGCATCGCCGATTCTTCACGCGGAAACCTACGGCGAACTTGCCGGCTCCTCGTGGCTGGTCGAGGACAAGTACGACGGGATTCGCGCGCAGGCGCACGTGCGCAACGGTGTGGCGCGGCTCTTCTCTCGCCGGCTCAACGACGTGAGCGCGCCGTATCCCGAAATCGTCGCCGCGCTGCCGCAGGCGATTGCCGGCGACGCGATTCTCGACGGCGAGATTCTGGCGATGCGCGAGGGCCGCGTGCTGCCGTTTCGTCTGCTCCAGACGCGCCTGCAACGCAAGGACGTCGCCGACGCGCTACTGCGTGAAGTCCCCGTCGCCTACGTCGCCTTCGACCTGCTCGCGTCCGGCGACGAGCTGCTGCTCGACGAGCCGCTGACGCAGCGGCGCGAACGGCTCGCGTCCTTGCTGAACGCGGACGAACGCGTGCTTCCGGCGCCCTACGCGCTCGTCGACGGCGCAGACGCCGACGTCAACGCGCGCTTCGAGGCGGCGCGCGAACGCGGCAACGAGGGGTTGGTGCTCAAACGCGCCGACTCGCCCTACGCACCTGGGCGGCGCGGCAAATGGTGGCTTAAGCTCAAGCGCGAACTCGCAACGCTCGACGTCGCCGTCGTCGCGGTGGAGTGGGGCCACGGCAAGCGCGCGCGAGTGCTCTCGGACTACACTTTCGCAGTTCGCGACCGCGACCGTTTGCTGGCGATCGGGAAAGCCTACTCGGGGCTCACCGACGCCGAGATTGCGGAACTCACGCCGTGGTTTCTCGAGCACCGCTTGCCGGCCGGGCAGCGCCGCCCGAAAGCTCGAGTTTCAGAGATTCCGGTTGAGCCGAAGATCGTCATCGAAGTCGCCTTCGACGTGATCGCGCGCAGCGACTTGCACGAGAGTGGATTCGCTCTCCGGTTTCCGCGCATCGTTCGCATTCGCGACGACAAACCAGTTGAAGAAATCGACACGCTCGACCGCGTCCGAGAGATCTACGATCGGATGCTCGCCCGCGAATCTATGTCATCCTGAGCGGAGCATCGAACGAAGTTCGATGCGCAGTCGAAGGATCAGTAATCGATTTCCGGCCCGGCATCTTGTTGCGACAAGCACGTCTGGTAGTTCGCAGGTTGCGGGATCTTCTTGAATTTCGTTGGTTGCTGGGAAAAGTCGAAGACGTCGTCGTAGGCGTCGGCCCGGGCGTCGTCGAGCTTTAACGACGGCAAGCCGAACATTTTCTCGATGAAGTGCAGCGACGATGCCGTTTCGTGCTGCGATTTCGAGATGTAGTGCGTCTTGGCGTAGGGAGAGATGACGATCAGCGGCGTGCGGTAGCCGAGGCCCTCATAAGTGCCGGTTTTCAAATTGGGATACTGCGTCGGCAGAACGTGGTCGAACCAACCGCCCCACTCATCCCAGGAAATCACGATCGCCGTGCTGTTCCAGTACTGGCTTTGACCGATGGCGTTGACGATCGCGGTGACCCACGCGGGACCGCAATCGCCGGATCCGCCGCCGGGGTGATCCGACGCGCCCTGGTGCGGCATCACCCACGAGACTTGCGCCATGTTAGCGTCCGCGATATCGGTGAGGACTTGCATATCCGGCGTCACGACATTCTGGTAGTCTCGGCCATAGCGCACGGCTTTGATCGCGTCGAACGCGTCCAACCAATAGGAGTCTAAGGGGTTGTAGGAGTCGGAGCGCATTCCGGGAGGGGGGTCGGGTTGCTTGTACCAGCGCCACGACACGTGCGCACTGTCCAGCAGATTAGCAACGGTCTTGTAGGTGAAGCATGGGTCGGGGCCCCACACTTCGTGTCCGACCGCGGGTGGAAACGCAGGCGGATTGGCGGACCCGTAATGAAGGTAATATTCGTGTTCGCTGGGCTTGTCGCAGCCCCAGGGCATTGCCGACGGAACCTCCGAGGCATGCCCATCTTGGCCCGCAATCAGTTCTTGGTGTTCGCCGAAGCTAGGGCCGTTCGTCGAGCCGAAGTTGTGATCGCCGAGCGTGTATTGCGATGCCATCGTCCAGTACGGCTGGATTTCGGACTTATACACGTAGGTGAACGGCATCTGCGCGTGGTTCTTGTCGGTGTACAACACCCAGCACGACGGCTCGTTTACCCAGTTGGTTCCATTGCAGCCTTTGGTTGTAAGGTGGCCGTGAATCATTCGATCCCAGCCGTCGTTCTGACCGCTGTCGAAGTCTTCGAGAAACTGGTAGTGGTAGTGGTTGAGGTCGAAGTCGAACTTGAGGTGTTTCGGCACCATCGTATATTTGACGCCGTGCCCGTAGCCGAACGTCGCGGTTTCGGCGCCCGGAAAGGCGTAAAACATGTTGTCGAAGCTGCGGTTTTCCTGCATGATGACGACGACGTGAGTGATGGGATACGCACTCGCATGGGGACGACCCGGCGGCGCGTTTTGCGGCATCAATGAAAAAGGGGCCTGGGCGTTGCGCGAACTGCATGCAACCACGATAAGTGCGAGCGCAATGATACCCGCTCTTTTGAAGACCGCCTCGATCATTGTCATTCTATCCTCCGCTCTGCAGCAGGAATCGCGGGAAGGTACGGGACGAACTATTCGGTGTCGACGGGAGTATTCGATGGCGGCCGATGCAGGAAGTAGGTGCGGTCGTGCGTGCGGTCTAACGGTTTGATCGTCACGAACGGACGCGGCTTCTGTTGGAAGTTGAACGCGTCGGTAATGTTGTGCGCTCGCGCGTCGGTCGTACCGAGGCTCGGTAGCCCGAATGTCGTTTCAACAAACTTCAGGATGCTCCCGAACTCGTATTGTGTGTGCGCGACGTAGCCTTTCTTGGCATAAGGCGATATGATGATCATGGGCACGCGAAGGCCGAGACCCTGATAGTCTAGTTGTGGCGGCGGCACGTGATCGTAGAATCCTCCCCAGTCGTCCCACAAGACGACGATCGCCGTGGAGTTCCAGTACTGACTTTTGCCGATCGCGTTGACGACGCTCGTTACCCAATCCGGGCCATTGTCGATTTGCTGCAACCCCAATGGGTACCCGTGATCCGAATCGACCCCGTCCGGGATCACCCAGGATACGGCCGGCAACGCAACGGCGCCCGGCGGATTTGGCGACGGACACGGACTCGCAGTTTCACCTGAAATGTCGCAGAGGACGTTCGTTTCGGGCCAAGATACGCAGCTCTGCGAACACGTGAACGGCTGCAACTTGCTCGGATATTCGACTCCCTTATCGGAATACACGGCCTTAATGGCGGCGAACGCATTCCACTCCTGACCATCGTGGTCCGGCCAGATCGGCACGTAGTATTTCCACGGAACCCCTTTGGCGTCAAGTGCGTCGCGCAACGTCGCGTAGGCAAAACACGGATACGGTCCCTGACCGGCCAGGTATTGCAAAGAGCTCGGTTTGCTCGACGTCGTGAGAAGCGACGTGACGTTGTGCGTCGCGGGGCACCCCCAGTTTCCACTTGGCCCAGGATTGTCGACGATGGCCTGCGAGCTGTTGATGAGCGTATCGCCGCGAATGAGGTCCTGGTGCGCCGTGAAACTGCTGCTGGCTTGCGTCGTGAAGGTACGGTCGGCCAACACGTATTGCGTCGCCATATCCCAGTACGGCTGGATGTGCTTTACCGCGACGACCGAGTAAGGGTACTTTTTCGCCGGAACGCCCGGCCGAATAAACCCCTCCCAATAGAACCCATCCAGTTTACCGCCGTCGTACGCCGTAACAAAGGCGGAACAGTATGTGTGATCGATGTCGTAGTCGGGAAGTTTGGTTCCAAACTTGATCGCGATGGGCGTCGGCGTCGGACCGGGCGTCGGCGTTGAAACCGGATTAGGGCAAGGACTCGCTCCCGTCGTCGGTCCGGGCTCTGGCCCCGGGCCCGGCGCACTTTTTACGCAGTCCGTCCCGGGAAAGCAGTCAAAAAGGTTATCGAAGCTGCGATTCTCCTGCACGATGATGACGACGTGTTTGATTTTTCCGCTGCTGCCGCTCGATTGATGCGTCGCGGGCAGAAACGACGGGCCCGCTTGACCGCTAGAACCCTGATGGCCGCCGCAGCTCACGGTCGCGAACGCCGCCAGCAGAAGACACGAAAAGACCCGTGCTTTCATCCTGCCTCCACTATTCGCTGTCGACGGGCTCGTTCGAGGGCGGCCGATGCAGGAAGTACGAACGATCGTGGTTCTTGTTCAAGAGCCGGATCGGGACGAACGCGCGCGGCTTTTGCCTGAAATTGAAAGCGTCGTTGAGGTTGTTCGCGCGGACGTCGGTGGTGCCGAGGCTCCCCAGACCGAACGTTTCCTCGACGAACTTCAGGATACTGCCGAATTCGTACTGAGTGTGCGCCACGTAACCTTTCTTGGCATACGGCGACACCACGATCATCGGCACGCGAAATCCGAGCCCCACGTAGTCTAACTGCGGCGGCGGCACGTGGTCGTAGAATCCGCCCCAATCGTCCCACAGAACAATGATCGCCGTCGACTTCCAATACGAACTCTGGCCGATCGTGTTAACGACCGACGCGACCCAGTCGGGCCCATAGTCCACCAACTTGCCACTTGGACTGAGACTGTAGTGATCCGAATCTTCGTTGTCGGGAATCACCCACGAAACGGCCGGAAGTGAGACGGTACCGGAAGGATAGGGCGACGGACACGGGCTCGCCGTTGAGCCCGCCGCGTCGCAGAGCACGTTGGTTTCGGGCCACGAGACGCAACTGCCGGTGCAGTTCCACGGCGCCTCCTTGTGCGGCCATTCGTCCTTGTCGTAGCGCACCGCCGAGACGGCGTCGAAAGCATTCCACATCTGGCCGCCGTCCTTGGGAAAGACCGGCACGTAGTATTTCCACGAAACACCCTTAGCATCGAGCAAGTCGCGAATCGTCGAGTACGTAAAACATGGGAACGGTCCCTTCTTGACGTATTGGTGCGACGTGGTCAGCAGCGGCGTGTACGACGGACCGTTCGGCGGATTTTTTGCATCGTCGCATCCCCAATTGTTGATGCCCGCCGAATTCCACGGGTAATCGACGGTGCTTTCCGTATGGCTGACTTTTGTGTTTCCACGAACCAGATCTTGGTGTGCGGTAAAACTGCCGCTCGCTTCGGTCGGAAAGGTGCGGTCGGCGAGCACGTACTGCGTCGCCATGTCCCAATACGGTTGAATTTGTTTTTCGGCGACGACCCGGTAAGGATAGAGCTCCGCAGGTTGTTTGAAAACGACGCCGTCGTCCCAATAGAATCCGTCGAGTTTTCCGCCGTCGTACTCGGTGACGAACGCCGGGCAATAGCTGTGGTCGGGATCGTATGCCGGCAGCGGCGCCCCCAACATCAGTTGGATCGGCGTCGGCGTCGGACCGGGACTCGGCGTCGGAAACGTCGATGGACACGGGCTCGAGGTATTTCCGGGAGTCGGTTTCGGCTGCGGCGCCGGTCCGGGCGCGCTCGTCACGCAATCGGTTCCCGGAAAACAGTCGAAGAAATTATCGAAGCTGCGGTTCTCCTGCACGATGATGACGACGTGCTTGATTTTTCCGCGGCTGTCGCTGAACGGTCCGGGTGCCGGCAGAAACGGCGTCAGCCCGACGGGCGCATTCGAGCCGCTCCCCGAGCCCGAGCACGACGCTAGTGCAAAGACGACGGCGAACGCGAGCGGAAAGACGGCCTTGCGCATGACCGAACGTTTTCGTTTGCATGGACGGCGCCCTTCTCTCCGCAACGCGAGAAAAGGGAAACGGTGACCGTCGTTAACTTCCGCGACGGTTACTTATTCTTAAACTTTGCGACGCGCTTTTCATTATATGCGGCGAGGCCTTCTTTCGCATCCTCGCTCTTGAACAGTAATGATTGCAGCTCGCGCTCGATCGCGAGCGCGTCCTGCAGCGGTAGCTCGGCCCCGGTTTGAACGCTGCGTTTGATGTGACCGACCGCCATCGGCGCTTTGTTCGGCGAACAGAACTGCTTGGCGTAGTCGAGGATTTGGCTCCGGAATTCCTCGGCGTTCCCCTCGTAGATATCGTTGAGCACACCCCAATCGAGGGCTTGCTCGAAACTCACCGTCTTGCCCGTTATCATCAGCTCGATCGCCCGCGATTTGCCCACCAGCCGGGCCAAGCGCTGGGTGCCGCCGGTGCCGGGAAGCACGCCGAGCGCGACTTCGGGAAGCCCGATTTTTCCGGCGTCTTGGCGAGCGATGCGAACGTCGGCCGCCATCGCGATCTCGAGCCCGCCGCCGACCGTGTGGCCGTTGAGCGCGGCGATAACCAGCTTCGGCGTCTGCTCCAGCCGGTTGAGCGTTTCGTTGGCGTGTAGACAGAACATGTATTTAAACTCGGGCGTCACCGCGTTGAGCATCCCGATGTTGGCGCCCGCCGAGAAGAACTTTTCACCCTTCCCGGTGAGCACGATCACTTCGACGTCCGAATCGAAACGCGCGTCGAGTATCGCATCGTCGAGCTGGCGCATCATCTCGTGGGTATAGGTATTGGCCGGGGGATCGTCCATCTCGACGAACCCGACGTGACCGTCTTTCCAATAGTTTATGACGCGTTTGCCGTCGAACGTGCGCGACTCCCGTCCGAACGCCGTCTTTTCCGCCGCGCCGTCTGCGACCGTACTACTCATGCCAGGTTTCCTTTCGGAGCGATCCAGTTCGGGTTTTTGAAATATTCGTCGAGCTTCGCGTCGTCTTCGGGCGTGGGAAGAACGCTCGGCGCATAGGCTTTCCACTCTTCCTCGTTCAGCTTGCGCCCGTCCACCGCGTAGCGCTGGCCGGCGTAGTCGCCGATTTTCCGGTTGAAGCGCATGTCGGGAACGTAGAGTTTCGCGTCGCCGGCTGCGACCTCGTTGACGCGCGCGACCGTGCCCGAAATCTCGTCGTGAAACTGGCGCCGGGCACGTTCGTTGAGGTGTTCCTTGTCGACGGGATCGCCGGTTTTGTCCTCATCGACGCGGCCCTTGATGCCCCACGTATACGCCCATTGCGCCGAGCCCGAGTGGTCGGTGCCGAAAAGATCGAGCGAACCCGAAATCCACTTGTTGTAGTACTTCTGCTGAATCTCGGCCGGAATGACGCCCGCTTTGGCGATGCGGCGAAGTCCCGTAATGCCGGTCCCCATGTGGTACGACTCTTCTTTGAGCATCGGGCCCATCGAGGCCGCCAGCGGCGCAAAACTGGAATGTGCGAGCATCGTGAGCTGGAACTTCCCGTCGCGGTCCATGAAATTCGTGTACGCGAAGAAGTCGAGCCAGTGGGTGACGTCTTCGTTGAACGCCTTGAGGAGGCGGTTTTTCTTGCCGAACGCTCGCCGCTCGAGCAACTTTTGTGCCTCGATCTTGCCCTCGCTGCCGAACTGGTCGACGAGCAAGTGACACATCTGATAGCCGTGCCGCGTCTCCTCGACCATGATGCGCACCAGCGATGCGAGATCGTACTCGCTGGGCGCATTGTTTACCAGGAAGCGCTGCTGCTCGTTGGAAGCAAACTCAGTGTCGCCTTGATACACCACCATGTTCAAGACGGCGTCGCGCATGCGCTGATCCGGGATCTCGCGCACTTTTTCCCAGCGCCGATCGCCCTTGAAATCGCCGAAATAGATCTCCGAAGTCGGCAGTTCGCCGTACTTGGCTTCGAACGCGTAGCCGGGCATGAACCGTTCGATCAGCTCGCGATCGAGCCCGATGTCGTGCTGCCATTCTTTGAGCAGATCGATCCAATCGTCGAACGTGGAGATGCGAGCGGCCATGATGCAAATTACCCGTGCCCTAGCGTATGACGAATTTTTGACGATCCGCAGGAATACTGTCATACTATGCGCGGTGGAAGCCCCTGTCAACCGGGAAAGCCGTCCCGTAGGGCGGCCGACCTCCTTGATCTTTACGCTCTACGGCGACATCGTGCATCGCGGCGACCGCCGCGACGAAGGCGGTGCGTTGCCGGTCGCGGCCCTCATCGCGCTGATGGCGTCGTTCGAGATCTCGCCGGCGGCGGTCCGACAGGCCCTTTCGAGAACGTCGCGGCAGGGGTGGCTGCAGGCCCGCCGGACGGGCAACCGTGCCTTCTATTCGGTGACCGAGCGCGGGCGGCGCCGCATCGCGGAGCTCAGCCCGCGGATCTACGGCCCGATCATCGAGTGGGACGGCATTTGGCGGTCGCTGATCTTTGCCGGGAGCGATCGCGGACGTCGAGCACGCGACCGGCTGCGCCAGGAGTTGAGCGTCTTGGGCTGGGCTCCGCTTTCGAACTCCACCTGGCTCGCGCCGGCCGACTCGCTGGCGTCGGCACGCGCCGCTGCCGAAGTTCTCGGCCTGGGGGATGTGGTCCACGGGTTCACCGGCAGCTACCACGGTCCGTTGAGCGACGCCCAACTCATTGCGCGCTGCTGGAACCTCGAGCACATCGCCGGCGCCTACCGCGAGTTCATCGCACGCTACCGGCCTCGCCTTACTGGGGAACGCGAGCGTGCTGCTCTCGACGACGAAACCGCCTTCGTCGAACGGCTGTGGCTGGTGCACGACTTTCGTAAGTTCACCTACGTGGATCCGGGACTGCCAAGCGAGCTCGTGCCCGCGCATTGGCCCCGAACCACCGCGGCCGCGCTGTTTCGTGAATATTACGCCGCCCTTGGCGCGAAATCGGAACGCTTCTTTCGCACCGCGATCGACGCGATATAAAGGAAACGGAGCGGGGCCCGGCCGCGTCGAAGCGACCCCGCCATGCCCAAACGCGTCATGATTCTTCTGGCCGCCGTTTCGTTCGCAGTCGCGATCCCCGCATGCCACAGCAGCTCGGGGACCGTTACGCCGACGCCGGTCCCATCGCTGACGCCAAATCCGTCGCTCAGCACTGCCACGATTTCGGTCACTCGCCTTGCAACGCCGGCGGCTGACGTTTCGGTCGAGGAGTCGACCCCAAAATCGTCGTCGAGCCCGCGTCCCGGGACGCCGTTTGCAACGCAAAGAACGGGCCACGCCGGAATGACCAAATTCAAAAATCTCAAACCCACGCAGACCTACTGCTGGGTCGCGATTCTAGGAAAAAATCAAACCTCGTCGGCGTGTGCCGGCTGGGAGATTTGGCAGTATCAGCCGATTAGCTTGGGCACCTAAGCCCTAGCCTTCATCGTCTTGCAGGTGCAGATGGGAGCCGTCGTCGGCGTCCAAAAGTACGTCGCGCGCTTCGGCCAACACCGCCGTCGAAAGCGGCCGGTCGGGTGACTGGACGGATCCCTCCTCAGCCAGGAAATCGGTTTCGCTCCAGTCTTCCCACGTTTCCAGGGGCTCGCCGTCGAGCTCGGCCGGAAAGCGCACGCAGAAGCCTTGCTCCACGTGCATGCCGACGACCAGAACGCGGGTTCCACAGGGAAAGTACGTGCCGTCTTTCCAGAGCGTACCGTACGTCGCGTCGTAGTACTGGCCGATTTTGATCGTTTCCGCCATCCCGCTCACTATACCCCAAACGGGTCCATCGGCTTCTCACCGATGAAGGTGAGCACGCTTTTGGTTTCGCTGTAAGCGCGCATCGTTTCCATCCCCAATTCGCGACCGTACCCGGACGCCTTGTAACCACCAAATGGGACGCCTGGAAAAACTGCGTACGGGGTGTTGATCGCGACCGTTCCGCTGCGAATCGCTCGGGCCACGCGATTGACTCGTCCGACGTTCTGCGACCACACGCTGGCCGATAGTCCATAGTCGCTGTCGTTGGCGAGCGCGATCGCCTCGGACTCGGTTTCGAAACGGACGAAGGTGGCGACGGGACCGAAGATCTCCTCACGCGCGACCCGATGTTCGTTCGACGCTTCAAATGCGGTCGGGCTCCAAAACATTCCGCCGGCGAGCGCTTGGTCGAGATCTTCGGGCGCCCTGCCGCCGAGAAGAACGTTCGCGCCTTCGGCAGTGCCGATGTCGCAGTACGAGGCGATCTTCTCGTATTGCTCGCGCGTGGTAATCGCGCCGACCTGCGTTGCCGGATCCTCGGGATTGCCGATCCGCAATTTACGGGATTTTGCAACGAAACTGGTAACGAAATCGTCGTAGATGCCGCGTTGAAGCAGGATGCGCGAACGCGCCTCACAGGCTTGCCCGGCGTTGTAGTAGACTCCGTAGAGCGCCCCCGCTACCGCGGCGTCGAGGATGGCGTCGTCGAAGACCACTGACGGCGACTTTCCGCCAAGCTCGAGCGTGACTCGCTTGAGGGTCGCAGCGGCCGATGCGGCGACGAGCTTTCCGGTTGCGGTCGAACCGGTGAACGCGATCTTATCGACGCCCGGATGCTCGACGAGCCAGGCGCCGATTTCGCGCCCAGAACCGGTAAGGACGTTGAGCACGCCTTCCGGCACGCCCGCTTCGAGCGCAATCTTTCCCAGCTCGAGGGCGGTCAGCGGCGTCGACGACGAGGGCTTGAGAATCATGGTGCAGCCGGCGGCGAGCGCCGGCGCAACTTTCCACGCGGCCAGCAGCAACGGAAAATTCCACGGCACGATAGCGCCGACGACGCCCACCGGTTCCAGTACGGTCGTCGCGACGTACGTTGGAAGCGGCGGCGGCATCGATTCGCCATAGTTTTTCGTTGCCGCGCCGGCATAGAACTCAAAGCAGTCGACGATCGCGCCAAGTTCGCCCCTGGCGGTGGAGATCGGCTTACCGTTGTCGCGTACCTCGAGCATCGCCAGTTCTTTAGCGCGCTCGGCGATGAGCTGCGCCATCTTGTAAATGACCTTCGCGCGGCGTGAGGCCGCCATCGTCGGCCATTTTCCGGTGTCGAAGGCTTTTCGAGCGCTCGCCACCGCGGCGTCGAGGTCGGTGCGCGACGCTTCCGCCACGCGAGCGATCAGCGCGCCGGTAGCGGGATTGCGGTCGTCGTACGCGCTTTCGCCGGAGGCGTCGCGCCACGCGCCGCCGATGAGCAGTTGCGTTTTCGTTGGAACGGTGGTGGTCGTCATTGCCGGAATCTTCTACTCCACACGCTCGAAAATCGTTGCGATGCCCTGGCCGACGCCGACGCACATGGTCGCCATGCCGTAGCGACCGCGTCGCCGGCATAATTCGTGCAGCAGCGTCGTCGCGATACGCGCGCCGCTGGCCCCGAGCGGATGGCCAAGAGCAATCGCACCGCCGTTGACGTTCGTCCTCGCGGGATCCAAATCCAGGTCGCGCACGCAGGCGAGCGCCTGCGCCGCAAAGGCTTCGTTGAGTTCGACGAGATCTAAGCTGTCGGCGTTCATTTTGAGTTGGGCGAGCGCTTTCCGAGCGGCCGGAATCGGACCGAGCCCCATAACATCGGGAGCGACGCCGGCGGATGCGGACGCGACGATTCGCGCCAGCGGCGCCAAACCGAGACGCCGCGCCGTAGCCGCCTCGCAAAGCAACAGCGCGGCCGCACCGTCGTTGATCCCCGACGAATTGCCGGCGGTGACCGTGCCGCCCGGCTTGAACGCCGCTTTGAGAGCCGCCAGCGATTCGCGCGTGACCTCGGGTCGCGGGTGTTCGTCCGCGACGACGGTGCCTGCGCCGGTCTTCGATTCGACCTGCACCGGCACGATCTCACGGACGAAGAGTCCGCGCCCAACCGCATTTTTCGTACGCATTTGGGATTCGAACGCAAATGCGTCCTGCTGCTCGCGAGTGATGCCGTAGCGCTCGGCGACGTTCTCGGCCGTTTCGCCGAGCGAAACGGTCCATTGCTTGCGCATCTTCGGGTTGATCATACGCCAACCGAGGACGGTATCGAACAGCTCTTGCTTTCGTCCGAACGGGGCGTCGCTTTTCGGCATCACGTACGGCGCTCGCGTCATCGATTCGACGCCGCCGGCTACGACGACGTCGGCCTCACCAAACGCGATCGCTTGGGCTGCCGAATTGATCGCCTGCAGACTCGAACCGCAGAGGCGGTTGAGCGTAACTCCCGGGATCTCGACCGGCAGGCCGGCGAGCAAGACGGCCATCCGTGCGACGTTCCGGTTATCTTCACCGCTGGCGTTGGCGGCCCCGAAATAGACGTCGTCGATGCACTCGGGCGGCACTCCGGTGCGATCCACGACGGCGCGTAACACCGTTGCCGCCAAATCGTCCGGACGAACGCTCGCGAGTGCACCATTGTAGCGCCCGATCGGCGTGCGCAGCGCTTCGACCACCCAGACCTCACGACCGTGCGGCATCGGCCTCTACCGGCTCGGTCGGGGCTTCTTCTTCGACGTCGAGCACCCAGAGCGATCGGTGCGGCGCGAATTCGGCACCTTCGGATTGGGCCAGCCGTTGCAAGATTCTTCTGACCCGCTTTCCGCCGATTTCACGCCCCCAAGCAATCGGACCGATGGGATAGTTCGTTCCCAGCCGCATTGCCGTGTCGATGTCGTCCGCGGAGGCGACGTCGTCGTGCACCGCGGTTACGGCTTCGTTGACGATCGAGGCGACGGTTCGGCCGAGGTAAAGGGCGGGCACTTCTTCAACCAACACAACGCCCTTGCCGAGCGATTCAAAAAATTCCTGAGCCACCGCGAGCGCGTCGTCGGATACCTCGTCGGAATCGACGATTTCCACGGCGGATTGGCCGGCGAACGACCCGAGGATGCCGTAGCCGACCAAGCGGCTGGGGTGACGCAGGCGTTTGACGCATGCGGCGACGTCGGTCGCATAGGCATCGGCGAAGAACACCGCTTCCTCTCCCAAAAGGCCGTCGAGCTGCGCGATGACGCCGCCGCGGTCGGTCGAACCGTCACCGACGTCGATGACGATGGTTGCGTCGAGCGGAATTTCGTCGAGTAACTCGTCGTTTTCGATGCGCGCGACGGTGGTATAGCGTTGTTCGAGCAGTTCTGCCAGTTCGTCGGCGATGCCGCCGGCGCCGATGACGACCATCGATTCGCCGGCGTTTTCTGCTTCCGGGAGCGTGCCGCTCCCGGCGTCGAACCGCGCCGGATTGCCTGCGCGGTAGTCATAGAACCCGGCACCGGACTTGCGTCCCAACAGTCCTTGCGCGACCATTTTCCGCTGCAATTCGAGCGGTGCCAACCGCGCCGCCCCGGTGCGAGCGTAAATCGACTCGCTGGTGGCCAAGTTGACGTCGATTCCGATGAAATCCATCAGCTCGAAGGGTCCCATGCGAAATCCCGCGGCCCGTGCGAGGGCATCGAGTTCGTCGACGGGCGCAACGCCGCGTTCGAGTGCGCGC
>JBAUZB010000026.1:0-11200 GCA_049585095.1 Candidatus Tumulicola sp.
AGGACTACAACGAAACACGGCCGCACTCATCGCTCGGCGGCCTTACGCCGCTGGAGTACGCGAACAAGTTCTAAAATGACACCTGCTCACAGTTCCTTCTTATGCTAAACGCCACCTCAGGTCACCAGCGCGAAAGCGCTATCGTTACGCCGTGCAAGCAGATAGCGCCGCACGTCCTTTTTAACAAGTCTTTTTGAAAGTCGAAGCGAGTCGCAGTCTTCTGTCGTCGTCGTAGCGTCGGTAAGAAGTGATGCTTTTGTCCCGGATTTATCGTATGTAGCCCGGTAGAGATGAAAGAGATGGGCAGTCGGAGCGTATGCGCTTCATCCGGGGTAATACTAGTAGGCAAACCGTGGGGAGGAATCAGGAATAAAATTTATTTTATCGGGTTGATGTTGGCGGCTGTTGCCTTGACTCGGGGTTGGAACACTCGGCGCTTCACAACCTTATCCCAAGCGTATCGCCATCTACGCCCCCAGACATGTCGCCGACAGCGTCGATGCATCCGTAAACTGTCCTTGCTGGATTCAACCATCCTACGGGTATGATTGGCGTCTAGCCCGCCAACGATCGAGAGGATATGTGCCCGCTTCGCATGGCTATCCGAGACATGGCCGTATGAGGCGGGCACTACAATCGCAGCTTTCGTGATACCAACGCTGAAGCGGACCAGGGCTCAAGATTCTGAGAAAAATTTATTCGGAAGGACGACCCGGCCTCGAGAGCCAGAGGCGCAGTGACGGCAGGGGCCGACGGGGGGTGCTTTCACACTGGCCTAGCGCTCTACGAGCTACGGCCTAATGCTCCAACCGCTGATAACTTCTATTATCGGTAACGCTCGGAGTCACGCTTTGAGCGTCAAAGGTTCGCCATCCGTGAGCCTCGGCAAGTGTACCCCCGACGCATCTTCGGTGGGATCTCCAGCGAGTTCCCACAGCTCCTGGTCAGACAACTTGGAGATGTTCTCCACCCACAGTTGCCGCCTTTGATCGATAATGGTGCTGGAAGACCCCTCATTCAACCACCCGGCAACCCTCGCATAGCTCTCTGCCGTCGATCGAACCTCGCGCGCGAGTTTCACACATTGATCCACGTCGCGTCGCTGATATGCTTCTTCTAGCAAGTCGCCCAGCCTAAACAACGCTCCGAGTCGTTCGAGCAGCTGTCTTGGCCCCGAGATCTCCTCACTCGAAGCGAACCGATCCGAACTGCCGCGAATTGATAGCCCGCCCTCCGGCACCATCATTTTAGCTTTTTCTACCCGCCGCGGGGCTCGCAGACAACCTGACCGGTGCCGTTGAACCGCAGCGGGCGTCAGATCGTAACGAGCCGCAACGCTCCTATTCGTTCCGCCCGCCAGTATAGCCTTAGAGATCTCGGCGGTGTCGGTGTGACCGCAAACGCTACATGTGCGCGGCATCGTTGCTACTATCGCTGACGCCGAAGTTCTTCCGGCGACCGAACCGCGCCACTGGCTTTAGGCGCACCTCTAGGGGAATCCGTGGCGGCACCATTCCAAGGCCGGAGGCCCGCTGAATGCTTCTTTGCTCGTCGGAATCGATTTCAGACTTGACTCTCATGCTGCTGTCCTCGAACGTTTGCGCGACTTTGCGCCCGCTGGCGACGTAAGCGTCCTTGAGGCGGTGAAAAACGCGCTCAAAGTACTGCAGCGACCTTATGCCCTCGTATGCGGTATTACGACATTCCCAAGCGTCGGCAAACGCGAGAAGGTCAGAAACCTCTTTCGCTGTCGTAATGTCACAGAGCCTTGAAATGGCCGGCCAGCCGTCTTCGACAAACTTCTCGATGCTTCGATCACCGCGATGTTTCATCGCTTCCCACGCAGCTCGGACGATTTCCTGACTCTCTTTTGAAAGGCAGTCAAGGCGCTTTGTAGTCTCGGGCGGCCCAGGCGGCTCAGGTGCAGGTTCGAGACCATCGCGAAGGGCGGTAATAAGGAATGCTGTAGGGTTTAAAATTTCGGGGTACTGGCGAGGCCAATCGACTTTCGACCACTCAGCCGCAAGCGCAGCGTCTGTGGAGACAAACTCTTGCCTTAGTCGTCTGCTAACACCCATATCTCTGAGAAATTCACTAGCTTTGTCTAGCACGTCTTTGCTGTCAGCTCCGTCGACTTCTTTGATTGTTCCGCCGACGTCGTCGTTCTGTTCAGTAATCTGTTTATCTGTTCGTAGCACATTTTGGTCCGAGGTTTCACACGAATCAGTCAGGGGTTTAGCATCAAAACCGTCAGGGCTGCCCGCTTTGTCAGGTCTGACTGAAATGTCAGGTGTTATAAAACGGTACAGTGATGTTTTACCGGGCCGCTCGTCCCAATCGATCAAGTGCTTTCTGAGCTGCTTCAGGGCACGCCGTGTACTCCGCTCCGAATCCCCCGTCATTTTGCATAAACTGCTGATCTTAGGGTCGCACCTACCCGTGATCTTATTGCGGAAGGTCAATAAGGCCAGAATTACTCGCGCCTTAATTCCCGGAATGCGTGCGATGAGAGCATTGGGTACTCTGGCCCAACGTTCACGTATGATGGATTGATCGTCGCGTTGGTACGCTCCAGTGGTGAACATTGCAGAACCTCCTCCCCTTTGTCGCTGGGGCGCTTTTAGGCAGTAAACGGCTCCTCCAGCCGACAAGGGGGCGACCGGATGGGGTCGCCTATCGCGGCGGATCCTTCTCGCCGTTCCGACCACTTTGTTGTTCAGATCGGCGTTTGTCCAAAAAATTTGTCAGGGCCTCGAAGTCGGCCATCAAGTTCCCAAGGTCATCGCGCCGCAGAAGAATTTGGGCCTCGTACGTCATTGAGTTTCTCCAAAAAGAATAAAAGAGCGGCAGCACGCGCTACCGCTCCCCTTACAGCATAATTATAGCATAGCGGTAACGCGGCTCCGAAACTCATCCTCTGTACGTGACTCTGGCGAGAAAGACGTAGAATCCGTGATGACAAGGCGAACTACCGTGGAGTGGCCGCCGGGAACGACGCGTTGGCAGTCCTCGACTAAACGCAAACAAGTCGAGCACGTCTTGCCAATAAAACCCGACGCCTTCCGCGCAGATCCCGAGTCGGCCTTAGGTTTGGTTCTTGCGGATTTTCCTCTTACGCGTTTATTGAAGCGTCGAGCGCGATCGGCATTCCACGCGTTGATTTCATAATCGGTGACGAGCCATGGCGGGAAACTATCTGACCTGCTGGCCGCGCCGAAATCCGGTTCTCCAATTTGCCCTGCGTCCTCCGATCGAGTGATGGTTGTGAAGCCCTGTATGTCAACTGATTTCGCATAGTCGGTTGCGGTCTCGTCGTTTTTGTCGGTCGGAAGGATCTTCGTGCGCTTCCTGCCGTTGAGTGAGCGCATTTCGTCGTCTTGCTTGCAGTCAACGATCTCGCGTTCGAGGGCTACGCCAGCAGCGACCCAGCGCGACGACGCCTCGTCCATGCAACTGGCTCGTAGCTGGTACTCGATCATTTCGTGATCTTTCTCATCGTAGTGACGTCCAGCGGCAGCCACCAGTTCGGGCGTCATTTCGCGATTCAGAATGTTGTCTCGGATTCCCGGGCGCAATCCAGAAACGAACACCTTCGCCTCCAGCTTGCGCCGCCGATATTCGCGCTGCTTACCGGTTGCCTTATGATCGGTGCAGTATTTCTGTTGCCTCCCGCTTAGTTCACGGTCGCAGCCGGGTTCCCAACAGCGTCTCGGCTCAGATAGCAGACAGACGGATGGCATGGTTCAGGCCCCCTTTCCGTCACCGGCAAGGAACTCGTCGATCGCGAGTACGGGCACACGGATCTCGCCCCCAGCAAGCCTCACGTAGCGAAGCCGTCCCGCACCGATGAGGCGATAGACCGAATTACGATGAACTCCAAGGGCTTGGGCGGACTCGAGGACGCTCAGGGCGCGGCGCCCTATGGCCTCGGGGGTTGGTTTTGGTCCGTTAACAGGCTTTTGTCAGCATGTATCAGTAGTTCATAGCCTGTTATATAGCAACCCTGGCCCTGAAAGGTGGCTAGTTATGATGACGCTACAGCTGGAGCGGCTTCTCCGATCTCGCCTTAAGCCCCGTCATCCCTTCGTAGTGGAGGTGGCGCGGATCGCCGAGCACCTCAATATCAAGCAAGGAGAATTGGCTAGACGTTACACAGCGATCGCGGGGGGAAATATCGAGAGCGCAAACGTGGCAAGACATTTGACCACGAAGCGCCGACCTAGTAAACAAGTCGTCGAAACCTACTCTAGGATGCTCGGAATGTCAAAGCATTACGTCAGCTTACTGATGGACCCAGACGCACTTGTGGAAAAAAAATCCAAGAGGCTCATTCTGGAGGAGCCGGTGGGCCGCTATCTGAGGCCCGAGTGGGTGGAGCCGCTGTTTGAAGTTGGGGCGATATCCGAGGCTATCGACGTAATGCGATGTGACAAAAAGCTTCTCGATACTTGTCTTTACGAAGCGGAGTTGGCGGGTGAACGATTTTGCATAATGCCGGGCTCGAGGTGGATCCCCACTCTTCCGGTCGAACCAGATGTGATTAGGGCATCCGGTGCGGACGAGAAATATGTTGTCAAGTGGGCCGCGGTCGCGAAGGTGCTATTGGGGCGGCAAAATATCGATCTCGCATCCAGAATTAGGCAGAAAGATGCGCGTCGCATCCGGCGAGAAGAATTGTTATCGACAATTTGGGAGAACTTATACTGTGCACTAATCGCCTTCGACTCGCAAGAGTACAGGGCGGGCGAGGTGGACTTTGCTCCTTTGGATTGGGATGAGTGGCTTGCTCTAGAACACGTCTTGACGTTGGTTTTCAACCGCCGCAAGTGGCCAGTGAAAAAAATGCTGGAACGTTTGCACTCCAATATAATCTGGAGCGACTTTGCAGAAGCGGAAGATCCGGAGCGTCGAGCATTCCTTATGGAGCAAGGACAAGAAGCGTTGGAAGGATCCCATGCCAAGTAAGCGACGCGCAAAGGGCGAGGGTAGCATAGTTCAACGACCTGACGGCAGATGGCAATTCTCCGTCGACCTCGGTTCGGGCGTCAATGGTCGTCGTCAGCGTAAATATCTTTACGCTCGAACTAGAGCTGATTTAGCACGAAAAGTACAGGACGAAATCGCCCGCGGAGGCGGCAACATCCAACCAGCCGCGAAGGGCACACTTTGCGAGTTGATCGAGCAGTGGCTGCGCAACGACGTTCGACCGAATCGCTCCGCTAACACGTATGCCCTCTACGAAGGCATGTGGCGCAACCATGCTGCTCCGGGTATAGGTAGTATATCGCTAGAGAGGTTCGACGTTCCGCATGTCGAGCGGCTGTATGCAACGATGCGCGAGAAGGGCGCAGGTAGCTCGATCCTTCACCGCGTTGGTGTAATGATGTCTGGCGCTATCGAGGTCGCGATTCGACGTCGCAAATACTTTAAGCCGAATCCGTTTCGCGCCGTGGAACGACCGCGACATCGATACAAGGAAACCCGCCCGCTGGGTCTGGCGGAGGCGAAGCGTTTCCTCAAGCATGCGCGCGGCACAGACTTCGAGGCTCTTTGGGTGCTCCTATTGACGGGTGGCCTGCGACTGGGCGAGGCGCTTGGGCTTGAGTGGCGGGACGTCGATCTGAAGAACGGGGCGCTGGCCATCCGGCAGTCGCTGGCCGAGGTCAACGGGTTCGTTGAAGTCGGGCCACTCAAGACGACGGGATCGCGCCGGCGTGTTGAGCTCGGCACGATCGCGCTCGCCGCACTGCGTAAGAGGAAGACGGCGGCGAAGTCCGAGGGTCACGGCTCCTCATACGTCTTCACGACCCGTAGCGGTGGACACCCAAGGCGCTCAAATCTCCGACAGCGTCACTTCCAGCCAATCTTGACCGCGGCGAAGCTCGACAGGGTCACGATCCACGGACTCAGGCACTCGATGACTACACTGGCATTAGCGGAGGGCGTCCCAGTCAAGTCGGTTGCCGCTCGTTTGGGGCACACGACTACCCGTCTGACCCTAGACCGTTACGGTCACCTCGTCGCCGGAGCTGACCGAGAGGCCGCGGACGTCCTAGATTCGCTCCTGAAATAAAGGACGCACTTACAGAAGGACTGCAGCGGACTCTAGCACCGTCAGTGTCGCGAACCGCGAAAAGGAGCCTCCTGCGGCACTAGAAGGCCTCAACATAGGTTGTAAAATAGGTTGTTAGGCTCAGCGGTAGGACCACTCTCGCGGCGCGGAGTCGTCAAAATATACCAGTAATTTAAGGCTAAAACGTGGTGGAGATGTGGGGACTCGAACCCCAGACCCCTTACATGCGAAGCAAGTGCTCTACCAGCAGAGCCACATCCCCACGGGCCGCCGTAGGATTATACTCGGGTAGGTCGGCACCTTCAACCTATGATTGTCGGGAAAGCGGGAGCGGTTTTCGGAGCCGCAATGATTGTGGTGGTGGCGATGGGGCCGGCGGGAGCGCCGGCCGCGGAGCGTTCTGGGGCGATTTCGGCGAGCGCGGTTGCGGCCGCGAGCCGCTGCAATCCGCGCGTGATCGACGACTATCAGGGCCAGATTCGGAACTACGATGCGCACCCGGCGCGCGGCAATTCGGCCGCCCTGAACGCGCGTTTGGGCGACATTGCCGACATCCTCGCTGCGCTCAACGAGGAACACGGCGTGCTCGATAGCATGTGCGCCACCGACACCGACAAAGCGCCGCTGTTCGCCCAGCTCAACGCCACCACGGCCTGGGCGCTGGCGCTGGAATCCGATATTGCCGCCAAGCTGAATGCCTCGTGCCCTCCGGCAGCCAAAGCATTGCCGTCGGCGATGCTCGCCCAGGCGTGGCTGGCGCTTGCGGCGACGGTGAACGACGAGGGCGGAAACGTGCCCAAGTCGGTCGCCGAGGTTCTGCCGAAGGTCCAGACCCGTGCCGCGGCGCTCGGCCTGGCGCTGCCGGCCTATTCCGAAACCTCCGCCTACTGGCGCGATCAAATCGCCGATCAGGCGAAGCAAGCCGTCGCGATCTGCCCCACGCCGGTGCCGCCGCCGGCCACCCCGACGCCGTCGCCCTATCCGTCCCCGCCCCAAGGATGATTTTGCAAATCGTTCTCAAATAGGCTCCGCGTGGGCACTCGCGCCGATTATGCCACCCGTCCCCGCGAACTGATCGCCGCCATCCTCGGCCGCGAGCGGCGCTTTCTCTCAGCCGCGGAAATTCACCAAACGCTCGAGGACGCCGAAGCGAAGGTGTCGCTTTCCACCGTCTATCGCACGCTTGACTACCTGCAGGGCAAGGGCGACGTCGCGTTGCGCACCGATCCGGCCGGCGAGGCCGCCTACATGCTGTGCGCGCCGGAACGCCATCACCATCACGCGATTTGCCGCACCTGCGGCCGCGTCGAAGACGTCGACTGCGCGGCGGTGGATCAGTTCGCCGACTCGCTCCGTACGCTCAACGGCTTCGAACTTGAAGAGCACGCCATGGAGTTCTTCGGAAACTGCCGCGAATGCCGCCGCTCGTAGCGCGCCTCACGGCGCTCGTCGCGGCCGGCGCCTTCGCGCTCGATCTTTTCGGCTGCGCCGCACGCAACGAATCTTCGAATGCCCAATCGCCAAACAAAATTCAAGTCGTGACGACGATTTCGACGCTGAACTCGTTCGCGATCGGCGTCGGCGGCGATCGCGTGCAGGTGACGAACATCGTGCCGGTCGGCGCGTCGCCCGAGACGTTTCAGCCCCGGCCCCAAGACGTCGCCAGCATCTCGCAAGCGCAGCTGCTCGTCGAAAACGGCGCCGGTCTGGAAACTTGGCTCCAGCGCCTCTTGCGCAACACCGCGGCCCCCAACGTCCGCGTCGTCGTCTGCGCCGACGGCCTTCCGACCAAGAACGACAATCCGCATCTGTGGATGGATCCGCAACTCGCCAAACGCTACGTGTTGAAAATTCGCGACGGCCTCGCGGCGGTCGATCCCAAAGACGCCACGATCTTCGCGAGCAACGCCGCGCGCTACAACCGCCAGCTCGACGCGCTCGAAGCGCGAATCCGTGCGAAAATCGCCACCATTCCGCCGTCGAAGCGCTACATGATCGTCTTCCACAATGCGTGGCAGTACTACAACGACCGCTTCGGCATCACGACTCTCGGCTTCGTCGAGCGCAATCCCGGCCAAGAGCCCAATCCGCAGCAGATCGCCGATCTGATCGATCTCGCCAAGCAGCACGGCGTGCACGCGGTGTTCAGCGAGCCGGAATACAGTCCGAAGCTGCTCTATGCCATCGCGCAGGGCGCCGGCATCAGCGTCGTCGAGAATCTCTACGACGACTCCATCGGCACCGATCCGCGCGTTGCCAACTACATCGCGATGCTCGAATACGATACCGACGTCATCGTGAAGGCGCTCAAATGAAGGTGCCGCCGTTGACCTGCGCCGCCGGCGAAGCCGTCGTCACGCGCGACCTCACGGTGCGCTACGACGACTTCAACGCGCTGCTCGACGCGACCATCGCGGTGCACTTCGGCGAAGCGCTTGGCGTGGTCGGCCCGAACGGCTCGGGAAAGTCGACGCTGCTCAAAGCGCTGGCCGGACTGCTGACGCCGTCGAGTGGCGAACTGTGCGTGCTGGGCGCGCAGCCGCGTAAGTTGCCGCCCGGCTCGATTGCCTACGTGCCGCAAATCGAAGCCGTCGATTGGACGTTTCCGGCGACCGTGTGGGACGTGGTCAGCATGGGGCGATTCGCGCGCCTTCCGTTTTGGCGCCGTTTCGGCGGGCACGACCGCGCGGTCGTCCGCCGCGCGCTCGAAGAGGTCAACATGGAAGCGTTGGCCGGCCGCCACATCGCCCATCTTTCCGGCGGCCAGCAGCAGCGTGTGTTCGTGGCGCGGGCGATCGCGCAGGAGCCGCGGCTGTTGTTGCTCGACGAGCCGACGACCGGCGTCGATGCGGCCACCGAAGACGCACTCGGCACGCTCGTGCGCAAGCTCGTGAAACAGGGCATGCCGGTGATTATGGCCACCCACGATCTCGACCGCGTCGACGAGTGGTTCGATCGTCTCTTGGTGCTCGACCGTCGCGTGCTCGCGCTGGGCAAACCGCGTGAAGTCGTCGCGTCGGGCGCGTATGCCGCCATTCGCGAGCACACCCACACCCACGGTCACCTGCGCACCGACCACGAAGCTCACGAAGCCCACGCGGTGCATCCGGAGTTGCGCCGGTGAGTCTCGACGTGCTCGTGCAGCCATTCCACTATGCATTCATGCAGCGCGCCTTCGTCGCGGCGCTCGCGGTCGGGCTGCTGTGCTCGACGATGGGCACCTACGTCGTGCTGCGCAAGCTGTCGTTCATCGGCGACGGCATCGCGCACGCCTCGTTCGCCGGCATCGTCATCGCCTATCTGCGCGGCGCCAGCTTCTATATCGGCGCTGCGGTCGTCGCGGTCGTCACCGCGGTGGGCATCGGCTTCGTGTCGCGCCGCGGCCGCATCTCGCTCGACACCACCATCGGCGTCCTCTTCACCGGTATGTTCGCGCTGGGCGTCTATCTCATGAGCCAACAGCGCAGCTACGCCGTCGATCTGCAGAGTTTTCTGTTCGGCGACATCTTGTCGGTGCAGCCGCAGGACTTGTGGCTGATTCTCGGCCTGAGCGCGGTGGTTGCGCTTACCGTCGTGGTAGCGTTTCGCGGATTGCTCTACACGTCGTTCGATCCGGTGGTCGCGCAGGCCAGCGGGATCGCGGCGCCCACCTACGAGTATGCCTTACTGGTGATGCTGGCGCTGACCATCGTGGTGGCATTGCAGGCCGTCGGGATCGTACTGGTCGCCGCCCTACTGGTGACGCCGGCTGCCGCCGCCTATCAGCTGACGTCGCGGTTTGCACCGATGATGGCGCTGGCCGCCGTCTTCGGCGCGGCCAGTACCGTCGGCGGGCTCTACCTTTCCTATTACGTGCGCGCGTCGAGCGGTGCGACGATCGTGCTGCTGGCAACGATTCTCTTTTTCGTCGCCATCGGAGCGAAATACGTGCGGCGCCTCAGTGCGCGGCTAGCGTAAACGGTATCGTGTACAGCTTGTACGCCTTGCCGCGGAACTGAACCCACAGTTTATACGTTCCGGGCGGCAAGGCGGGAACGTCCAGTTCCATCAGCGGCCCCACGCCGCTCATGTTCATCTCGATCGGTCCCTTGCCGTGCGTGTTTCCGTTGCGCACCATCGGATGCACGTGCACGTACTGCAGCGTCGACGTGTTGATGAAGACGCAGTGCGCCGGGGCGCCGAGATACGACCCCAGATCTCCCGCCGGATGACCGTTTTCGTTGACCGTGAGTTCGACCGATTGTTCCTCGTTGGCGGTCAGCGTCGTTTTCTGGAGTTCGACGGTGTAGGGACCGACGGATTCGGTCGCCGCCGACGGCGTCAGCGACTGTGGGTGCGCGGCGACCGGCCCGTCGCTTTCGATGCTGAAGCGAAAGACTTGCTGGCCGATTCCGCGCGGCGTCGTGTCGGCATACACGTAGTAGCGGTGATTCGGTTCTTTGGTAAAGGGCTCGACGAACGTGCCGGTCGTAGTATTGAACGCCGCATGCAGGTGATCGAAGGTCGCGAAGTCGTCGCGAATCACCACCAGGTGGATGGTTTTCTGCATTTCGATGCTGTAGTCGAAGATCGGCTTTGACGAGCCGATCGCGAACTGGCGGACGTGCAGCGTCGAGCTGAGTCCGCTGCTCGTCGTCGCCCAAAACTTCGAAACGATCTTCGGCGTACCGCCGAGCAAGGCAAACGTGCCGGTCTGCTCGGGGGGGCCGGCCGACGCCCGCGCCAGCGTCGCGCCGCCAATCGCGGCGAGTGTCGCGCACAGGGTGGCGACCGTGATGCGCGCTACGGTGCGGCGCGAAGAACCTTCCACGTTTCATCTCCCATCGGTTCGAGATACTGCGCGCCGGCGAGCGCGTCTAAGACTTCGCGCAACGCCGCCCGCTCGTTTTTGTTGGGCATGCCGGCCCACCGCATCGCCAGTTCGTTGAGTTCGAGCGTCGCCCCCGGCACCAGTGCGTCGCGCACGAATGCCGGCGACAGCTTCACGCGTTCCATGCGGCGTGCGACGGGAGCCAAGGCACCGTCGAACGCCGGCGTTTCGTTGGGTTGCGCAGCCGGCTCGGGCGGCGGTGCCGGCGTCGCAGAAGGCTCGGGTCCCGGCTGCGGCGCGGGTTCGCGCAACTGGTG
>JBAUZB010000027.1:0-5249 GCA_049585095.1 Candidatus Tumulicola sp.
GGATACGGCGAATGCGCGCATCGGCCGAATCGTCGGCCGCACCGACGACGCCCGCAAGGTTCGGCCGGCGCGTTTTGAGCAGGCGAAAGGCTTCGATCAGCAGCGGAAGATGACGGCGCACTTCTCCCCGCCGGCTGCCGGGAAGAATGGCGATCGTGCCGCCGTCGGCGGCCGGCGCCGGGCGCGAAGCACGGCAACGATACTCGCCCACGATCGGGTGACCGAAGTACACGACCGGGCAACCAATGCTTTTATAAAACTTCTCTTGATGGGCGAATGCCGTCATCGGCACCGCAACCGCACTCACCGCGCGCGCTTTCTTCGCGTCGTCGAGCCACGTGCCGGGAGGAAAGAGATCGAGCACGGGGCCGGGATATCCCAGCCGGCGCAACGTCATCGCCAAACGCAAGTTGAAGACGCCGAAGTCGACTAAGACGATTAAATCGGGCTTCGTTCGAACGAGGTGGTAGGCCGTGCGCCACATCGCTGCCAGCAGCTTGGGAATGCGCGGCAAAGCCGCCAGCGGCCCCATGCTCGCCCAACCGGTGTGATCGCGCCAAATGTCGAAGCCGGCGGCGCGCATTTGGCCGGCGCCGATGCCTTCGAAGCGCGCTTGCGGGTCGACGGCGCGTATCGCGTGCGCCAGCAGCACCGCACTCGACTCGCCCGACGGTTCGCCGCTAGAGAAAAAATACCGCACGGTGACGAAGCGCTTCCTCAGACGACGTGCCGGCTCGACGGTCTCTGGATAAGCAGCGACAGCCGGGCGCCGAGAGTTCCGTCACTTCAGGACGCCGCGTTCGGATTGAGCCTCGAGAAACGTAATAATCTCGCGTCCCGGATCGGTCGCGACCTCCGCCTTCATCGCCTCGATTGCCTTGGAAACGTTGAGCTTTGGGTCGTACAGGATCTTGTAGAATTTCTTGATCTCGTTGCGCTCCTGCGGCGAGAATGCCGCCCGCCGCAATCCGACGCTGTTGAGCCCATACGGTCGCGCCGGATTTCCTTCGATCAAGAAGAACGGTGCCACGTCTTTTGTGAGTTTGGTCGCGCCGCCGATCATGGCGTAGCGCCCAATGCGAGTGAACTGATGAACGCCGGCTTGGCCGCCGATCGTGGCGTAGTCTCCGACGACGACGTGACCGGCTAGTTGCGCGAGGTTGCTCATGGTTACGCCGTCCCCGAGCACGCAGTTGTGTGCGACGTGCACGTACGCCAGCAGCAGGCAGTCGTCCCCGACGGAGGTCGTCTCCCCGTGACCGGTCGCACGCTGAATGCTGACGTATTCCCGCAAGACGGTACGGTTGCCGACGCGCGTCATCGCACGTTCCCCGCTGTACTTGCGGTCTTGAGAAGCCGCGCCGATGGTGGCGAACGGGTACACCTGACAGTCCTCGCCGATTTCGGTCCAGCCGTTCACGACGACGTGTGCCTGCAAGACGGTTCGCGCGCCGACCGTCACGTGCTCGCCGATAATGCAGAACGGCCCGATCTCGGTGCGCCTTCCGATCTCGGCGCCGGGATGCACGATGGCGGTCGGATGAATCACGAGTGCAGCACCGACGGATCCGCTCCGAACATTCCCGGATCGGAAATGATCGAAAAGCTCAGTTCGGCCGAGCATGCCAACTGTCCGTCGACCTTGGCTACCGTCGAAACCCAGCCGATATTCCGCCGGTGCCGGAGCATCGTGACTTCCATGTCGAGACGGTCGCCCGGCACGACCGGCCGGCGGAATTTTGCCTTGTCGATGCCGGTGAGATACGGCGTCTTGCGCGAGAACTCGCCGGGTTCCAGCACGACGGCTCCTCCGAGTTGCGCCATCGCTTCGAGCATGTACACCCCGGGCAAAAGCGGATTGCCGGGAAAGTGTCCGGTGAAGACCGGCTCGTTGTAGGTGACGTTCTTGTATCCGCGGACCCGCACCATCGGCTCCAGCTCGGTGATGCGATCGATGAGAAGGATCGGATAGCGGTGAGGCAAGACCTCCAAGATTTGCCGAATGTGTAGTTCTGCCACGGTTCTCCCTTAGCTGGACGGCACGCGCAGCTTCGCCCGCAACGTGCGGGTTGCCACCGAGTGCAGGTCGTGCCCGCTCTTGAACGCGACGACTTCGAATTGCGGCCAGGCGCCCAGCAATGCCAAATCGCCGATGAGATCGAGCACTTTGTGCCGCACGACTTCGTCGGGCCAGCGCAGCGGCTGCACCGGTCCGTCGGCCGTGAAGACGAGCGCGTTTTCGAGGGTCGCACCACGCACCAAGCCGCGTTCGCGCAACGCTTCAACTTCGTGCAAATAGCCAAACGTGCGCGCGCCCGCGATTTCTCGGCGATAGCACGCCGGTTCAATCTCACCGCAAAAGTACTGCGCACCGATTGGTGGGGGAAATTCGGCAACGAAACGCACCCGGAAGGCGGGGGCCGGAAGCGCCGCGATCATGCGCTCACCGTCGCGCACGACGACCGGCTCGTCGAGCGACAGCACCTTGCGTGGACGATCTTGCGATACGATTCCAGCCGCGTCGATCGCATCCACAAAATCGCGCGCACTGCCGTCGGCAATCGGGATTTCCGGTCCGTCGACGGCGATCCGAGCGTTCGTAACGCCGGTCGCAAACAGCGCCGACAGCAAGTGTTCGGTCGTCGATACGCGCGCGCCGTCGCGGCCAATTACCGTGGCCCGCGACGTGTCGACGACGTTGTCGGCAATCGCCGGCACCATAACGGGCGTCCCCCGATCGCGCGGCGATTGCAGGACGAAAACGATTCCGCTGTCGGCAGGCGCCGCGGTTACCTCGACGAGCCCGGGCTCTCCGGTGTGCAGGCCAACGCCTTCGAACCGCAGTGCGGCACCCAGGGTCGCCTGCGTCAAATCAAGCTTTCCCGGCGTTATTCGCGATCGCGCTCGAGCGCGCGTTCCAGAGCGTCGACACGAGCAACGAGCTTTGGCAGTTTGCGAATCATGACCTCTCGCCGCAGCTCTTCGCGATGTTCGCGAGCGGGATTGCCCGACACCGTGACGCCTTCGGGAACGTCGCCCCACACGCCGGACTGGCCGGCAACGGTCGAGCCCGAGCCGATCGTCATGTGTCCGCGGGTACCGACTTGTCCCGCAACTTTTACGTAGTCTCCAATGACCGTCGAGCCGGCCAGGCCGGTCAATGACGCCAGCGCACAATGCTTGCCGATGCGGCAGTTGTGACCGATTTGGACGAGATTATCGATCTTCGTTCCGCAGCCGATATGGGTACTGCCGGTTTGCGCGCGATCGACGCACGTGTTCGAACCTATCTCCACGTCGTCGTCGAGCACGACGTCGCCGACTTGCGGGATACGCTCGAGACGGCCGTCGATGAACGCCCAGCCGAAACCCTCGCTTCCAATGACGCAACCTGCGTGCAGCACGACCCGGTCGCCGATGCGGCAGCGTTCCATCAGGGAGGCGTGCTGATGCAGCCACGAGGATTGGCCGATCCTCGCATCGTCACCGACGTACGCGCCGCATCCGATCACGCTGCCGCTGCCGATGCTCGCGCGCCGGCCGACGTAGGCGTGGGCGGCAACGTACACGTCGGGCGCAAGGTCGGCATCGGGCTCGATCGCTGCCGAAGCGTGCACGAACGGCCCGCGCGGCCGCTCGGGACGCAACGCCTTCAGCAGGCGCGCCAGCGCGTGCCGCGCGTTTTCGACCACCAACAGCGGCTTCGCAGCCGAACCGCGGGGAATTGCCGCGTCGACGAGTACGGCGGCGGCTTTGCTGTTCAGGGCGGCCGAGAAATAACGTTCGTCGGTGGCAAACGTCAGTGCGTCGGCACCCGCCTCTTCGACGGCGGCGATGCGCCCGATCTCTAAGCGACCGTTGCCGACGACGGTTCCGCCGACACGGTCAGCAAGCTCTTGCAGCGTGCCCAGCATACTTCGAGAGTCCCCGCTTACTGGCCGGTGGCGGGCGTCGGCGTTGCCTTCTCCGTAATATTGAGGGATTTTTCGACGTCGCCGGTGATATCGACGCCGCCGTAACCGATGCCTTCGCGCGTCAGCACGAGTTGGAGCCGTTTCTGCTGCGCGATTTTGGACGAAGCGTCGCGAATCTGTTGCGTCAGCTGTTCGGTAATCTTGGTATATTTTCGCTGCATGGTCACGGTCGCGCGCAGCTTTTGCGCTCGATTTCCTCGGCCGGAGGCAATCGAGCGTTCGTCGGCCAGCAGTTGATTCTGATAGTTTTGATACTCCGGCCAGTTTGCAACGATACGCTGGACGTCGACGAGCCCGATCGGGCTGGCCGTTCCGCAAGCGTTCAACACCGTGGCGGCGGTCAGTGCGGTTATCGTTCTAATGAACACGTCGTTATGTTTCACTCGTGTAGGCTCTCAACGTCCTTAATGAGATCGTTCGTTAGGTCGTAGCCGCCGTTTGCGACGGCCACGTTGCCGAATACGATGCTGAACCCGCGATCCTTTGCAATGCGCGTCGCTTCCCGCGTAATTTGATCGACGATTTGCCTGTACAGAGTATCCCGGTGTTTTTGCAGCGTATCGAGCTCTTTGGCCGCGGTTCCGGTCGCCCCGACGTCGGCACCGTGCAGAGCTGCAAACTGACGGTCCAGATCGGCCTTGGTGGCATCGTAGTCGGCAACCGTTCGTTGCGCGTCGGCCTGGAACTGCCCGGTGAACTGCCGATGAATCGCCGCGATCTTGGCGCGAACTCCGGACGGAAGGGTCGCCGGCAACGCCGGCGGTCCGAGGCTGCGCAACTGCTGCCCCACCTCGTTGCGGCGCTCGGCGATTTTCGCCCGGGTTTGACCCGCAATGGAGCCGACCTGGGACCGCACCGCCGCGCTGGTTTCGGCGTCGAGCTGCGCGCGGTAGGCATTCAGCGTCGTCGCGTCGGCACGGCGCTGCGCGCCGAGAGCCGCGCTTTCTTTGCCGTTGAGGGACGCCATTTGGGCCAGTAGTTGTTTTCGCGTTTCTTCGTCCAGCGCTAGGTTCGAAAGACGGGTCTTGATGGCGAGGCGCTGGGTGGCGTCGGCTTGACTCAGCCGCAGCGAAAGGTCGGTCTCATTTTGTGCCAGTTGTTCGGCTTTGGCGCGAAACTTTTCGGCGGCTTGGGCTTGGAGCTGCCGCGCTATCGCCGAAGTCGCCGCATTATCTTGCGCGACGACGCTTTGCTGATAGGCCATGAAGTCTTGATTTGCGGCCGACGCTGCCTGCTGGGCTTGCTGCGCCGACGTCGCGCTCATCTGCCGAGCGG
>JBAUZB010000028.1:0-1750 GCA_049585095.1 Candidatus Tumulicola sp.
GCGGTCGCCGGTGCCGACGCCGCCTGGGTGGCGTCGGGAACGGCGGTTCTGGAAACCGCGCTGTCGGGCGTACCCGCGGTCGCGTTCTACGTCATCGCGCCGGTTTTGGTCAAGCTCGGACGCACGATGATCAAGCACCGCTTCATCACGTTGCCGAATCTGGTGCTCGATCGCGAAGTCGTTCCGGAGCTACTGCAAGAGCAAGCCACGCCGCTGCGGCTGGCCGACGAGATGGAGTCGATCCTGCGCGATCCCTCAAAACAGTATTCTCAGTTTGAGGCCCTTCGTGAAGCGCTCGGGCCGCCCGACGCTTTGAAACGCTGCGCCGAATTTGCGGTCGCGCTGTCGAAGTCGCCGGCGGGAGCCGCGATCGCATCGTCGTGATTCGGATCTACCACACTTCCGATTTGCACGATCGGCGCGGCATCGTTCCGCGTCTGCACGAGTTGCGCGAGCGCGAACCCGGCCTGCTTTTTGATTGCGGCGACTCGTTACGCGGAAGCCAAACCGTCTATCGGCGCGACGAACCGATCGTCCGCGAGATCGACGCCGCGGGTTACGACGCCCAAGCCATCGGAAACCGCGAATTTCACTACCTGTTTCCCGTGCTGCGGGCGCGCGCGGAACGGATGCGGCACCCGCTGGTCTGTACCAACCTCGTCGACGTGAAGGATCGACCGCTGCCGTTCGCTCGGTCTCTGGTTTTCGAAAGCGCGACGGCGCCGATTCACGTGCTCGGCCTGCTGATCATGCAGTATCCAATCGGTAGTCCGTGGGAACGATTGTTCGGGTGGCGTTTTTTGAATCCGTGGGACGCCGTCGCTCCATACGCTGCAGCCATGCCCGAAGGAGCGATGCTCGTCGTGCTGTCGCACGTCGGGCTCGCTCTCGACCGCCGTCTCGCCGAACGGATTCCTCGAATCGACTTACTGCTGGGCGGCCATAGCCACGACACGCTGTTCGAGCCGGAGTACGTCGGCGCCGTGCCCATCGTTCATGCCGGCCCCTACGGGCAATACGTGTCGCAGAGCGAACTCGCGTACGACGCGTCGCTCCGGCGCTTTACGCTGTCGGCATTCGCACTGCTTCCGTTGCTGGGGTCGGCGTGAAGGCCGCGCTCTTCGTCAGCAACGGACACGGCGAAGCGTCGATTTCCGATCGCATCGCGATCGAGCTGCGCGCGCTAGCGCCGGAATTGCGGGTCGATCATCTGGCGCTGGTCGGCGACCTCGCTTCCACGTGGGAATCCATGCGCGACGTCGGTCCTCGGCGCACGATGCCGAGCGGTGGATTGTTCGCCATGGGAAACCTGCGCAACATCGCACGCGATCTGCGCGCGGGTCTGCTCGGACTGACCTTCGCGCAACGGCGTTTTCTGCAATCGTCGCGCGGCCAATATGCGGTGACGGTCGCGGTCGGCGACGCGTTCGCGCTGTTCATGGCGCTGGCATCCGGCGCGCCGGCGATTTTCGTCGGCACCGCAAAAAGCGTCAACGTCGCGCCGTACGGCAGGCTGGAAGAGCGGCTGGTGCGGCGGGCGGCCGCGTGTTTCGTGCGCGACGTCGCGACCGCACGCCGTCTGGCTCGGCACGGGCTCGACGTCGAGCCGGCGGCAAACGTCATCGCAGACCTCGCTTCGGGGTTCGGCGATCCCCGCGCGCAGCGCGCGCTCGAAGGCTTCTCAACGGCGATCGCGCTGTTTCCGGGAAGCCGCGCCGGCGCCTACCGCGATGCGGCGTTCCTCCTCGAC
>JBAUZB010000029.1:0-13853 GCA_049585095.1 Candidatus Tumulicola sp.
GGTATCGATCACGTCGCCGATGCCGACACCGATACCGAGCGACAAGAGCCACCCGATCGCGCGGCGGTGAGCGCCAAGGAGCGCCGGTACCAGCATCAGGCACGGGACGCCGACGAGAAACTCCTTAAACCGCGGACGCACGCTCAACACGACCGTCAGCACGTGCCGTAGCGCCAGTTCGAACTGCGACGGCGAGATGTCGCTGTCATTGCCGCTGCGCACGACCAGCAGCGCGGCAGCGGCGACGATTGCGATACCGGCGAGCAGTTGATAAGTCAAAATAGGGGACACGAAGACGTCGCGGGGACGCTCGACGCCCGATCCGAAGCGCCGGTCGAAGACGTAGAGAATCAAGGCGATCAGCGGAGGCAACGCCAGCACCAGCTTCACTCCGCGAAAGCGCTCGATTTCTTCCATTGCGAGCGGCGAACTCATAATCCCCACGACGACCAACGCGCCGAGCAGCGCGACGCCGGTGGCGGCGAGCGTCCACCCCACGCAGCGCAGCAGCTGCACGCCCATTCGCGTCGCGGGCGTCTCGCGAAAAGCCGGGATCAGCACCAAAAACGCCGCCGTCGAAAAGAGCAGGGCGCCCGCAAGCGCGAGCACCGAGCGCGCGAACATATCGTGATGCGACGCCACGCCGCCGGCGTAGAGCAGCACCGTAAGACCGTACGCCAGAACCGCCCAGACGCGACGATACCAGCCGAAGAAATCGAGCAAAAGCGCGAAGATCGATGGAATCGCCAGGGCCGCAATCGCGACCAAAATTGCGTTGTTACCGCGATACAGCGGAATCGGCGTCGCGCGTCCCAACCGGAAACCGGCGGCTTTGAGCTGTCCGGCGATTTGAGCGACCATTTCGACGTTCGTTTTTTCAATCGAAAGGTCGGCGTCCTGATGATCCCACGGACGCAGATACGCGACCCGAACGTTGCGCTCGCGAACGCCGAGAACGTAGCGCGCCACCGCGACGTCGAGTTTGATCTTGTCCAACTCGGTTTTGGCGATGGCCTGGACGCGCACGGTGCGACCCGGAATGAGCCGCGCCAAGGTGTCGTTCCCTTTCTGAATTTGGCTGTCGTCGTACGTTTCGATCGAGCCGAAGCTGAACGCGTGCCGCTTGAAAACGGCCGCCGCATCTTCCAAATGATCGGGGTAGCCGATCACCTGATTGCGCAAACCGAAAAAGATTACGGTGGAGACCTTGGGATCGTAGCGCAGCACGTCGTCAACGCTCGCTTCGATTTGCGGCTCCCCAAAACGCTCGTCGTTCTGAAAGCGGGGAATCAACAATAGGCCGAGTTTTCGTGCGAGTTCGATTTGCGACGTCGGGATGCCGAGTGCGGTGTTGTTGAAGTAGTCGATTTGGGTGCGCACTTCGAGCAGCCATGGCCGGGTGCCGCGCAAGACGCGCACGCTCTTGGGCATGAAATGCAAGGCGAGTTGCGTCCGATACCGGTGGTAGTCGGAAGGATCGGAAACGAGTAAGTAGACCGCGCCCTGATCGATTCGCCTCGCGGCTACGAGTTTGGCCAGCAATGGATCGCTGATGGGCGAGATGCGCGCCTGATTCATCAGCGCCCCGCCGGTGGTTACGTAGGCTTTACCGTCGGCGCCGACGTTTGCCCCCAGTTCTTCGGTCACTGCCAGCGACGTGAGGCCGGCGCGCCGCAGCGCAATCAAGAATGCTGCCGGGTTATAGTTGTACGAACGCGCCAACGCATCGAAATCTTGATAATCCATCGCGAGTTCGACCCGACGGGCGTGCGACTCCGCACGCACGCGGAAAGCCGTCACGACCAGCGACGCGGCGAGCGCGACCAACAAGACGATCACGGCATAGCGAGTGCGCGGCGGCAAGAAGGTCACGTTCACGCCGTCGGCTTTCGACCGCCGGACCGACGGGCCCGCTCATGCAAGGTTGGAGGTAGCCTTCCTCGGGAAAACAAGAGGACTCGCCGTAGGCGAGCCCCCTTGCCGTCGCGTATACGCAATGCCCTTTTTGTCGGGTTCGCGCATACCGGGTGTGGGCGACGCTTTTGATGATTCGTAGCGCACGCTCTTAGCCCACGAGAGCGGCGCCGATCAATTCCATATCACGTAACCAAATAACCTAACCAAAAGATGTCGCGTTTGTCAATGCTGCCAAACCGGCGCGCGCTTCTCGAGAAACGCCCCAATGCCTTCGCGGGCGTCGGCAGCTAAGGCGTTCATCGTCATGACTTCCTTGGCGTACGCGTACGCCGCCGTCGCGTCGAGGTCGACTTGTGCATAAAAGGCCGCCTTGCCGATCCCCACGACGGTGCGGCTCGACGAAGCAACCCTGGCAGCCAGTGCGGAGGCCTCGGCGTGGAGCCGCTCCAGCGGCACGACGCGGTTCACCAGCCCCCATTCCTGGGCGGTCGCGGCATCGATCGGCTCACCGGTGAGCAGCATCTCCATGGCGCGCTTGCGGCCGATGGCCCGCGTCAGAGCGACCATTGGTGTGCTGCAGAAAAGCCCGATTCGGACCCCGGGGGTGGCGAAGGTCGCCTGTGTGGAGGCGACTGCCAGATCGCATGCGGCCACCAGCTGGCACCCCGCCGCCGTCGCGATCCCGGCGACCTCGGCGATCACGGGCTGGGGGATGGCCGAAATCCGCTCCATCAAGGCGACGCACGCGTCGAATATGGCCCGATAGGCTTCGACGTCACGATCCACCAGCTCTCGCAGATCGTGACCTGCCGAGAACGCCGGACCGTCTCCCCGGAGGATCACGGCTCGCGCTCGCGGATCCTCGCCGGCGGCGGCAAGCGCACCGTCGAGCTCGCGCATCATGTCGAGCGACAGGGCGTTGCGGCGCTCGGGGCGCTGCATGGTGAGGACGATCGCGGCGTCCTCGCGTTCCACGTCGACGTACGTCAAGGTGATTGTGTTGGCGTCCCCCGCAGTACGCGCCTCCTCCGGCAGCGCCCAAGGAGAGCCGCGCGTGCGCCAGAAAACCGAATGCCTGGTTCTTCTCTTCATCAGAGAAAGGTTTGGGGCATGCGCATATTTCTTGGATCGATCGGTGTGCTGGCGCTCGCGGCGTTCTCCGGGATGGCTCCGGCGCGGGCCGCCGACGCTACGCTCACCGGCCAAATGGCGCCCTTCAGTTATCTCGTCGGCAGTTGGAACTGTACCACGCAGGTTCCGGCGATGAACGGTCAGCCGGCGCACAGCGAGCCGACGACGGTGACCTTTGAGGTCGTGCCGGGCAACGCTTTTCACGATCACGTTGCGTCGGCGGATTATGCCGGCGACGACTATTTCGGATACGCCGACAAGATGAAGACGTACTGGAGCGCTAGCGCGGACAGTACTGGAGCTCATGGCACGGCAACGTCGCCCGACGGAAAGACGTATACGGGAACGAGTGCGATTGGGCCGATGTCGATGACCGTCACGAGCACGTATACGCGGGTAAGCGAAAACAACGTAACTTTCCACGAAGTCATTTCGGGCGCCGGCCAGCAGGCGACGATCGATAGTTCGTGCACCCGCTGATCGTGCCGAACATTCGTCACGGCGTCGTCGTAAGCCAAGCACCGCCGGCCTGAGAACGTATCGGCGGCCCCGCAACGGGCCCGCCGCGAAAACGCGTTATTCCGGTGCGCCCTCTTGGCGCTCTGATTTCCAAAGTCCCAGCACCGCTCCGGTCGGGTCTTTGATGATGCTTAACGATCCGAAGGTGCCGACGGGCGTGACGTCTTTAACGATCGTTGCACCCAGCGACTTCGCTTTATCGGTCGACGCACGAATATCGTCGACGGATACGTAGGCAAGCCAGTGCGGCGGTACGTCAGGCGAAGGCGCAGTCATCATGCCGCCTCCGACACCGTACTCATGCTCTCCGACCCCGATCAAGGTGTAGTCATCCATCCGGGTGTCATCGAGTTCCCAGTCAAACAGGGCGCCATAGAATTTCTTCGCTTTGTCCAGGTCGGGCGTCGCCAGCTCGACGTGGACGAACGGGTTGTCTGCCACACTCGGCTCCTTACGAAAGAGGTGAAGTCTCTGCGGGTTTGTGTCGTCAGGCTGCAATCCTGCCGGCGGGAGGACGGCTACCGAGCGCTCGCCAACCTAGAGCCTTGGCTATCAAGGCCGCGGAATCTTCATGACACGGGGTCTATGAAATGCATCACGCAGCGCGTTTGGGAATTTTCTTGCTTGCATTGGTACCGGCGGCGTGCAACGGAGGCTCGAGCGGCAGCACTCCCCCGGTCGCATCCGATTCGGTGCATCACGCCGTTCCCAACAAGGCGGCTCTGCTCTACGTCGCAAACCGCGGCTACGATACCGGGAGCGGCGACGGCGCCGTTCTCGAATTCCGCCAGACCGACTCAGGAAACGTTCCGCCGCGTTTCTCGATCTCGGGAAGTCTTACCGGCGTTACCGACCCAGTCGCGATTGCCGTCGATGCGACGAAACGCGTCTACCTCGCGAACGATTCGACGAGGACGATATACGAGTTTGCGCCCGGCGCGCAGGGGAACGTTGCGCCGGCTGCAACGATAACCGGCTCGCTGACGCGATTGAAGGCCGTCGAGGGCATCGTGATCGACGCGGCCGGCAACGTGTGGGCGTCGAACTACCGCCCCAAGCCCGAAATCGCGGAGTTCGCTGCCGGTGCGAGCGGTAACGTCGCTCCGATCCTGAGAATTGCGGGCAAAAAAACGAAGCTCGTTGGTCCGGGTGCCATGGCCTTCGATGCCCGCGGCAACTTGTACGTGTGCGACTTCTACGCAAACTCGATATTGGTCTTTGCGCCCGGATCGAGTGGGAACGTTGCCCCGGCCGCGGACATCACCGGATCGAATACCCAGTTGGACGATCCGTTCGGCATTGCGATCGATCCATCGGGCAACGTCTTCGTTGCGAACAATCTGGGCGCGAGCATCACCACCTACGCGGCCGGCTCCAACGGGAACGTCGCTCCCGCGGCGGAAATCACCGGCTCCGCCACCGCTCTCAATCGACCCGGCGGCGTGGCTCTCGATCCGGCCGGCGACGTTTTCGTGACCGATAACATCGCCAATGCAGTGTTTAAGTTCGCCGCCGGCGCCAACGGCAACGTTGCTCCGGTTTCGACGATTCAGGGCAGCAATACCGCACTACTCGATCCGTTTGGTCCGGCGCTCTAGAATTGGTCGCGGGCGCGAGGACCTCGGATTTTAGACCGGGTCCCTCCGCGCGGCCGGCGGCCGATACACGTAGAGAATGCCCCCGTCACGAACCTCGCAGATACCGCTGACTTTCGATCGGTCGTTAAGAATTGCGACGATGGGCTCGGCTAGTTTCCGGGCTTCGGCCTCGTCTGCAACCTCTACGTGCAAATATGCCGCGACGATTTCGCCGTCCACTTGTCGAAACTGCTTGATTCGCAGGATCCGTTCAGCCTCGACGTATTCCCAGGCAGCCGAATGACCTTCGTGCGGAACGTTCATGCGATCGCTCCCTCCGGACTATTGAACGGCGTGAACCTTGACCGGGCGGTCGAAGCCTTTGAGCGTGACTACGCCGAGGTCCTGGAACGCCAAACTCTTCCCGATGCATAATTCGGCAACCACGTTGCTGACCAGGCTTTGCTCGGGCTGAGCGTGTGAACAAAGCCTCGACGCTAGTTGAACCGTCGAGCCGAAGAGGTCTCGGTTGCTTTCCACAGGCTCTCCTGCAGCGGCGCCGATCCGGACCTTCACGCAGCAATCGTCGCCCTGCCACGCATGATCCGATAGCGCTTGGTGAATTTTCGTCGCACATCGGACTGCGGCCGCAGCTGACGAGAACGACGCCATGACGCCATCGCCCGTGTGCTTGATCTCACGACCTCCGCACGATTCCAAAGCGCTTCGCACGATGTCGTCGTGAACCTTGAGTAGCGCCATACCGGCATCGTCGCCGAGACGTTGAGTCAGCGATGTCGAGCCCACGATGTCGGTAAACAGAATTGTCCTTATTCCGGAATCGTGCTCGTTGCCGGCGCCGCCCGGCACGAGAGCGGCACCCGCGGAATTCACTTCACACCCGCCCAAGAAGCCCTCCGCTACCTCGGGTGCGACTTCGATGATCTTCTCAGCGACTAAACCATGTGCCTCGCGATGCACGCTCATCGCAGCCTCGGGACTCGGCGCACTACAAAGGCAGAACACTTTACCTTGCGCTTCGTTGAGCCAATACTTGTGATACACGACCCCGTACTTCCCTTGAGTCGTAACGTCTGCCAAGTGCGCGGCGCCAACTGCTTCTGCCGTAACGCCGGGAATCTCGTGGATGTCCATATAGGTGGGCACGCCGTAGTCCTCGCTTTGGCAGCTAGGCCAAGATGCTGGTAGAAACGGAAATCTCTGGCGATTGGCGTAGCGTCTGATAGACGACGCAATACCGTTCGGTTAAGCGAATCAGTGTGCTTATCTGTTCTTCGGATGCGTCGGTGTCCAGGTCGAAGTTAAGCCGAATCCGGATAAACCCGACCGGCGCATCCTTGGCGACTCCCAACGTTCCTCGAAAGTCTAGGTCGCCCTCAGCTCTTACAACGGCGTCTCGAATACCGATTCCTAATGCGGTGGCAACGGCGCCTAGAGTTACTCCAGCGCAGGCGACAAGTGCCTCGAGCAACATATCTCCGGAGCAGGCGCTCAATCCGGTTCCGCCGGTTGCGGGATGTAACCCGGCTTCGACGAGAGCTTTCCCGGTTTGCACGTTGCAAGTAATGCCTTCTCCAAGGTGCCCTTCGGCCTTGAGCGTGATGCAGGCAGTGTCTGGTTTTGTTTTGTATTGCTCTTTTATCGGCGCTTGAATCGCGCGAAACTCTTCAGAGTCGATCGTCATATACCCCAATATTCATAAGAAGACCGGATCGTTCGCCGCCAGAATTATCACTACCTGGGGCGATTGGGCTACACTAACGAGCCGATTGCATCGGCGACTTCCGAAAGCGCCTCGCGTTTGAGCCGATACATGACGAAAACTTTTCAATACGCTCGATCAGATCACGGGAATACTCGAAGTCTATGCGCTTCCAATGGCGCCGGCCGCGAAGCCGGGGCTGACGATCCCGTGTTTGGGCGGCGCGAACTACTGCGATAACAAGCCCGAGCACCTCTTCCGGGCCCCGTAGAGGCGCGCAATCGGCGAACTGCTAGTACCTGTTGATCTGTGTGGGGCCCCGTGACGTCGAAGCTAATGCTGAGTTGTAATTATTCGCCGCGATTACGCCCCAAATTATGCACGCAGGCCAAGTTAGTATCAGCGATATGCCGGCACTCGTGGCGGCGAGTATCACCGAAAGCACAAGCATAACAACGCCGCCGATGACGCTCGAGTAAAACAGACCGAGCGGGCCAAGGAAAAACGTCAGGGCGAAGGCGAGACCAACGCTCTTTGGTTGATAATACGCCAACGGTCCAGTCACCTGAACCTGCTGAGTGACGTGAACTGTGGGTGGGGGAACTTGCGGAGCCCACCCCGGCGGATAAGAACTCCCGGAAGGCACCTGGGCGTATGGCGATTGAGGCTGCGATGCCCGTACTGATTGCGATCGCGCGATGGGCGGTTGGAACTCGCTACCTTGATCATCGCGTACTAACGCTATTGCGCGGCCGCAAGCTGAACAAAATCGCGCGTCGTTGGCATTTAGCCGTCCACAGGCGGTACAATACATAGGCACCCCTACTCAAACGGGCTGACCCAATCCGTATTCGTAAGGAGCCGGCGCATTTTCCTGTTCGCCAAGCGCCCTCCGACCGACTCCGACCACAAAGAGCCGATCGCCCAGAACGCTCTTGGTCGGCGCTTCTCTCCGGCAGTTCTCGCCGCTGCGAATCGCTGCGGGGCGGAAAGGATGCGCCTAATGCGCTCGGCTTCGGCCGGATCGGTTTCGTGGTTCAGTTTTCATCATTGTTCTCCTGAAGGATCGAGTGCGCGAAGAGCCCTGCTAGCTACGAGGACAGCCTAGCGCGCCGAAGAAGAGCGGTTTTGACGGGTGCCTTTCCCATTTAGAAAGGACTGGGATATGCGTGTATTTCTCGCCCCGCTCGGCGCGGTACTGATCGCGGTTCTAGTCGGGTACCCGACTCCAGCCCTGGCCAGCGAGCACAAATTCAAAGTGAAAAACGAAGGTGGCCACCAGGTTGACCACATCTACATTTCGCCAATCAGCGCGGCCAGGTGGGGACCCGATCAGCTCGGCGCGCACCAAGTCCTCCCCCCGGGCCATAAAATAGCCTTCTACATCAATACCGATTGCGAGATGGACGTGCGTATCGTCTATCACGACGGTACCGTCCACGTAGACAAAGACGTGGATACCTGTAAGTACAATCTCGGCCTACATTACTGACGGGCCCAAGGCAGCGCGTTACTTTTACTCCGACCTTCGAGCCTGAGCCCGGGCTTGTAGAACCGGGGCGACTCCAGTCTTTGCGGGTTTTGACCATCGATGATTGGGCGATATTTCGCGAATTGCGCTTAGAAGCGCTTCGCGAAGCGCCCTATGCGTTTGGCTCAACGTTCAATGATTGGCAAGGTGACGGGGACACCGAACAGCGCTGGCGACAGCGGCTGACCGACGTGCCGTTCAACGTCATCGCCTACCTCGATGAGATGCCGGCCGGTATGGTGAGTGCGACCAACCCTAACCCTGAAGGCGCTGTCGAATTGATCTCGATGTGGGTAGCGCCGCCCGCACGGAGCAAAAGAGTAGCAGATGCCCTCGTTGATGCCGTGCTTTCCTGGGCGCACGAGCAAGGCATTCACAAAGTATCGCTCGATGTAGTAGAAAGTAACGAACGCGCTATTGCTTTCTATCGCCGCCTCGGTTTCGTGGATCAGGGGCGCATCGAAGGCAAACCCGGCGCGCGCCAGGAGCGCCGCATGCTTCGAGTTGATGTTCCCTGAGGTCAGACGCAGCAGAGGTCTGACCAAGCTCGAACGCGTTAAGCGCGGAAAAGCCTAATGGTAGGATTCCACTTACTATGAACCTGGAGCTTCGCCAGCCGTGCCACGAGCTAGCCGCATCCTTCGTGCGGTTGCGCGATGCGTGTCTCCATATTGGCGAAGATGAATGGAGAGGTCGGCTTGTCCTGGCGCATACGGATGTCGCTGCCTACATTGAAACGTTGCTCAGGCGAAACAGCGGGCAAGAGATCGCTGAAGACTGGGTTCCGTGGGTACCGGAGACCACCCTTTGGATCGTAGAATCGAACGAGGTCGTTGGCGACGTGCAACTCCGTCATCCGCTCAACGAGTGGCTGCTCCAGATCGGCGGCAACATCGGCTACGGCACGCATCCGGGACACAGGAACCAGGGCATTGCCACGTTTGCGTTGCGTGAAGGCTTGAAGCTTTTAGCAGGCATGGGAGTTAGCGAAGCGCTCGCAACATGCCGCGATGACAATGTCGCATCAATTCGTGTCATTGAAAATTGCGGCGGTGTCAGAATCGCCGACTCTACGGCAAAGGGGCCCAAGCGGCTACGGTACGCGATTCCGACATCATCGACGGCGGAGCGATGTTTATCGACATGACCGATAAGATTCTACCACCACACCGCCGTTAGGCGAGTAGTTCAGCGAATAGCCCGAGTCGCCGGCTAGGCCTTCGAAAAGAGCCAGTGAAACGGCTGCTGACAGCCAGTCCCTTTTCGATACGTTCGTGCGCGGGTATAACCGAGTCCGGAGGTAAGGAATGGCAGCCAAGTATTTCGCCCACATCGGAGGACACGCTGAACCCGTGCCTTTGAGCGACACGGAGTACGCGGAGTTGCGAAAAGACCTTAACGGTTCCCAGATGATGGACCGGTTCCACTCGGTGACCGTCGACGGGAAAGTGACCTTCTCGTTCCGGACGGCTAAGGTTTCCATGATTGAGGAACGCAACCTCGAGTAGGTATTCCGCTTAACTTCCACGACGCCGGCGGCGACCTCACCGAGCGCCGTCATCGCTCGTTCCTCCGGGACGGTGTTAGTCACCAGCGCCACAGGCTGTACTGTTGGCTTTACCGGCCCGGATTTAGGCGAGTTAAGCGGAGTCCTAACCATCAAGAAACCCTGCCGCAGTTAGTCGTCCGATAAGCATTAAAGGAGGCAGGCGCCCGCCGCCGTAGCATCAAGTCCCCGCGATACGCCAAGTGGGCGTGGCGGGCCCTGTGAGCGCAGGGCACATCACTTTGTGACCAACAGAAGGATGTTTGTAAGCTTATGAGCTTCAGAAAATTCGCGATCCTAGCGATCGCCGGGCTCACTGCGGCGTGCGGCGCTCCGCCTTCGCAATCGGTGAATCCCTCGACGCTTCAGCCCGCAACCGTCTCAAACGGCCGCGTAAGCCCGGACGGTCCGTGCAACTACGTGAAGATGGAGCCGGCCATGAGGACCATCAGGGTCCATCAGCAACTCGGAATCACGCCAATCTTGCGATATAGATCTGCCGGAAAATGCGAATCCTTTTGGGAAGCAGCCACCTGGGATTCCAGTGGCGGCAAACTTCTGATTCGTAAGCAGGGGAAGTTCGCAATCTTCTCCTCCACGACACCCGGCACATATTACGTGACGGCACAAGTCTACTACGGAAGTCCGCAATACACCGGGCAGACCACGATTACCGTTAACCCGTAGAACATCGCGCTTCGCGCAACGCACCGGCGTTGCGTCCCTTCGCCAGAAGGTCGCGACTCCGGTGCAATCAGAAGAAGCGGCTCATGAGGACCATGCATTGGGGACGCAACGTGTGCGGTTGCGTCGCCACGGCACTGATAACGGCCTGCGGCGGCGGAGTCGCGCCGTTATATCCCTCGCTTGACGGCCCTTCCACTGCGGTCGCAGCGGTGCGGCACGCTCGGCCGGATCTCGCGTACGAAGTGATCCATACCTTCGGCGGCTCGGGCGGCGGTACAAACCCGCGTGCGGCGCTTATTCACGTCGACAACGCGTTCTACGGAACGACGCTGCTCGGCGGGGCGCACGACAAGGGAACGGTCTTTGGGATAACGAGCGCCGGCGATGAGACCGTCCTGCACAGCTTCGGCGGCCCGAACGACGGCGTAAAACCGTACGCGCCACTCGTCAACGTGAAAGGCGCGCTCTATGGAACGACCGGCTACGGCGGTGCGAACAACAAGGGAACCGTGTTCGTCGTCCTGCCCTTCGGTGGCGGCGAAAAAGTGCTCCACAGTTTCGGCAGTGGGGGCGACGGCGCGACACCGCTGTCGGGCCTGATCGACGTCAAAGGCACGCTTTACGGAACGACAGCCTACGGTGGCATAAACGGCAATGGAACGGTTTTTGCGATAACGACTTCCGGGGATGAAAAGGTCATCTACAACTTCCGCGGCTCTGGCGACGGCAAAGTGGCATTTGCTGGTCTGGTCGATGTGGGCGGCATATTTTACTCGACAACCAGTGGCGGCGGAGCGCACGGCAAAGGGACCATCTATTCGATCTCTACTTCCGGTGACGAAACGGTGCTTCACAGCTTCGGCGGCCCGGGTGACGGTGAAAATCCATATATCGCCGGCCTCGTCGAGGTGAAGAACACGCTCTACGGAACGACCGCCTCGGGAGGCGCCAACGACGCGGGAACGGTCTTCGCACTTCCCTCCTTCGGTAAAGAACGAGTGCTTCACAGCTTCGGCGGCCCGGGCGACGGCAACTCGCCCCGGTGCGGCCTAATCGACGTCGACGGTACGCTCTACGGCACGACCTTTGCCGGTGGCCAAGGCCACGGCACCGTCTTTTCGATCACGACGTCGGGCACGGAAACCGTGCTCCACAGCTTCGCCGGCAATCCCGACGACGGCGCGGCGCCCTATGGAGCTCTCGTCCACGAAAATGGCCGGCTTTACGGTACGACGCCCGGGGGCGGCACGCACGACGAGGGAACGATTTACGCGCTGACGCCGCCGTAGTCGGTGCGCGGATGATTGTTCGGCAGGCGAAACCGTCGGAGTAGGTGCTTTCTCTCGCGTTTCCCGTCAGGCCGCTGTTCTCGAACACGGATCGTAGCAAGATAATGGGCCGTCCCAGGAAGCGGGCCACAACAACTGCTTCTAGAAGGTACAAGACATCCCCGAATCGGCGTCCGCCGTCGTCCGGCGACGGGAACATGCATTACGTCACCTGCATTTTTTTCTCACCCTAAGAAAGAGGCTCTCTTCATGCAAGCACTTCGCCTCCTCGCTCTCGCAGGCGTCCTCGGAACCGCCGTTGCGCCGGCAGCTCTGGTTCTTACCCCGACCGCCGCGATGGCCCAATCGAAACAGCCCACGAAGCAACAGTTAGAGACCGCCGTCAAAGCCGCAAACCCGACGATCGGCCAGCTCCGTCAGCTCAAGCAGCTAGAGCCGAACATCAATAATATGACCCCCACGCAGCTCCAACAAGCGCTCCACAAAATCTTCTCGGGGCCACAACTCGCCGCAATCAGCCAATCCCTCAAGGCGCAAGGCGTCTCGATGCCCGGCCACTAGCCGAGCCGCTTGAATCGCTTGACGACGGGAAGCACACGCCCGTCGTTTTCTTTTTGACGATTACGTTCGCGGATGCCGATTTAACCTGTCGTGCCGCTCATGGATCTAGCGGCGTTAAGTTCTCCTTGTGCGTCAAGGCGATAGATTATCACTTCTAATAAGGCCAATGACTTTTTCATCAACGGCGGAGAGGCCGATCGGTATCGTTGGCTTTTCCGTTTACGATAGCCGCCACGCCGCATCGTAAGGTTCAAAGATGCGGTACGATAAGGCCGAAAAATGGTGGGCGATGACGGGCTCGAACCGCCGACATCCTCCTTGTAAGGGAGGCGCTCTCCCAGCTGAGCTAATCGCCCATCATGGCGTCAGAGCGGCTTGGCTTCGGCGATCTTTTTCTGAAGAAGTGCGAGGGCCGCGCGCAACTGGGCGTCGCGGTCGACGTCGCCATAGCGAGCCTCTTTGTTTTCGTCCACGCGCAAGTCCGGTTCGATGCCGCGCAGATTGATGTCGCGACGGTGCGGGGTGAGATAGTGCGCCGTCGTGATCTTGATCGCAGCGCCGTCGGGCAGCGGGGTAAGCGTCTGCATCACGCCCTTGCCGAAGGTTTTCACGCCGACTAGCGTGCCGACGCCGTCGTCTTGCAGCGCTCCCGCCGTTATCTCCGACGCCGACGCCGTATACTGATTTACCAATACGGTGACCGGCAGCGATACCGACGTTTCGTTCGCCGCATCGATCGTCGTTGCGCGGTCGCCACGCTCTTCCACGGTGAGCAGCGCCTTATTCGCGATGAACCGCCGGCTGATGAGCAGCGCCGAATCGACGTAGCCCCCACCGTCGTTGCGGAGATCCAGCACCAGCGCTTTTGCGTCTTCATCTTTCAAGCGCGTGATTGCGGTGTCGAACTCCGACGGCGTCGCCTTTCCGAACGCCATGACGTAGACGTAGCCGACGCTGCCGGGCAGCATCTTGAACACGACCGTCGGCGGTTGCACTTCCTCGCGCCGAATCGCATATGCCGCGTCCGGTGCACCGGCGCGTACGACCGTTACCGCGACCACCGTGCCCGCGCGGCCGCGCAAGCGCTTACTGGCTTCCTCGACGGTCAGGCCCTTCGTCGGCGTGTTGTCGATCGAGCTGAGCAGGTCGCCGGCGCGCAGGCCGGCACGATCCGCCGGCGTCTCGGGCACGACGTAGGTGAGGCGAACGTCTCCGGAAATCGGGTCCGGTTCGATCATCACGCCGATTCCGCTGATGCGCTCGGGATCGAGCGCGTCGTTGAACTGCTTAAACTCTTCGGGCGTGAAGAACTGCGTGTAGCGGTCGCCGACCGATTTCGTCATTGCCGCGATTGCCGCGTATGCAAAATCCG
>JBAUZB010000030.1:0-9050 GCA_049585095.1 Candidatus Tumulicola sp.
CGACGAAAAAAGTCCGGTCGATGCTCACCGATCCGCAAAAAATTCGGCGCGGAGATCCGGGACGGCCCGAGATCTGTCCCGTCTTTGCGCTGTGGCGATTCGTCAATCCACTTCGCCTCGACGGCATTGCCGCGGCCTGTCGCTCGGGAGCGCTGGGCTGCGTGCAAGACAAGACCGAGTTTGCGGATGAACTCAACGCATACTTACGGCCGATCCGCGAACGCTATGCCGCGTATCGCGACGACACCGCGCACGTCGAACGCATCATCCAGGAGGGGACCGACCGCACCCGCAAGATCGCCTCGGCAGTACTCGCCGACGTCAAACACGCGATGCGGCTGAACTAGTCCGGCCGCCGGCCGGTTGGATTACCGGATCCCGCTAGCGGCCTGTAACTAGTTTAAAGACATTCGCGAAGATGGGTTCGATGGTCCGTCGGACGGCGGCGGAAGCGGCGGCCGGCGCGGCCGAAAGACTGCAGCCATCGGAAACCCGACGATGAGCAAGAACGGGAGCAGGAACAGCCGTCCGTTCGAAACCGCGAAGGCGAGCGCGAAAACGACGAGCGTGAGGCCGATCGCCGCGACGACGCGCACCGCAACGCTCGTCCTGGACACCTGGAACGCTCGCTATCCCGTAAAGGTTGGGAGCACCCTTGCGATTTGTTCGAGCGCCCAATCGATGTCTTCAAGCGAAGCGGCGTAGGAAAACCGGAGATATCCCTTGCCGGCGGCTCCGAATGACGAGCCGCCGCCGCAGGCGACGCCGCCTTCTTCCAATAGATATTTCGCAAGGGCGCGGTCGTCGTGCGTGATGGCCTCGACGTTTGGAAACGCGTAGAAAGCACCTTCGGGCAGCGTGCACGACATGCCGTGGATGTCGTTGAGCCCGCTCACCAGGCGGTCCCGCCGCTGGCGAAACGTTTCGTTCATGCGCCGTACCGGCTCGTCGGTGCCGGTGAGCGCGGCGATGCCGGCCATCTGCACGAACGCCGTCACGCAGCTGAAGGTGTTGTTGTTGAAGAGCGTCACGGTCTTGGCCAGATCTTCGGGCATGATCGCGTAACCCAGACGCCAGCCGGTCATCGCATACGCCTTTGAAAAACCATCCACGATCACGGTTCGCTCGCGCATGCCGTCGAGCGATGCGATCGAAAGGTAGTCGCTGTCGAGATAGAAGTTGCGACTATAGATCTCGTCGGCGATAACCACAAAATCGTGGCGCTGCGCCATCTCGGCGATGCGTTCCAAGTCGCCCTTGGTCAACACGCCGCCGGTAGGGTTGTGCGGCGAGTTGATGACGATCGCCTTAGTTTTGGCCGACACGCGGGCTTCGAGCTCGTCGAGGTCCATGCGCCAGTTGCGCGATTCGAGCAGCGGAATGGCACGCACGTTCGCTTGCAGGTAACTCGAACACGAGGCGTAGGCGGGATACGCCGGATCGAAGTAGATGAAGTCGTCGCCCGGGTTGATCAAGGCCGAAAGAACGTTCCAGATTACCGGTTTGGCGCCGGGTGCGACGACGACGTTCTCCATCGTGTAAACCGGTGAAATTCGGCGAAATCGGCTTGCGTATTCGGCAATCGTCGCACGCAACGCGGGGATTCCGGCCGACGGCGTGTAGTGCGTGTGGCTGTCGTAGAGCGCCTCGGCTGCCGCCTTCTTGATGTGCTCCGGCGTGTCGAAATCCGGTTCGCCGATCTCCATGTGCACCACGCGCCGGCCCTGCGCTTCCAGTTGGCGCGCGCGGGCGAGCACTTCGAACGCATTCTCGGAACCAAGCCGTGCCACCGCGGCGGCAATGCGATCTTCGTGGACTGCGAGCATCGTAATTTTCCTTTCGGCGTAACGGCGAACAATGCGTCAAGGGTGCCTACCGCGGGCGGCGAAACGTCATCGCGTCATGCGCACCTTGTCGGAGGTTTTCGCGCCCGGAGCGCCGACGCTGCCCGAGGGCCTCCGGACACTCGTGGTTTCGCCCGAGCGCGAGCTGGAACCTGGAATGACGGTGCACGCGACGTTCGCGTTTCGCAACCAGGGCGGCGCGATCGCTACCGGCGTTCGGGTGCGTTTCACCGTGCCCGACGGGCTCGTCTATCTCGTCGGAAGCGGCAAACTCGACGGCGCCGTTCTCGACGACGATCTCGGCAACTCGCCGATCCTCAACCGCGGCGGTGCGGACGTCGGCGACGTAAACCCGGGCGAAGAGCGCCGAATCGAGATTGCCTACAGCGTAGCCGGGGCAATCGAAAACGGAACGACCATCGAATTGCAGGCCGCCGTCGCCTCCTTCGAACTTTCGCCGGTCGGATCGAACGTCGTGCGTCTGATCGCGCGGAGCCGGCCGCAGCTGCAAAACGCGCTGACGCTGGCCGGCATCGAAACGCGCCAAGATGCGGTTCCGGGCGCGGAGGCGCAGGTTACGGTGCGCGTTCACAACGCCGGCGAGTCCAGCGCGCGCGATGTGGTGGTCGTGGCGCCGATTCCGCAACATGCCGTCTACGTTGCCGGTTCGGCGCGCGTGAACGGCCGGGAGATCGAACGCGAGTGGGGCGGTGTGGCATTCGACCGCTTATACGCACCGGTGGTGGCACGTTCGCTCGCAGCCAGTGCGTCGGTCACGCTCACCTATCGAATCCGCATCGATGCACCGCTTCCCGACGCCACGGCCGTTCCCGCGCTGGTTCAGGTAGCGTCGCAAGAAACGGCAGCGTTCGCGCTCGCACCGGCATCGATCGTCGTGCACGCGGCGCCGGATTTCAACGGCGATGCAACGCGCTTGCGCGCCGATCCGGATCACGACGCACGACCCGGATCGCGCGTCGCGTTGACGCTGACCGCGCATAACGCCGGAACGGCCGCCGCGGAAAACGTGACGGCAGCGCTGGATCTATCCGACGCTTTGGTGCCGGCGCGCGGACTTGCGACGATCGACGCACGCGCGGTCCGGGAACGCCGAAAGGACCCGCTGCATTTCGATTTGGGACGCATCGATGCCGGTACCACCGTCACGCTGCGCGCCGAAGCGATCGTGTCGACGCCGCTGCCCAACGGCACGGCGCTACGGGCGGCAGCCGTCTTGTCTTGGGAGCCGGCGCGGGACGTCGCCGCGCGACGTTTGGAATGCGGCGTTACGGTTCGTTCCGATCCGGCGCTGCCGCCGCGCCGCAACGTACTCCAGCGAATCGGCGGTGAGGTCGCCCAGCCGGGAGGCGACATCGAAGCGGCCATCGTCGTAGCAAACGACGGCAGCGCCGCCGCCAGCGACGTCGTCCTGCACCTGCGCGCCGACCCAGCGCTCGACGAAGTTCGCATCTTTGATAAAACGACGCGCTTGCCGCTCGACGGCGACACCGTCGACCTCGGCACGCTCGACGCCTACGCAGCGCGGCGACTGACCCTGCGAGCCCACGTTCGCTCGCCGTACGGCGATCGCAGCGAAATCCGCATCGGCGGCAGCCTGCACACGCGCGAGCTGGGTGAAACGCCGCTCGGCGAAGCCTTTTGGCGAGTCGACTCGCACCCGTCATTCAACGCGGAGTCGTCGCGGCTCGAAGTTGCGAGCGACGCGATCTTGCGGCCCAATCAAGTCGTCGACGTCGATCTCGTGCTGCTCAACGCCGGCAGCGACGTCGCGAACGACGTTCGCCTGCGGCTCTACATCTCTCCCGAAGCGCGGCTCGAGAGCGTCGACGGCGCCGTTCGCGAAAAATCGACGTTGATTTTCGGCGAGATTCGCCCGGGCGGTAATGCCCGCGCGCGGCTAGGGCTGCGTCTGTTACGCAGTCTCGCCCGAGAGCATCCGGTCACGGTCGACGGCGTACTCACGGCAGCCGCCATGCTGCCGGTGCCGCTCGCGCGTTTGACCATCGCGACGGCGGCTCAGCCCGATTTTTCGGTCGGAACGTTGCGCAGCGAGCCGGTTGACGTGGTCGACGCCGGCGACGCGGTCGAGTGGACGCTCTATCTGCGCAACGGCGGCGACGGACCCGCTCGCCGCGTCGCGGTCGCGATCGCACGGCCCGAATCGCTGCTCTACGTGCCGAACTCCACGACGGTCAACGGCGTTCCGGTGCGCGACGTCGGCGCGTCGGCGCCCTTCGCTGCCGAGGGCGGCATCGTGCTCAACGACGTCGACCCCGGCGTCGAAGCGACGCTGTGCTGGCAGGACGTCGTGCACAACGGTCTGCCCTCCGGGCGAGCCGTCTCGGTAACCGCGTTCGTTCGCTACGACGGAGAGCGCGAAGACGACCTCGTTTCCAACGAGCTGAAGATTCGCGCCGGACCGGCGTTCGCCAATGCGATTCCCGGACTGCCGTTCGGTCTCGACGGAATGGTCGGGCCGGCGTTCGGTCGTGCGGCACGGGCGCTTGAGGAACAGCGGTTCATGCAGCTTCCTCCGGCGACGCCGGTCGGAGAAGGGAACGGCAGCGGCACGGTGCTTCCGGGGGCGACGTATCCGGCGCTCGTCGAACATTCCGGCGGCGACGCCGAATCCGGAATTCCGGAGGGTACCGGGGGTTCCGCGGGCGTTTCCGTTTCATTCGACGCCGAACGGTTGCATCGCATTCTTCGCTTCACCGACGAAGCGCGCTTCGACGGCTTGGTCACCCATCTGTTCGTCTTGCGCGCATTCCTGCCCGACGCCGTCGGCGATGCGCACGCCGCCACGCTTCCGGCGCTGCACGAATCGTTACGCGGAGAACTCGACCGCCTTTTTATCAAGCTGCGATTGCCGAACTATGTGATTTCGCCGCGCGATATCGAAACGCCGTCGCTGCGCGCCGTCGTCGAACGTGTATTGCACGACGCCGCCTCGGCACGCGGCACGCCCGGCGATCCGTCCGGCACGGCGCTCACCTTGACCGGGACGTACGCACCGAACGAACTGGCCGACTTCGCCGATCGTCTGGAACATGCGGAACTGGCGTGCGCGTTGCCCTGGGCGGCGCTGGCGCGACTGCTGCCCGACTCGGTGCCCGAGTTTGCCCGGTATCGCGCGCTGCTGCACCAACGGCTCGACGACCTGGCGGAGTTGGACTCTGCCGATTTCATCGACGCGTTGCAGCACCGTGTCGAGAACGCGCTCGACGCGGCACTCGACGACGTGCGCGCTGCCCTGCACGCTATCCCCTAGTGACGTTCGTCGCCGTCGCGGTTATCGCCGCAATCGTCGCGCTTGCGGCATTTGGAGTCTTCGCGGTGCGCTACGCGCGCCGTCCGGAACGCCGCGCCGAAAGCGACTGGACCGATGCGGCCGGGCGCGAATTTGCCGGCCTATCCGCATCGGCACGCTGCGACCTGGTGTTCGCCGTCGCTGCGCTGGACGACGCTCGCTCGCAGGATCTGTTGGAGCGCGCGCTCGAGGATCCGTCGGAGCCGGTCGCATTGGCCGCCGCGCACGCGCTGGCGCGCCGGGGCCGTCACGCGAGCGTCGAGCGTTACCTCACCCAACACCCGGGCGTACGTGCCGATCGCATCGCGGCCATGCTGGCGCTATTGGGAGCCGAGCCGTAGTCAGGGCTTCTTGTGAAAGTATTGAACCAGGATTTGGCGAGCAATCGGTGCCGCGACCGAGGCACCGTAGCCGCCGCTGCGATCGACGAAGACGGCCATCGCGAGTTTCGGATGGTCGCTCGGCGCCCACGCGACGAACCAGGTGGTGTTCGGGCCGTTGCCGCCCGCGGTTTCGACGGTGCCGGTTTTCCCTGAATACTTCAGGCCGTCGATCGCCAATCCGTAGGCGGTGCCGCCCGGATCGGTGACTTTAGCCATGCCCGCTCGTACCGCTTGGAGCGCGGCTTGGGTAACCGGAACGTTGCGGATGACCTCGGGCGCAAACGTCTTGACGATGCGCCCGTTTGGAGTACGGATTTCGCGCACGATTCGAGGTTTGTACAGCGTGCCACCGTTGATAACCGTCGACGCGACGTTGACCATTTGCAGCGGCGTCGCTTGCATCGCCCCCTGGCCGATTCCGAGAAAGCACGAGTCGCTCGGTTCCATGGGCACGCCGAAGGTTCGCATTTCCCACGCGTTCGTCGGCCAGTTGCCTTCGTTTTCGCCCGGTAGGTCGATGCCGGTCTTCGCATCTAATCCGAACGCCAAGGCATACTTACGCAGGCGCACGTTTCCGAGCCACCACGAAAGGCGAAAGAAGTAGCCATCGCTCGAAGCGGCCAGCGCCGGAACGAACGTCGTGTTGCCGAGACCGCCGGCGGCAATGTCGCGAGCGTAGTACCCGCCGCAGTTCCAGCCGCCGCTGTCGTAGATGACTTGATCGACTTTCACGACGCCCTCGGTGAGGGCGGCGGAACCGGTTACCATCTTAAACGTCGATCCGGTCGGTGTCGCGGCGGCGATCGAACGATCGAACAACGGTTCGGTCGAAGCGGTGAGATACGATTGCACGCGTTTGAACCGGTCGGCCGAAAAGTCGCGCGGGTCGAAGTTGGGGTAGCTGGCCAGCGCCATGATTCCGCCGGTCCACGGGTCTTCCACGACGACGGCCCCGGACAGTTTCCGGCCACGGCCCCAGCTGCGTATGCCGTCGGAAAGCGCCGCTTCGACGATCAGCTGCAAGCGCCAGTCGAGATTGGTGAGCAAGGTATTGCCGGGAATCGCCGCTTGCGACGATACGTTTGAAACCACGGCGCCGGTCGCGTCGACGATAACGCGCTGTCCTCCCGGAACCCCGCGTAAGTCGCGGTCGTAGGACGCTTCCAGGCCGTCCTTCCCGACAACGTCGTTGGGCGAATAGCCTTCCCCTTTGAGCCGCTCGTACTCTTGTTCGGTAATGGCACCGACGTATCCGAACAAGTGCGAACCCAGCGGGCCGTATGGGTAGTCTCGCGTCGGTTGTACTTCCAAATCGACGCCGGGTAATTCGGTCAACAGTTCCGATAGGCGCGCGACGTTGGCGACCGACAGATCTTTGCCCAGCACCACCGGACCGTATGGCTCGTTGGTGACGACGTCGTCGAAATCATGATAGTCGACGCCGCGATGGTGGAGCAACCGAAGTCGCAGCAAGCCGGCATCGACGCCGAGCGTAGACGCGAGCGTCGCCAATTCACCGTCGATGTCGGCGACTTGCGATGGAATCAACGCGACTACAAACGACGGACGGCTCCGCACCAGCACCTTGCCGTAGCGATCGTAGATGATTCCGCGAGGCGCCGCCACCGGAATGAGCCGCACTTGATTGGCGAGTGCGGCCGCTCGATACTTTGCGCCGTCGACCAGCTGCACTTGAATCAACCGCGCAATCAGCGCCACCGTGGCCAGCGCCACGACGACAACGAATGCGGCGATGCGCCAGACCGGGCGTTCCCACACCGGACGCGGTGACGGCCGATTGAGCGTCATGCGGCGCTGACGCCGAAGCGGCGCGCGACCAACATCGCGGTGATCATGACGGCGACGTTGAGAGCGGCGCCCAGCAACGCCTCGCGCAGATGCATGCCGCCCAAGCCGGCGGGATAGCCCTCGAGGGACATGGTCGTCCAGAACAGGAGTGCTCGCACGAGGGTCGCGATGAGCGTTACGGCGGCAGCCAGCGGAATCGAATCGGCGAAAAATCCGCGCGACAGCACGCTGATGACCGAAGCCGTCGCGATCGTCGAAATCGTCCACGCGGCCCCCGTCTGAGCCGCCAAAACGTCTTCGCATAAGCCCGCGGCCAAACCGTAGAACGCGGCCCGGCGCAGGTCGACGCGAATCGCATACCATACGACCACGACCAAGACGAAGCTCGGCACCACTCCGCGAATCGCCAGGTAATGCACGATCGTCGCTTGCGCGACGACGGCCACCAGCAGCCAAGCCGCGGCGAAATGCCACGGCGGTCCCACGAACGGCGGGACGTGCGGTTTAGCGCGGAACGACGACAACGCGATCGAGGGCGCCTAGATCCACCAAGGGTGTCACGACCGCCGTTTGGTACAGCGTTGCATCCCCGCGCTCGGTTGCGCTAATCCTTCCGATCGGCACCCCCGAGTGGAACGAACGTCCTTCGCCGGTAACGATGACATCGCCAACTTTGAGCGGCGCATCTTGTGGAACGTACTCCATTCGCACGCTGCCGACGTTTCCGCGCGCGATCCCCCACCAGCGTCCGCGGCGCACGACCGCCGGAATGCGGCTGGTGTAGTCGGTGATCAGAACGACGGTGCTGGAAAACGGTCCAACCGATGCGATCCTGCCGACGGCGCCGTCGGATGCGATCACGCCGTCGTCACGGCGGACTCCCGCATTGGCACCGCGATCGATGGTAACCGCGCGCGATTCGTTTTCCGGCGGAAAACCGATGACGCGCGCTTCAATGCCGCGATAGAGCTCGACCGATTGGCGCACGCCGGCCTCGGCAGCATAGGCCGCGGCGAGTTCGTGAAGCCGCGCGTTTTCGACGACCAGGGCACGGTTGTCGGCGCGCAGACGAACGTTGTCGCGTTCCAGCGCAGGCAGCGCTACGATTGCGGCCGCACCCGAGCGAACGCCGCCGATCGCCGCCGCCATCGTGCCTTCGGCGGCAGCGAATACCGTCGTGGCAACGATGGCGATCGGGCTTTCCGTTTTCGACCGCTGCGCGTTGATTTGCACGAGCGCAACCAGCGCCGTCACGATGATGACGCCGATCAGCGCGAAGAGTCTTCGTTCGTCCCGGTACGTAAAAATTCGGTCGCTCCCAAAGAATCCGCCGCGGCGCTCGCAGCAGTTAAGGAGCCGTGGCTTTCGCGGCCGGCAACGAAAATCCCAACCGGCGAAGCGTACGGACGAAACGAGCGAGCGGAAAGCCCATCACCGTGTAAAAGTCACCGTCGACCGACTCCACCAGCGCCGCCGCTCGCCCCTGGATTCCGTAGGCGCCGGCTTTGTCGAGGGGTTCGCCGCTGTCCACGTACGCCGCGATTTCGGCGTCGTCGAGCGGATAAAACCGCACCCGGGTGGTGGAGAGTTCTTCGATGGGTTGGTCGCGTCCGGGGATCTGGAGCGCAAAGGCCGTGGCCACGCGGTGCTCGCGGCCGGAGAGCAGGCGCAGCATGCGCGCCG
>JBAUZB010000031.1:0-21845 GCA_049585095.1 Candidatus Tumulicola sp.
GCGTTACCAGTGGAGCGATGGCGACCTCGACGTGCGGATCCTTCACGAAGGCGTAACGGCGGGAAATCGCGGCGGCCACGATCTCCGCTTCGCGCAACGCAAACTCGTCGCCGATGCAACGCCGTGCCCCGGCACCGAACGGAAGGAACGCGAACGGCGCGGGCTCGCCTTCAAGCCAACGGTCGGGATCGAACCGTTCCGGTTCGCGAAAATATTCGGCGCGGCGGTGCAACAGTAAGGGCGCCACCAAGACGGTCGTTTTGAGAGGAACCCGCGTTCCGTCGACGAGCGTTACCGGCCGCAGCGATTCGCGACCGATCAGCCATGCCGGCGGATAGAGTCGCAAGCTCTCGCGAACGACCCGGGCAACGTACGCGGCGTCGCCGCCGGCCGCGGCTTGCCCCATGCGCCGGTCGATATCGGGATGTTGCGCCAGCAAGTAAAACGTCCACGTGAGCAAGTTGGCAGTCGTTTCGTGTCCTGCCATGAACAGCGTCATGACTTCGTCGCGGATCTGCCCGTCGGTCGGACGGTAACCGGTCTCCGAATCCCGCGCCGCCAGCAGCATGGAGAGCGCGTCGCCACGGTCGCCACCCTCCTGGCGCCGGCGAGCGATGAGGCCGTAGATGATGCCGTCGAGCGTGGCGCGGGCGCGATGAAAGCGCTTCGTCGACGGCAAAGGCAGCCGCTGTCGCAGATGTCCGAGTGGAACCAGCACGTGCGGAAACTCTTCCATCATCAAACCGAGGGCGACGCTGACTTCTCGTGTGAACCCGCTTTCGTCGCTGCCAAAAAGCGTCGTGGTCGCAATCCGAAGCGTAAGGGCGGTCATCGCAGCATGCAGATCGAACGTGGCGCCCGATTCGAGCGTGTCGACGAAGCTCGCCGATGCTTGCTCCATGACCTCGACGTACCGCGCGATACGCTCGCGATGAAACGCCGGCTGAACGATTCGGCGCATCTGCCGGTGTAACGGCTCCTCGCTCGTCAGCAGTCCTTCGCCGAGGAGAAAGCGCAGCGAGCGGGCGCCCAGCGATTTCGAAAACGACTGCTGCTGCGTTACGAAGATGTCTTTGATTAAGTGCGGCTCGTTGACGAAAATATAGCGTCGCCAGGGCACGGCGAAGGCGAAGAGATTGCCGTACCGCCCGGTCATCTCGCGTAGGAACGGCGTGAACTTCGAAAACGGGACCGGAAAGAGGCGCCGCATCGTGGTCCATCCGCTCGGGCCGGGCAGGCGATGGCTCATCCGCCGGCCAGTTTGACGCGGCGTCCCTGCGCGGCGAACCACGCCGCAATTTTCTCGCGGTGGTCGCCTTGGATTTCGACGGTTCCGTCCTTCGCCGTGCCGCCGCTTCCGCAATGACGCTTCAGCGTCTGCGCGACCGCGTCGATCTCGCGCGGTTGCAGCCCGATGACGATGCTGACGGTACTCGCGCAGCGACGCACCCGCATGATGCGCACGACACCATCGTTCGGCACCGCCGCTCTGCGTGAGGCGCGATCGTTCCGTAGCATGCGCGCGGGCTTCGGCGTGCGCAGAGCGGCTAACTGCGGCCGACTGCCAGGCTATGAGCACTGCGAACGCGAAACGGTACTAGCGCTTGGTTGCTATTGGAGCAAAACGTGCAAGCGAACGTTAGCAAGATCGCCTTTTCGGGCAAATCGACTCCGGATATCCAAATCATCAAGTATCCGGGCGGCCTCGTTCTCCCGCCGATACTTCCCAGCGCGCACCTGCCCCATCCGGAAGGTGTCGCCGCCTTTCCCGGCTAGCCCGTTCCCGGGCAACGGCAAGCCACCCGTTGCGGGACGGGGAACCGGATCGGGATACTGCCGGAAGCTGATAGATCCAAAAAACCTGTTTGATCGGTTACTGCGCGGGGACGAGTCTCCCATTGACGGGAGTGATTGTAACGTCATAATATAGTTACCGATGCAACTCGGCAGCCTCAGCCTCAATTTTACGGCCGATGGCCTCGATGAGGAGGCCGACGTCGCCGGGGCCCTCGCCGAGGTCCTGACCTTCGAGCCGGTGGTGCGGGCAGAAGAACGCGCGGACGCGATTCGCTTGCACGACGCCCTGGCGCGAGCGTTTGCGGCCGCGGCCGAGGGAAGCCCCCTCGCCGACCGCGACGTAGCGACGATCAACAGTCACGCGGCCGACGAGTTGCCCACGCTGCGTCTGACGCGCGAGGGCCGCGCCGCGCGCGCGTCCACCGATCCGGTTCGCGCGAGCCTGGCCGCCCTCGCTCGAGACGCGATCGAAACGATCGCGCGCGACGGACACCGCCTGCGCATCTGCGCCGACGATGATTGCCTCCGCGTCTACCTCGACCGCTCCCATGGAAAACGTCGCCGCTGGTGCTCGATGCAGGGTTGCGGCAATCGCGCAAAGGTCGCGGCCTTCCGCCGCCGCTCATCGGGTTGAGCTCCCGAGCGAAGCATCAGTTTCTATGTCAAGCGGTGCTGCGTGTCGCGTTTCGTCCTTCGACCGCGCATCGAACTTCGTTCGATGCTCCGCTCAGGATGAGGCTGCCGTGATACTCGTTCAACCATTGTCATGCTGAGCGGAGGCGCGAAGCGCCGCAGTCGAAGCACGGGTTCGTCGTGATCCTTCGACTGCGCATCAAACTTCGTTCGATGCTCCGCTCAGGATAGACATGGCATGAAGGCGAGATAGCGCGCGTTCCAGCTGGGCTGCTCGCCGCCAAGAGTGACCGACCCATGGTTTGAGAGACCGTTCGGATCGATCAGCACGCGGGGCGTTCCGTTCAATCCCAGCATCGTGTACAGGACCGATTGATCCTGGAGTCCGCTATCGTATAGATAGAAGTACGTGTCGCGCATATGAAAAGGCACCGTATAGCGCTCGTAATTTGCCATTTCCCGCAAATGCGATTGAATCGCCGCGCGTTCCGGGATCGCGTCCAGATACGACCGCGTCAGCGCCGCTTCGGCTTCGGCCCACGCCCGCGTTGCGGGAGCGTCGCTGCTTTCGAGTGGACGATACGGGTCGGGCACCGAGGTGCCGTAATAGCTGTCGACGGCCTGCATCGCGCGGCGGCGCCGGATATGGCGTCGTCGCTCCCAACGATACCAGCACGACCGCGGCAAGCGCGAACGTTCCAAACGTGGAGCGCGCCACGCCTTACGTCCCCGGCATCGCCGAATTCCGTTTTTCGACCACGCGCCGTACGACGGCGATGGCGTTGAGCGCTTTGGGGAAACCAACGTAAGGGATCAGCGTCATGACGGCCTCGACGACGTCGCGTTCGGTCAAGCCGACGTTGAACGCACCGTGGACGTGGGTTTCGAGCTGCCGATCGCATCCGCCCATCGTCGCGAGCGACGCGAGCGCCACGAGCTCCCGATGGCGCAGGTCTCCCTCACGCGCGTAGATTTCGCCGAATGCGAACTCGACCAAGTAACGTACGAAATCCGGCGCCAGGTCTTCGTAGGCACGCAACAGGTTATCGGCAACCTTGTCGCCGTCGATCGTACGGAGCAGACGCTCGCCTCGCTCGCGCGCCGTTTCGCCGGGTACCACGGTCCCGCTCATTCGGACAGGGCCGTCGCCACGATTCGTTCTTGTTCGACGGCGTGCTGCCCGGCGTAACCTTCGCTCGGGCTCGCCCGGTAGCCCCGTCCGATGTACTCGATGTCGAACCCATCGCGTTTGCTTTCGAGCAACCGGCGGCGCACGAAGGCGCGCGCGCCCATGTTCTTCGGCTCTTCCTGGACCCAAACGATTTTCTTGAGACGCGGATAGCCGCCGATGACGCGGTTGATTTCCGCGGCAGGCAGCGGCGCGAGCAGCTCGATGCGCGCGATGGCGGTTTTCTTTAACGCGCCGAACGCCGCATGCCCGACCATGTCGTGGTAAATCTTTCCGCTGCAGAGAATCAATCGCTCGACGGCGTTGCGGTCGAGGCTGCGCGGATCGTCTAATACCGGGGCGAACGACCCGGCGGCCATGTCGTCGAGCGTGCCCGACGCGCTCGGCGCGCGAAGCAGCGATTTCGGCGTCATCACGACGAGCGGTACGGCGATCGGCGAGCGCGCCTGCATCCGCAGCAAGTGATAGTAGTTGCTCGCATTCGACGGATACGCTACCCGCAAATTGCCTTCGGCGACCAGCTGCAAGAAGCGTTCCAGCCGCGCGCTCGAGTGTTCCGGACCGCCCCCTTCATAGCCGTGTGGAAGAAGCAGCACCAGGCGCGAAGCCTGCCCCCATTTTGCCTGTCCCGCCGCGATGAACTGATCCACGACGATCTCGGCACCATTGAAAAAATCGCCGTATTGTGCTTCCCAGAGTACCAGCGCCTCGGGCTCTTGCGTCGAGTATCCGTATTCGAAACCCATGCACGCGTATTCCGAGAGCGGGCTGTTGTGAATCTCGAACGACGCCTGGGCGCCGGAGAGATGCTGCAGCGGAATCCAAACCGCTGCGCGCTCGGGATCGTGCAGCACCGCGTGCCGGTGGCTGAAGGTTCCGCGCTCGGTGTCTTGGCCGGTTAGGCGAATCGGCGTCCCGCTTGCGAGCAACGACGCAAACGCGAGGGCTTCGGCGGTTCCCCAATCGACGGTGCCTTTGCCGGTGATAGTCTCGCGACGGCGCTCGAACTGCGACGTCAGCTTGCGATTGAGAGTGAAGCCGTCGGGCACGCGCCCCAGCGCATCGCTCCAAGCGACGAGCTGGGCGCGTTCGACCGGCGCCAACACCGTGCCGTCGAACGTGTTGCTGCCGGCCATCTTGCGACCGGTGATATGCGCCGCCAGCACGCCCTTGACGGCTTTACGGGCTTCGGCCAGCCGTTCGCCGGCGTCGTCGACCATCGCCCGCGACTGTTCGGCGGTGAGGATTCCTTGATTGACGAGCTTGTTGGCGAACAACTCGCGCACGGTGGGATGGCTCTTGATCTTCTCGGCCATGTGGGGCTGCGTGTATGCGGGTTCGTCTTGTTCGTTGTGACCGAAGCGCCGGTAGCCGATCAAATCGATCAGCACGTCCCGGCTGAACGCACGCCGAAAATCTACCGCGAGATGCACTGCGGCGATGCACGCGTCGACGTCGTCGGCATTGACGTGTACGATCGGAACGTCAAAGCCTTTGGCCAAGTCCGAAGCGTACCGCGTGGATCGCGCGTCTGCAATGTCGGTCGTAAAACCGATCTGATTGTTGGCGATGAGGTGCACGGTGCCGCCGGTTTGATACCCGGGCAACGACTGGAGATTGAAAACCTCCGAAACGATGCCTTGGCCGGTGAATGCGGCATCGCCGTGAATCAAAATGGGAACCGCGCCGGCGGCCTCGTATTTCGGCACGCCGCCGGCGTGGTCGGTTTGGAGCGCCCGCGCGCTTCCTTCAACGACCGGATCCACCGCTTCCAGGTGACTCGGATTGTGCGCCAGCGTGACCGCGATCGATTTCCCTTTCGAGGTGACGAACGTACCGGTCGCGCCGTGGTGATACTTCACGTCCCCCATCACGTCGTCGTCGCCGAGTTCGCCCCGGTACTGCGCGGCTTCGAACTCCATCATGGCTTCTTCGTAGGGCGCGTTCACGACGTGGGCGATCACGTTGAGACGGCCGCGGTGCGCCATGCCGACCACCGCATTGCGGACGCCGTCGTCGGCAAACATGTCGAGCATTTCTTCGAGCATCGGCACCATCACGTCTAAGCCTTCGCCCGAAAACGTCTTCTGGCCGAGGAACGCCTTGCGCACGTAGCGGTCGAACGCTTCGACGCGAGTCAAGCGGCTGAGGAATTCGATTTGGCGCTCGGGCGAGAACTTGATCTTGTTCTTGCCGGACTCGATGTAATCGCGCAACCACACGCGCTGTCCGGCGTTCGAAATGTGTTCGATTTCATAGGCGATCGTCGAGCTGTACGTATCTTTGAGGTGCGGCAGCACCTCACTGAGCGTATTGCCGGGAACCTTGACGCGCAGCACGCCGGCGGGAATGGCGCTCATCAGGGCGGGGGTCAACCCGTAGGTTTGGGGTTCGAGCGACGAATCGCCGACGGGTTGAGCGCCGAGCGGATCGAGATTGGCGGCCAGGTGCCCGTGACGCCGGTACGCCGAAACGATCGCCATCCCGGCGGCAACCGCCCGCAGCATTTCGTCCGAAGGAGCCGGGGCGACCGCGGCCCCCGGCGCGCGCGCCGACGTAAGAGCGGTCGTGATATGCGGAACCGGCGCAGCCTGGAGACCGAGCGATTCGAATATCTCTTCGTAAAATGCGCTGCGCCCTTGCAGCAAGTCGTCGACGTGGCGCAGGTATTCGCCGGATTGCGCGCCTTGAATCACGCGGTGGTCGTACGTGCTCGTCATTTGCATGACTTTCGAAACGCCGAGCAGCTGCAGCGATTGTTCGTTGGCATTGGCAAAGCCGGGCGGATACCCGATCGCCCCGGCAGCGATGATCGCACCTTGTCCCGCCATCAATCGCGGTAGCGATGCGACCGTGCCGATGCCGCCCGGGTTGGTAAGCGTGAACGACGCACCTTGCAGATCGTCGGCAACCAATTTGTTGTCGCGCGCTTTGGCGACGAGCTCTTCGTATTTCGTGCGAAACGCCGCGAAGTCGAGCGCAGCAGCATCCTTGATGACGGGGACGACCAAAAAGCGGGTGCCGTCCTTGCGTTCGCTGTCGACGGCAAGCCCAAGGTGGATTCCGGGTTCCAGCCGCGTCGGCGCCCCCGTCTCGGTGCGGCAGAACGAATAGGTGATGAACGGCAAATCGCGGGCGGCCCGCACCAACGCAAATGCGACGACGTGGGTAAACGAAACTTTTTCGTTGCGTCCGGCCGCCTTGATCGCGCCGTTGAGCTCTTTTCGCCGCGCGTCGAGCACGTCGACGGCCAGCGCGCGAAAGCTGGTCGCCGTCGGGATCGTGAGACTCTGCTCCATGTATGCGGCGAGCGCGGCGGCCGGACCGCGAAGTGGCGTGACGGCGGCGCCGGCAGGAACCGGCAGCGCCGGACCGTCGGCGCCGATCGGAAGGCGGCGCTTGGCGCTTTCGGCTTGCGCTACGACGTCGGCGCGAAGAATCAATCCGTCGGGTCCCGATCCGCGGACGCGAGCGAGGTCGACGTCGAGCCGTCCCGCCATTCGACGGGCCGGTTGGTCGGCGAGCCTTTCGCCGCCCCGGACGGATTGGGCGACAGGCGGTTGCACCGGAACCGGGCGGCCAGACTTGGGAACGCCGCCGTTGTCGGCGCGCGAAACGGTGGCGTCGGTTGCCGTCGCTCGGCCGTTGGTCTTCGACGTGTCGATCTCGGCGAGCGCCGATCCGACCAAAACCGTGTCGCCTTCACCGGCAAGAATTTGCGTGATCACGCCGGAGGCGGTGGCGGGGACTTCAACGTCGACTTTGTCGGTGGTCACGTCGACCAACGCGTCGCCCTCGGCCACGAAGTCTCCGACCCGCTTCCGCCATTCGACGATGGAGCCTTCGGTGACGGACTCGCCCATTTCGGGCAAGGTCACCTTGACCATCGCGTCCGCCACTCTTACTGCACTCCTGGAGTTCACCCGCCGCCGTTTCCAGCCGACGGAGTTGCGCGACGTATCATTCTAAACGCACGCCTTCGCGAGCGCCTACGACCAAACCCCGCCGGAGCCTACTCGATGCGCGCCAGGTGCGCGATCGCGAGACTGCTCCATGCAATTGCAACCCACAGAATCGCTCCGAGCGCGAGCGGACGCAGACCGGCCGATCGCATGCGGCCGACGTCCGCGCCTAGACCAACGCCCGCAAGCGCCACGACGATGCCGAAAATCGCCGCCGTTTGCAGCGGCGCTTGCCAAAGGGCCGGGATCAAACCCATCGATTGCGCGGTGGCGGCCGCGAGAAACCACACAATAAACCATGGAACCAGCTTGCGCCACTCGAGCGGCCGATCTTGCGGCCCTCGCGACCACAGGCGCTTCCAGGCGTAGAACGATACGACCGGCACGATGAGTAACGTTCGCGTGAGCTTTACGACGATGCTCGCATTCCCGGCAGCGTGTCCGTAGGCGAACGCGGCCGCGACGACCGATGAGGTGTCGTTGATCGCGGTGCCGGCCCAGAGGCCAAATGCCGATTGCGAAAGTGCGAGCAGGTGGCCGAGCGGCGGGAAGACCAGGACGGCGATCACGTTGAACAGGAACACCGCGGCGAGCGCATACGCGACGTCGGACGGATCGACCTCGATCACGCTCGACAGTGCGGCGATTGCCGAGGCGCCGCAGATGGCCGTCCCGATCGCGAGCAGCCGGCGTAAATCGCGATCGAGGCCGAGCAGCCGGCCAAAGACGTACGCCAGCGTTACGACGATCGCGAACGTTCCGAGCATCACCGGCAGAGACGCCGCGCCGCCGTGTGCGATCTGAGAGAGGCTGAGCTGTGCGCCCAGCAGCACGATCGACCATTGCAGCAACGTCTTGGCCGCAAACGAAGTGCCCGGCTCCAGTATTGCCGCGGGCGGACGGCATGCGGCGATCGCGACGCCCGTCACGATTGCAAAAACCGGCCCCCCGACGATCGGCGCCCATTTCCCCACGAGGGTCGATATGCCGGCGATCGCGACACAGAGAAGTAATCCAGGCAGCAATCTCACTCGGCACTGTTATCGCGTCCGGTCAATAAAATCCGGCCGGCCGCGGCACCTGCAATACCAGCACCCGGCGCGCGAAGCTCGGCCGGTGGTGGGCGAGCACGAAGGCCGACACGTCGAAAGCGTCGCCGACGGTCAACGATCCGGGCGCGTTCTGCGGCATGTTGTAACGAACGAAACCGGTCATGCGGTCGATGTGCGCCATGCCGGCGCCCGCGTTGAATGACGTCGCGCCCCAGAGCGGCGGAAACGCCCCGTTGATTCCGGCACCGTTGGACTGGTGGCAGGTCACGCACTTTTGCGCGTAGATGGCGCCGCCACGCGCGATGTCCGGTTTGCGCTGCGGCAGCGGCCCGAGGTAGCGATCGGCGTTGCTCTCGGCCGCGCCGATGCCGGTGCCGCGCGAAAGCCAAGCGATGTATGCGACCAGGGCAATCATCGCTTTGCTCGCGTACGCCGGCGGCTGGCCGTTCATGCTGTAAAGAAAACACTCGGCGAGCCGATCTTGCAGCGCGATGACGCGATGCGCGCGCCGGTTCCACTGAGGAAATCTCGCGTAGGTGCCGACGAACGATCCGCCGCGCGGTTTGGTCCCGGCGTTCAGGTGGCACGCCTCGCACGACATTTTCGCGTGCACGTAGCCCTTCATCAGGTGCGGCGTGTCGACGATGATGTCATGCCCGTACTCGATCGCTTTTCCCACCGGCCCGGTCGGAAGAGCCCGAGGATCGTACGCCTTTGAAGGCTCGCTGGAACAGGCGGCGGCGACGAGAACGAGAGTTGCCAGAAGAACGCGCGCGAGCGCCGGCGAGCTCATCACATCACATCGCCAGCGTAATATACGAGTAGCGGTACGTCGCCTGCAGAATGCCGATGGTGGCCACCATCGAAGGAACGACGATCGCGCCCGGAATCAAGTGCGTCAGGATATCGTCGGCGACGTCGGCCGCCGTCATACCCGACGGAGCCAGACCTTTCTTGACGATGCTGCGCGCTTGTTCTTCGGCCGCCGTATGGCAGGTAAGATAGACCAAGCCGCGTTGCTGCAACATCGCAATCGACGTATCTTGATACATTCCGTTGTCGTCGTCCGGGCTTGCGTGTGGATCGCTCGAAGCACGCTTCTCGAAATACACGTTGGATGCGATCGGCGCTCCGCTCGCATCGGTCAAACCAAAGTACTCCGGAATACGGTACTTTTTCCACACGTAGTCGGTGTATCCGTACGACGCGGACGGTCCGTGGCCGGCAAAAACGACGGCAATGTCGTGGGCCGGATAACCGAAACCGAACTGCAAACCGTTAAACGAATTCTTGACGTTGTTCCAGACGGGCGGGTGGAAGGCCACCGCTTCGTAGACTTGCCGGATCCGGGCCTCGCGTCCGACCACAGCGGCGAATCCACGCTCGTCGAAATCGGCACGGCGCTCGACGAGCGCCGTGCCGCCGGGCACGGATTGCGCGTGCGCGACTCCGCCCGACGCGGCGAGCAATGTGGCGGTCGAGGAGAGAAACGTGGTCCGGTTCATGAGCAGCGAGGTCTCCAATAATTATTGACTTCAGTTATTTATCCGGGATGCCGATTATGACACCTGCTCGCAAACGCCTCTCTAGGAGCGATTCCCCCAGGGGTCAAAAGGCTTCCCGCATGAGCAGCTTCGAGGTCGATCCCACCCACGCGATTTCTCCGGACTTCAAGCGGCGCGCATTTGTCGGCATCGCCGCCGGAGCCGCAACCGGACTGAGCGCCGCCGCTCGCGGACTTCCCCAAACGACTGCGACGGGGAAACTCCACGATCCGCTCGTGCCGGAGAACGACCCAAGCATCGCTATCGGGCACGTGGTGCTGAACGCCGGGGACGCCACGGTGCCCGCCTATGCGTCGTGGCCGGCCCAAAGCAGTCCCGCGACGCCCTCGGTCGTCGTGATCATGCATATCTGGGGCGTGGACACGTCGATTCGCGACGTCGTTCGACGTTTCGCCAAGCGCGGGTTTGCGGCGATCGCACCCGATTTGTACGCGCGCTTCGGCGCGCCCAGCGGCGACGGCAGCACCGACGCCGCAACGTTCAGGCCGTTCGCCAAGCGCCTCGACCGGCAGCAGTACGATGGTGACATTCGGGCTGCCGCCGCCTGGCTGAAAGAAAAGTTCCCCGCTACGAAAACCGGCATTCTCGGATTTTGCATGGGCGGCCACATCGCGCTGCTCGCCGCCATCGATTCGAGCCAGGCGTTCGTCGCAGTTTGCCCGTTTTACGGCTCGCTGGAAGGAGTGAGCCCGGACGCGCTCGCCATTCCCGTCTGCGGCAGTTACGGCGCCCGCGATACCAGCATCCCGGCCGATGGGGTGCGCGCTTTTGCGGCTGCGCTGCGCGTACCGAACGATATCCGGGTCTACGATGACGCCGGGCACGCCTTTTTTGACGATCAGCGGAGTGCCTACGTTGCCTCGGCGGCCGATGACGCGTGGAATCGAACGCTGAACTTCCTCGAAACATACGCCGGAAAGCCAAGCGGGTGATTATGACGCTGGGCACCGCGATCGCGTTTTTTGCCGGCGCCGTCATCGGCGCGGCGATCGTCTGGTTGGTGGCGCGCGCCGAAACCAGCGGCTTGCGCGCAACACTCGCCGAGTCGAAGCACGCGCAGGAGAAGACGATCGAAGCGCTCCTGGAACGCGCCAAGAACGAGTTGCGCGAAGCCACCGCAAGCCGGGCGAGCGAACGCGTCGGCGAGTTGGTGGCTCCGGTCGCACAGAAACTCCACGAATTCGATCGTCTGATTCAGGAACTTGAAGCCAAACGCCAACACGATGCGGGAAGCCTGCGTGCCCAGGTCGACCATCTCCTCGGACGCGCCGAGAAGCTCGAAAATGCCACCACCACGCTGACGACCCAGACGTCCACTCTCGTAACCGCGTTGCGCAATCCGGCTTCGCGCGGGAGATGGGGCGAGATGCAGCTGCGCAACGTCGTCGAGAAAGCCGGCATGCTGGCGTTCTGTGATTTTTCGGAACAACAAACGGTGGCCCTCGAAGAAGCGCGCGTGCGCCCCGACATGACGGTTAATCTTCCTGGGGAGCGATTCGTCTTCGTCGACGCCAAAGCGCCGACCGACTCGATGCAAGCAGCGATGGAGGCAGCCGACGACGACACTCGGCGTAACTTGGTCAAGGCTCACGCGCGCGCGTTGCGCGACCACGTCGACGGGCTGGCGCGGCGGGGCTACCAAACCGCGAAAGGATCGGCCGACTACGTCGTGATGTTCGTTCCCGGCGAGGCCTTCCTGAGCGCCGCCTGCAGCGACGATCCGGCGCTCATCGAATACGCACTCGACAAAGGCATCCTAGTGACCGGACCGCTGTCGCTCATCAGCTTGCTGCGCACGTTTGCGATGGGCTGGCAAGCGCTGCGTCAAGAGGAGAACGCGAAGCGCATCGCCACCATCGGCAAAGTGCTGTACGAACGCGCCTTGAAGTTTTCCGAGCACTTGCTCGAAGTACGCCGCCATTTGGAACGCTCGGTGAATGCGTTCAATGGAGCCGTCGGCTCGTACGAGACCAAACTCTTACCCCAGGGTCGCCGGCTCAAGGACGAGGCGTCGCTCGGTGGCGACGACCTGTTCGAAATACCCCCGATCGACGTCGTCCCGCGCGAGGTTACCTCGCTCGACACCGCGACGCGCGAGAAACGCGTTCCACGCGCGCAGCAATTGTTCGCCGGCGACGACGCGGGCTAAGGCCACACGCTGCCGTCATCGTACTCCACACGGGTCACGCGATAGACGACGCTGGTCGCGTGGAGGAGCGGCGCCGATGCGACTCCTCGTTGGAGCACGGTGCAGTTATCTCCGTATCCGCGGTGCCCGACGCCGCTTTGCCAGGCTTCGAGGCTACTCCAACCGTTGATGTCGACTCCGGATGAAAACTCACCGCGCCGGTCCAGTTGCAGCGCTCCCAAGTCGCGGCCGCGCGAGCCTTCGATCGAAAAGTCGAACGCGACGCGACGCGCAGTCACCGAACCCGCGTTTTTGAAAGAAACGCAGACGACCGCGGCTTTCCCGTCGCGCTTGGCGGCCGCAAAGCCTCCGAGGACGACGATATGTCCTTCCGGCTCGGGTCGCAAGCTCGAGCCGGCGAAGTCCAAGAGCCGATAGGGATTCGGCGTCGGGGTCGGCGCGGGTGAGGGCGACGGCGATGCCGCCGGCGCGCGAAGGTCGTTCAACGCTATGGCGACGGCGAAGAGTGCGATCGCGAAAAATCCAGTCCTCATGATAAGCGCATTGTGACCCGCACCGTTTGCCTCCTTTTGGCGAAAAGCGGGCCTCCGTCGAATTTTCAGGGGACGTTCCGAGACGCGCGCAAATGCGACCGGCTATGCGTACGAACCACTAGTGGTTCGCCCTAGTGGTTTGGGTGATCCGCCTGCCAGGCCTTGAGCGCCGTCAGGGTGTTTTGGACGTGTAGCGACGGATCCAGACTGGTGTAGGTGTAAACGATGCTGCCGTCGGGAGCGATGACGTACGACGTACGATTGGCGTACTGCGGATGCTTGGCAAGCACCGCGTCGTACTCCGTTTCGACGGTTTGCTGCGTGTCCGCGGCGACTGCAAATTTGCTGCGGCATTCGCTCACCGAAAATTTCTGCAGCGTCCCGAGTTGGTCGTGCGAAACACCAATCACCGTCGCTCCCAAGGCGCGATATTCGTCGATCGAGTCGGCAAACTCATGGGCCTCGATCGTACATCCCGTCGTAAACGCGGCCGGATAGAAATACAGGACGACCGGCCCCTTCTTCAGCGCGTCGGCCAGGCTGAAGGTGAAGACGTTTCCTCCCTGCGTGGCTTGCAACGTAAAGTCGGGCGCCTTGGCTCCGACCGCCAGCGCGGCGAAGACTGGAGCCGTGAGGGCAAAGACCGCCCCAACGGCAAGCATCAGCGGACTCGTTATTCGACGATTCATCTTTGACGGGTTCCTCCGGTTTCACGGCTAGCATAGCATGCGGCGGCGCCGGATTCATGAGTGCTATGATTGTCTCGTGGAACCTCCCGCCGGCCCCACGGGCATCAACCCGCGCGTCATTTGGATCGTCGCAATCGCCGTGCTGATCGTCATCCTCGCGTTCGTCGCCTCGATCGTCGCATTTGCCCTCGCCATGCTCGGCGTCATGGACCGCAGCGACGCACACGTCTGTGGGATCGCGGCGGTGCGCTCGAGTCCCGCCGTCACGGCGCTGTTGGGGAGTCCCATCGAGCAGCAAGGATTCACCGGCGGCTCGTCATCGTCGGAGAACGGGGAGTTGAGCCAACGGGTCACGTTTACCGTCAAGGGACCGCGCGGCTCCGCTTTCGTCGTTGCCGCGGGTCACCGCTCGCCGCTCGCATCGCATCTCGACGTCGTGATCGGGCGCGACCAGCGCAGCCAAACGATCTACTCCGGACCCTTCGATTGCGCCGGCCTTCATCCGCGCAAGCCCTAATCGACCTTACGACTCCTACACTTTAAACTCAATTTCGCCGAACTGCTTAGGATCGTAGTTGGCGTCGTTGGGCGGACGCGGCGTATCCTTCCACCAGGTGCTGTACATCGCCAGCCATTCGAAGTTCTCGAACAGATACTCGTTTTCTCGGACGCGCCGAAGCCGCTCGACGAATGGTTGGATGGCGTTCCATCGCGAGCGCAACATGAAGCCGACGGCGTCGACGAGCAGCGAAGCATCGAGCACGCGCCGGCGCGCTAAGCACGCAACCGTTTCGACGTATTGGACGACGAGAATGAGGGCGTAGTCGTCGGAGGAACCGTCAAAACCGCGACGGACGGCGTCGTCGTCGGGAAAGCGTGCGGCGATGCCTTCGAGCTGCGAGAACGCCTCGACGATCACCGGGTCGGTGATCCGCGCGATCGCATCCAACAGCGCAAGCGCGTTGCGCTCGTGCTCGATTTGCTTGTTCTGTCGCGTAAGAAGGATCGTCGAGAGTCCGAGGGCGACGAGCGATACGACGACCGAAGCGGCGGCAAAGGCTTGCTCTGCGCTCACTTAACGCGCCTCGGTTCGCTTCACAAGCCCATGAGACGCGCCAATACGAGGCGTTGCACCTCGTTGGTGCCTTCGCCGATTTCGTTGATCTTCTGATCGCGGTACATGCGCGAGATCGGGTATTCGTCCATGAATCCGTAGCCGCCGTGAACTTGCAACGCTTCGTTGACGACGCGATGCGAAAGCTCGCCCGCAAAGAGCTTGGCAAAGCATGCCGACCGCACGTAGTCGCGGCCCTGGTCTTTTTCCCAAGCGGCGCGGAGCATCATGAGTCGCGCGTGCTCGATCTCGGTGAGCATATCGACGAGTTTGAAAGAGATCGCCTGAAACTTGCTGATCGGCCGGCCGAATGCGTGGCGTTCCTTGGAATATGCCAACGCTTCGTCGTAGGCACCCATTGCCAAACCAATCGATAACGCCGCCACCGAAATGCGGCCGCCGTCGAGAATGGTGAGAAACTGCCGATACCCCTCGCCTTGCGGCCCGAGCAAGTTTCCCTGCGGAATGGTTGCGTCGGTAAACGCCAGCTCGCGGGTGTCGGACGCGCGCCAACCCATCTTGCGATACTTCTTGCTGCGAACGAACCCGGGCGTGTCCTGCGGGACGATCAGGTTCGAAATTTCCGGCTTTCCGTCCGGACGAGTCCCGGTAACCGCGGTAATCGTAGTGCCGCCGCTGATGTCGGTCCCGGAGTTGGTGATGAACGCCTTCGTGCCGTTGATGATCCAGTTTCCGTCTCGAAGCACCGCCTTCGTCGAAACGTTTCCGGCGTCGCTTCCGGCGTTGGGTTCGGTCAATCCAAAGCCCCATAGCATGGTGCCTTGCGCCAGCGGTACGAGGTAGCGTTCTTTTTGCTCCTGCGTCCCGAAGAGGTAGAATGGCGTGGCGCCAAGCGACACGTGCGCGGCCATCGTGATCGCGGTGGAGGCGTCGGCCCGCGCGATTTCCATGACGGCGAGCGCGTAGCTCACCGTGTCGCCGCCGGCGCCGCCGAACTCCTCCGGAAAGGGCAGGCCCATGAACCCCAGCGCGCCCATCTTGGCAACGAGGTCGTAGGGGAAGGCCTCGTCGCGGTCCATCTTCTCGGCGCGCGGTTTTACCTCGTTCTGTGCGAACTCGCGCGCCAGGCTTTGGATCGCCCGTTGCTCGTCGGTCAAATCGAAGTTCATGGCAGAGGTATAGGTCGCAGCCTGAGGAAAACTCCTTTCGCCGCGATGATATCCCTGCGCAACGTTTCGCTGATCTATCCGAACGGCGTGCACGCCCTCGACAACGTAAACCTCGAAATCGCAAAAGGCGAGTTCGTGTTTTTAGTCGGGCATTCGGGCACGGGCAAGTCGAGTCTGCTTCGCCTTCTGTATCGCGAAGCGCGGCCGACCGCGGGCGAAATCATTCTCGACGGTATTCGAGTCGACCGGTTGAGGCGGCGCCGCGTTCCGGCGCTGCGGCGCCATCTCGGCGTCGTCTTCCAAGACTTCAAGCTACTCGTCGACAAGACCGTGTGGGAAAACGTCGCGTTTGCGATGCAAGTCACCGGCGCGCACACCCGCGACATCATGCGGCAGGTACCGCGCGTTCTCGATCTGGTCGGTCTCTCACATAAGAGCCGGATGTACCCCGGCGAACTGTCGGGCGGAGAGCAACAGCGTAGCGCGATTGCGCGCGCCCTGGTAAACAACCCGAAGATCCTGCTGTGCGACGAGCCGACCGGCAATCTCGATCCATCGAACACCTCCGAAATCATGGAGCTGCTGCTCCGCATCAATCTCAAAGGCACGACGGTGGTCGTGGCGACGCACAATCAGGCCGTCGTCGACCGCATGCGGCGCCGGGTCGTACGCTTGGAAGACGGCCGCGTCGTTACCGACGAGGAACGGGGTTATTACTATCTTGGACTGGGGCAGGGTCAGATTCTTTCTGGGTGAGGTGTTGCGCAATTTTACGCGTAACGCCAGCATGCAGGCGACCGCCATCGGGACGGTCGCCATTACGATCGTTCTGCTCGGACTCTTTCTCTTCGTGCGCGCGGCGCTCGCCGGAATGGGCGCGCACCTCTTGGATCAGATCGAGATTTCGGCGTATTTGAAAGCCGACGCCGGTCCGTCGCAGGTGCGATCGATTCGACATTTCCTCACCGAGGATCCGCGAATTGCATCGGCCGCCTTCGTACCGAAGAAGCAAGGGCTGGCGGAGCTACGCGATCGCACCAAAGGCGTGATCGACACGGCGTTGCTCACCGAGAACCCGCTTCCCGACAAGTTTCGGATCAAGGTCCAGGTTCCCGAGGAAGTGCCGGCCGTCGCCGCCGGCATTCGTCGCCTCGACGGCGTCGAAAACGTCGTGTACGGGCAAACGATCGTCACGCGCCTGCTCCAACTCGGTGTGGTTTTGCGCCGCGTCGGCATCGGGGTCATCGTCGTGTTTTTGGCCGTCGCGGGTATCATCATCTCGAACACCATTCGCTTGACGGTATTCGCGCGCCGGCGTGAGATCGCGATCATGCAGCTCGTCGGCGCCACCAATCTGTACATCCGCATTCCGTTCATTTGCGAAGGTCTGTTGGACGGGGTCGTCGGAGCGCTGCTGGCGATCGGCGTCCTCGCAATTGCGCGCGCCACGCTCTGGCCCCGCCTTCTCGAGGCGCTCCCGTGGATTCAATTCAACGCGACGGCCATCAGCCCCGCGGTCCTGCTTGCTCAACTGCTCGCGGTGGGCGCCGCCGTCGGCGTGGTGGCGTCGTGGATTTCGGTCGGACGGCACCTTAGAACTTGAGCGATGCGGTCTAGTTCGTCGCGGGCGACGAAGTGGTGCAAGGGCATCGCGGCGGCCGGTTTCGCGCTCGTGCTGCTGCCGTATTGCGCGTTCGGAAGCCCCCAAACGATCGAGCAGCGCATCGAGGCCGAGCGCGCGAAAGCCGCAAAGATTCAAGGCGCACTTCACGTCAAACGCTCGCAGCTTCACGTCGTAACGCTGCGATATAACGACTTACAGCAGCAGCTGGGCGAAACCAATGCCGCCATCGATGGCGTCGACGTTCGAATCGGTGGCCTCCAAGCGCAAGCGGCGGCGACCCAAAGACGGATCGATTGGAACACGGTTCAGCTCGACGCTGCCCGCCGTTCGCTGAAACTGCACGACGAGATGTTGCGGCGGAGGTTAGTCGACATCTACGAAAACGGCGACCTCAGCTACATCAACGTTTTGATCTCGGCGCACTCGTTCAGTGACTTCGTCGAGCGCTGGGAAGATTTGCGCCTGCTCATCGGCGCAAACGAGCGAGCGGTTCGTGCTCGCAAGAAAGCCGAACGCGCGGTCGCTGCCGCGCAGGCCGATCTCGAGCGCACTCAGTTACAACTGCAACAAGAACAACAGGCCCAAGTGGAAGCCCGGAGTCAGTTGGACTCCCTGTCGGCCGAGCGGCGAAATCTCGTCGCCCTTACCGGCGCACAGCGGCGCACGGTTGCGTCGCAAGTCGCTCAAATGGAAGACTTGTCGGCCGCCGAGGAAGCCCAGCTGGAGTCGTTGATCCAAGAGCGTCAGCGCCAACTGGAGGCGCAGCGCCGGGCTTCGGGCATCACCGGCGGCGGTGAGGAAACGGCCGGAGGCGGGGGAGCGTTCTCCTGGCCGGTGACCGGGACCATTACGTCGCCTTTCGGCTGGCGCTCGAATCCCTTCGGCGGATCCCCCGAGTTTCATCAAGGTCTCGATATTGCGGCTCCGAGCGGCACGACGGTAACGGCGGCGGCCGGTGGAACCGTTATCATGGCGCAATGGTACGGAGGGTACGGCAACTACATACTGATCGACCACGGCGGCGGTTATTCCACCGGTTACGGTCATCTGTCGGCGATCTACGTCTCCAACGGCCAGGGCGTCAAGCGCGGCCAAGCGATCGGCGCGGTCGGCTCGACCGGCGCGTCGACCGGTCCCCACCTCCATTTTGAGGTGAGAATTGATGGAAAACCCGTAGACCCGGCGCCCCGGCTCCATTAAGACTTATCGGGTATCATGATCAACACGGCGCATCTGCGCACCACCTCGGCCGCCGTCGGCGAAGCCGCCTGGGTCCCCGGCTTTTGGCTGATCCGGTAATCCGGGTATCGTAAGGACTACATGACCGTTCGCCTCCGCGGGCTGCTTAGCGCGCTCGCCCTCGTCATCGCTGCCGCGGCCGGCACGTTTTTCGTCGCACACCGCAACGCCCAAATCGCTCGGCAACAGGGTTTCGACGTCGCTACGACCGGCGACATTCGCGATCTTTTCGATCCCGTAGCGGAAGGTCCGCAACTGGCCGGCCTCGCGCTGCGCAAGTTGGAGGAGAGCTACTACAAGCCCGTCGACCCGCAGACGCCGCTCGCCGGCGAGCAAACCGCGCTACGCAACTACCTGCATTCCAAGAAGATCCTCAATGCGACGCTTCCAAACCAAAGCGCGAGCGGAAATGTGGGACAGGACGCCGGCGTCGTCGCCAACCAATTGGCGTACGCGCAGCAGCACTATGCGGACCAACTTGGAGCCGGCGGCCGCGGCGAGCTTTCCGAAGCGGCGCTGCGCGGCATCATGAGCTCGCTGAAGGATCCCTATACCGTCTACCTCTCGCCGCATGAATACCAAGGCCTGCACGAGTCGCTGAGCGGCGGCAATTTCGGTGGCATCGGCGTCTACATTTATCAACTGAAGGACGGCCGCATCGTCGTGCAGCCGATCGAACAGATGCCGGCCGCAAGGTCGGGCATGAAGCCGGGTGAGGTGGTCGATACGGTCGGCGGCAAGCCGGTGCGAGGCCTGACTCTCGACCGCGTCGAGCAGATGATTCGCGGCGAAGCCGGAACCACCGTTCAGCTGACGACGCATCCCTACAAAGGCGCTCCTCACGAGCACACGTATGCGATCGTTCGCGAAGTGATTCACGTTCCGTCGGTACGCGCCAAAATGGAGGACGGCTTCGATTACATTCGGCTATCGGACTTCGGCGAAACTTCCGGCGACGAGGTACGGCAGGCGCTTCTCGACGGCCACTCCAAAGGCGCCCGAGGTTACATTCTGGATCTGCGCGACAACGGCGGCGGTCTGCTGGAGACGGCGGTGCAAATTTCCAGCCTCTTCGTTCCGCAAGGGACGATCGTCTCGACCATCCGGCGCGACGGCGAGCGTACGACGTCCGAAGCGCTCGGCACCGCGATCGGCGGCTTGCAGCCGGTCGTCATCCTAGTGAACAAATACACTGCAAGCGCGTCGGAGATTACCGCCGGTGCGTTGCAAGACTACCATCTCGCGACGCTGATCGGGACCAAAACGTTCGGCAAAGGCGTCGTGCAGAGCATTTTTCCGACGCCGGATCAAGGCGCCCTGAAGATTACGACCGCCCGCTACGTTACGCCGCTGGGTCGCGACATTCAGCACCGCGGCATCGATCCGGATATCGTCGTCAATCAAGACATCGATCCGGCGCTCATCGACACTCCGGCCGACAAGCAGCTTGCGGTTGCAAAGGCCCGACTTCGCTCACTCTCCCACTGATTTGGATGCCATGAAACGTTTCTTTGCTCTGTTTATCGGCGCGTTCTTCGCCACCACGCTCGTCGCGTTACCGGCGGCTTCCGGCACGACGGCGACTCCGGCCGTACCGGCGCACGTCTCGGCGGCCGACGCGGGCGAGATCGCCAGCGGCTACCAGCATTTGACGACCGACTTCTATAAGAAGGTCGATCCCCAGACGGTTCTCGCCACGGTGCGCGCCCAACTGCTGGCGGCGATGCGAACCGCGGGCGTCGCGAAAGCCTCGCTGCCCGAGCTGAAGTCCAGCGACGCGAACGGAGCCAACGTTCGCGCCATCGATCGCGAAGTCGAGGTCGCGGCGGTGCAGTCACGCACCAAGTTCACGACCCACCAGTTGAGCTACATCGCACTCGACGCCATGATGCGCTCGGTCGACGACCGTTACACCGTCTTTCTCACGCCGAAAGAGTTCGCCGGTCTCAATCAAGATCTCGATGGCGGTGATTTCGGCGGAACCGGAATCGTCATCCAGATCGACGACCAAACGAAATACATTCTCGTGGAAAACGTCGTTCCCGACGGCCCGGCCGACAAGGCCGGCGTGCAGCAGGACGACCTGATCACCGCGATCGACGGCAAATCGACCAAGGGATTGACGGTACAGCAAGCCAGCGAGAAGCTGCGCGGCAAGGAAGGCACCTCGGTTTCTTTGACCCTGCTTCGCGACGGCTCGACCATGGCGTCGCCGATCGCAATCGTACGGGCCAAGATCCATCAGCTCAGCGTCTATGAGAAAATGCTTCCCGGAAAAATCGGCTACGTGGAGCTGACCGTTTTCGGACGCGACACCGGTGCCGAACTCAACAGCGCGCTCACGCGCTTGCAGCAGCAAGGGGCGCGCGCGATCGTGCTCGACCTGCGCGACAACGGCGGCGGATACCTCGAGGCCGCCGTCGCGGTGAGCTCCAAATTCATCTCGAGCGGGCCGATCGTTTCGGTCGAATCCCGTGCCTCGAACATCACCACGCTCGAGGCCGACGCCACTGCCATCGATCCTCTACCGTTGGTCGTGCTGGTGAACGGCTATACCGCTTCCGCTTCCGAGATCACCTCTGGCGCGATTCAAGACAGCGGCGTCGGAACCATCATGGGCACCAAGACGTTCGGCAAGGGCGTCGTGCAGACGATCTACCCGCTTCCCGACGGCTCGGCGGTCAAGATCACCACGGCTCGCTATCTCACGCCGCGGAATCGCGACATCAACCACCTCGGCATCACTCCCGACGTCGTCGTCGCCGAGAACAAGCATCCGCAGTACGGTACGCCGACCAAGGACGGTCAGCTCGAACGTGCGATTCAGTATCTCACGGAAAAAATCGCAAAGCTGAACCAGGAAAACGGCGTTTAGGGAACCTCGCTACATTTTTTTCTTAGCGGCCGGCGCGGCCGCTTTTTTCTTTCGCGACGCCGGCGTTTTCTTAGAAGTGGCCGGTTCCTTTTTGCGTTTCGACGGCGCCTTCGTCGCGGCGGATTCCGACGATTTGCGGGCGGCACGCTTGGGTTTGGCCGGGGCCGACGGCAATGCCGCGACCGTCGCGCTTTCGAGTTGCGCGGGTACCTTCTCGACCGGTTCGGCGGCACGGCGGCGGCGCGCCGGCTTGGTCTTCTTCGGTTCTTCCACGGCGATCGTGAGGCTCGGCGG
>JBAUZB010000032.1:0-9268 GCA_049585095.1 Candidatus Tumulicola sp.
TAGTTTTGCAAGCCCTCGAGAATCGCGGTTTGAATTTGACGCCGCAGCGTCAGCGAGTTGCCCTCGTCGAGAAAACTCTGCAATCCGGCACCGAAACGTGGGCGCATCAACTGCTCGCCCGGTCGCGTCGTCAGAATGATTCGAATCGCGTCGCGTACGCTGCGTTCGAGCGTCGGAAACGTCAGCCGTCCGTTCTGCGGCAGCGGCAGGAACGGCCAGCTCACGGGGTTCTTTAAATTACCCGCCGTCACAACGCTACTCTTCCTCCGGGAACGGGATGCAAATTTTGATCATCGGCAGCCAGAAAAAGACGATGTTCAGCAACGTCAAAAAAATGTTGAGCACGAAGAACGCGCAGATGGTGATGAGCGGAATGTTGAAGCTGCAAAGCCAGCCCAGGGTGAGTTTGGGTCCGCCGCCGGCTCCGTTCATGAGCCCCGACATCGACGAACCCTGCATCGCGCCCATGAGGCCCCCTGGAACCACGAACGAACAGTTGGGCTTGAGGCTCTTGAGAAAGTTGCGATCCGTCGGGTCGGGCAGCGGCACCGGCGGGTGCGCGCGGCTACTGTTTTCGAACCACGCTGCAATCCGAAACGGTGCGCTGTACTCGCTCCAGATCAACTGCGGTGGACAGTTCGGGTGCTCCGATTTGATGCGGAAGAACATACGCAAGCAGTAGTAGCGGCTCGCATCCTGATATCGGCCTTGCGGCAACAGCATTGCCTGAGTCCGCGGAACCAGCGCCGCGAGGAGGCTCGTGGCGACGCCGGTCGGCTCCGACGCGCCCAGCGCATCATAGGCGAACGGCAGCGTGATCTGCGGCGCCGGAGCGCCGTCGTCGGCCGGGTTGTAATCGATGAGCGCCGCCGAGGCTCCGCGGTAGAACTCTCCCATCGGCTGCGACTGACTCGAGTCGGCGCTGGTGTACACGTTGAAGTCGTTCAAGGCGGCGAGAATTGCCCGGCCTTCGGGGGTCGGGTCGAATGTGCCGAACACGGTTTTGAGCATTCGCAGGGTCGTCGCGAATATTTGAAACTGAGCGACGCCGGGGTTGGATTGTCCGGGCGACGGCGGCGGGAATTGGGCGTTGAGAAATTCGTCGCTCATCCAGCGGCAGTCGACGACGGTTCCCGGTAACGGAGCGACCTGCGTTCCGGCTTGGAGCAACGGCGGCAGGTTCTTCGCCACGTCGGCGGCGGTGTAGGTCACGGCATTGCCCGGCGAACCGTCGCTGGTGTCGGCGCTCGCCGTTGGAATGACTCCGTATGCGATCGTGCGCCCGAGAGCGGCGCAGGTCGCCGGCGGTGCGACGAACACCGGCGAGGTCGTCTCGGTGCTCGCCATGCTCAGCGCAATTGCGGCGAGTTGCCGATCCAGTTCCGCGCTCCCGGAGTAGAGCTGCGGCCGTTTCGCCGGATCCGGATCCAGCCAGTCCGTCGTGGCGTCAAGATTGGTCCACTGAAATTGTCCGGCGGGCGAGCGCATCCAGGCCTGCAAAACGTTGGCGTCATCGACGCCGCCGCTGCGAGAAGCGCGCCGGATGACCAGGCCGGCCGAAACGACGCGCGTCGGATCGAGCCGCGGGTTCCCAACCGCGTAACACGACAGCTCCGCCAGCGCCAGGTGAAGCACGCGCTGCACCGGCTGGTAGAGCGGCTGCAACGACGGATCGACGAAGACGGTGCTCGAGATCGGCACCGGCGAACTCTGCGTGAGCAGATCTTGCAGAAAACGCGCCGGGAAATCTTCGGCGTTCAGCTGCAGCAGCGTCGGCGTGGCGCTGGTGTTGCCCTTGAGGTCGACGCCCAGCGTCGTCACCGCGTGCGTTACCATACGTTTCCGGCTCCCGGCGTGTAGGTGGTGCCGATGACGGTGGTCGCCTGCATCACTTGGCATTGCACGATGCCGCTGAACGTCGCGGTCGCGGCGTTGACGCTGAGCGACGGTGCGGTCACCGAAACCGACGACGCCGCAGTAACTTGAACTTCGGCTGTCGGCGCGTTGATCGTCACGCCGGAAGAATCGATCTTGACCGACGTTTGCTCGGCGTTGGTGAACTCGATCGAGCCGCCGCCGGAATCGGTCATCGTGCCGCTCAGCTGGCCCGGCGTGGTGAACGAAATCGTCGGACCGGTGCTGTCCTCGACGATCGCGATCTTCGTTCCGGCTTTGCCGGTGATCGTCCAGCGGTCGACGCTGTCGCCCGAACCGCCGATCGAATCCGGAGCCGAATCGTGACCGTTCCACATGCTGCCGACGACCACCGGAAACCGCGGGTCGCCCGACAGATACACCACGAGAACCTCGTCCCCAACGTCGGGAATGAAGAACGCACCGCGGTTATCGCCCGCAAAAGGAACGGCGACGCGCGCCCACACCGGCGCGTCCTGATCGGTCGCGCCGTCGACGTTGTACGCTCGAATCTGAATCCGGTTGAGGTTGCCCGGATCCTTGACGCCGACGACCCTCGCCAGGAACGCCGCCGGTCCTAGCATCGGCAGCGCGTGTTCGTGCAACAGCCGGCTCATGCGGCGTCTCCGAGGTACGCGCATTCGGCGACGAACCGCGTTTCGTATCCGTCTTTGGTATCGAAGTGATGGACCGTCGCGGTCGTGTAATAGGTGTTCGAAAAGCGCGCGCCCAAGCCGTTCAACTTCAGCAGCGTGCCGACGCGAAGGTTCGGATTTCCCTCGGCAATCCCGTGCGCGACCACGAAACGCCGCACGCGCTCGGCAAAGTCCGCATCGACCAACGCTTGCGCCTCGCCCTGATTGAGCGTGGCGAACTGCGCCAGCTGATCGGAGCGCTGCGCCAGCGCTTGCTGCAGCCAATCTTGACCCGTCGTGCCGGAACCAGGGCCGATCGAGGTCGTCTGGCTGGTGACCGAGACGCTTTGACCCTGCTCGTAGTCCCAACCCGTCGCGGTCACTTCGCTGACTTGATGCGCCAAATCGGCGATGACGCGCACCTCGCGAAGCTGGCTGTTCAAATCGATCTCGACCGACGTACCCTGGGCCTGGCTGCGCGGCGTTGCGTGCAGCTCGGTTCCGACGACCTGCAGATCGGCGTCGTAGCGCGCCAGCAGCCGCCGCACGAAGTGCAGGTCGCTTTCGTTAAACTGCTGCTGCGTTCCGATATTGTCGTCGAGCCCGCTGACCACCGGCGTGAGGCCGAGATCGCCGGCGACTTGCTCGACGATTTGTGCGAGCGTCGTGTTCTCCCAGGTCTTCGTGCGCCGCTTCATTCGAGCGGCTTGCAATCCGTCTTCTGCCAGCACGATCAGATCCGGCGCCCCCGCGCGCGGGAAGCAGCCTTCGAGTCCGGTGATTTTGCCGCGAAAGATTTCGGTCGGCGAGGTCACGTCGCCGGCAAATATTTGAATGGAAGCGCCGAGCTTTAGGACGGCGCCATCCTCGAAAACGAAGTCGCCGCTTCCGCCTGCGAACGAGCCGAAGTTACTCAGACGCAATTCCAGCGCGGCCATGCCGGCTTCGTGCTCGCGCATGTCCATGCTCAACAGCTGCGTGGTGACTTTGTCGCTGGCCTGTCCATCGATTTTCACCGTCGGAATCGCGCTGTAGGACGCCTGTTGCGTCAAAGCTTGTTCGGGCACGTCAGTCCGCCAGCAACCGGGAGCGGCGCTCGTGAAGGATCTCGAGCGCGCCGCGAATGTCGCCCTTCTTCTGCGCGTCGTTGCCGCCGGCCGTGGGGGTGGCGCCCGCCGCGGAAGGCGTTACGTCGACCTGCATTTCTTCGATCGTTACTGCCACGGTGCAATCCTCATTGCGTCAGTCATCGGTGTCGAAAGCCAGGCGGTCGGTGAAGCTGAATTTCGCGCCGGTGTCGCTCGAAAGACCGGCCGACATGCCCGCGCCGGCTTGTCCGCCCAGCGAGAAGCTCGCGCCGGCGTAAGCAGTGACGTCGGTTCCGACGGTCGTTCCAATTATGCGAGTGGGATCGAGTTGGTTTGTTGAGCTCGCCGTCGTGCGTCCGCTCTGCAGGCCCGCAAAAGCTCCCGCCGATGCCGCCACGCCGGCCGAAGCTCCCGACCCGAACAATGCGCCCGAGCCGGATTGCGCGGAGAGCTGCACGCCGCCCGAAGACGCGCTTGCGAATCCGGCCCCCGCACTCAACCCGACGCTCGCGCCTACCTGGAGTTGGACGCCGCCGGTGAAACGCAAGCTCTCGAGCCCGTTATCACTTCCCAGCTGCCGCATGGCACTCGGGTCGCCGCCGCGCGTCGCCACCGAAAGTGCGCTGTCGCCGTCGCCGGTCGGCACCAGGCTTCCGGCGGTGTTGGCCTGCGAAAAATTCGCGCCTTCGTCGAAGACCGAATCCTGACGCGCAAGCGTGACGCTCACCAGCGCGCGCAACGCGATGCCGTCCGCCGAAAAGAAATCGATCGTCTCCTTGAACGATTCCATCACGCCTTTGAACTCGTACGATCCCCATTGAAAGCTCAGCACCGGGGGAGCCGGCGAGGGCGCGCTTTGCGCGTTCGATCCTCCGCCGCCGGCGGCACCCGAAGCGGTCTGCGCGGCGGCCGACGCGTTGGCCGAAGCTTGCATGAAGGCGGCGACCTGATTCGTGTCGATGCGAACGTCCGTACCGGTTCCGGTCGTATCGAACTGCAGATCCATGCTCAGTTTCCCCGAAAACTGCGCGACGTATTGCACCTTCTTCGGAGAACCCGACTGCTGCGAAACCGAGTTTTCCACCGTGTAGGTGAGCGTGGACGGGTTGAAGTGCACCGTGACGGGCTGGCCTGAAGGCAGCGCCGTGAGCGTCGCTTTGGCGACCGTTTGCGGCTGTGCCGGCATCTACAAACTCTCCGTGGTCGGCGACACCGACCACAAGCCTTCGTGCACGAGATGGAGTTCTTCGATGCCGACTTCACCGCCGCGCGCGTTGAGATCGCCGAACTTGAACTTAATCGGCATCGCTCGATCGAGCTGCCACGCCATCAAAGCGGACCCGTCGATATCGAACAGATTGATCGTTACCTGCATGCGCGGTGCGTACATGCCGTTGCTCAGCGAGTTGAAGACTTGCCACATGTTGCGATTGGTGCTGATGCCGCGTTTGAGGACCACGGTCGCGAACGACGTCGCACCGGCCCGCTGCGCAACGCCGTAGTTCTGACCTCCCTCTTTGATCGCTTTTGGTTCCATCGTCGCCTCGAGCCCGGTACATTCGGCGAAGGCGCCCGAGCAAACCGAAAACGGCTCGTTGCCGTCGCCCCCGGCGATCGAGTCGGAGCTGAAGTCGACTTGGAAGCGAAAGAGGTGCAGCGGCACCAGAACGCCGTTGGACGACATCACACCGCCTGAGCCAGCGCGGAGGCGATTTGCTGTGGGCTGGTCGTACCCGCTTCAAAAGCGAGCGTTACGCGAATCAGTTCGATCTTGCTTGCCGGCATGAAGCTCACTTGGGACACCAGCCGCCCGTTGTCCAAATCGTTTTGCGTCATGGTGCTGCGGTCGCAGCGAACGCTGAAAGCATCCTTGACCGTGGCGCCGTCGAGCGCGTTTGCCGTCCACAAGCGTGTCATCAACTTCTGCAAGAAGGCTTGCACGCGTCCCCATAGCGCCGGCCCGTTCGAGGCGAAGACGATCGTCTCGCCCAATCGGCGCGCCGCGCGACAAATGACGCCGACCAGACGGTTTACCGCGGCGGCGCGATAAGCTTCGCCGGGATATGCGGTCACGTCCGAAAGCAACTCCACGCCGCTCGGCGTAAAACCGAACAGGCTCATCCGCTCGACCAGCGCTTTGGAGGCAGCGTCGCCGCCCCACGTGAGCGCAATCGGCGAAACCTTGGTATCGCGCGGCGGCACCGCCGGCCACAGATCCGAGATGCCGGCGGGCACGACTTTGGTGGCGCAGTTAAAGGTGCCGTACTTCAGCGCGTTCCGCGCCAGGACGCCTACCAAAGCACCGTCGGGCGGCTCGAGCGATTCCGACAGAACGGCGGAACCGGTCGTTTTCAGCCAGGGATACGCGAGCTGCAGGAAGGCACTCGAAATATTCGTGCCGGCGATTTCGCCCGGCGGCTCCGCGATCTCGGGCAAATACGCGGCAATCACGTCGTGCAGATCGGGTCCTACTGCGGGCGCATCCAGCGCGGGCGCCAGCGAAACGGCGGTGCCTTGCGGCAGCGGGAAGGCAGCGACCAACTGCATCTCGCGCAGGTGCGGTTCTTGGCGCGGCGCCCCGCTGGCGAGATATTGGAGAATGTTGGCGACCTGTACCGCCCAGCGCGCGTAGTCGGCCGAGCTCAGACGCGGCGCCGGCGACGAATAGGTTGGCGCCTGCTCGGCGACGAGCACCTCTTGCGAGCACTCGGCGAACTGCACCGGCCCGCGCACGATCGAAGGCTCGGCTTCGGCGTTCGCCGGCGGCGCCGAAGCGCAGAGAACCGGGAGATCGGGTACGGCTACAAACGACACGTCCGGCAATCCCGCCAAGTGGCCGACGCCGTGCCACGAACTCGGATCCCCGCCTTGGTGACTTGCGTCGATCGAGATCGACTGCAGCTTCGTATCGTTGTCGCTCGCGGTATCGGTGGCGGCGACCGGATCGCCCATCCGCACGACGTAACATCGCTTCGCGCCTTGGGTGAAGAACGACTGTATCGCCGCCGCGACGTAGTCGGTGCCCGTGCTCGCTCCCGAGCCCCCGGGATCGAACATCTGCGTGAATGCCGTATAGTTTTCCAACGGAATCGGAATGTCGTACAATTGATCCAGGTCGCGCGCAAAGCGCCCGGTGAGCCACCCTTGCGCCTCGAGCCACGTTTGCACCGCTGACGGAATCGCGTTCGAAAGCTGCACGGCGAGTTGCGCCAGCGGATCGATCGCGAGCGCGACGATCGGGTCGCCCCGGCTGTGAACCGCGGCGTGCGTTCCGCCGGCGCCGCGTACGACCGTCAAAATCGTGCGCGTCGCGTCGGTTTGGACGATCTCCACGATCTCCGCGCCGATCCGTGCGAACAGCGGCGCGTCGTCGCTCGGCGCACTGGTCGCCGGCAACTGCAGCGCGTCGGCGGTTACGTTGGTTGCGAGCGAAGCGATGACGCCCGAATCGGCCGCGCCCCCGGCCAGTCCTTGAATCCAACCCTGCGATAGAAACCAGGCGCGTACGTTGGAAGGCAACCATGGCGCGCCCGCTCCGGGTGCCGGCGTGAACGGAAAGCGCAACAGACCTTGCGACCCAAACCAACCGCGCACGGCGTCATCCGAAATGACGAAGCCGGCGCGGCGCACGAGCCCCACGAAACACGCGACGTCGGTGCGGCCGGGATCGACTTGCACCGCCGGCCGTGCGTCCTCAAAACAAATCTGGCTCACGTTTGTTTCTCAACCTTGGCCACTTAGGTCGCGGGCGCGACCTCGAGCCCTTCGGCGGTGAGTTCGAGTTCCTCCATGGCGACGTCGCCCGCGCCCTTACCGCTGAGTGTCGGTCCGGTGTATTTTGACGGCACCACGTTGGTGAGCTTATACAGTTGCACGTTGTTGTTGGCTTCGTCACGCATGGTAATCGTGACGTCGCGCTGGGCGCCAACGCCGGTCGTACGCGTCGCCGTCATCCAGGCCCATAGATCCGAAGAGTCGACAACTCCACGTTTCAGCACGACTTTGCCGACGGTGTGGGCACCCGGGATCTTACGCACGTGCGGGTTCTTCTCGTTCCCGTCGCGATATTCGGCGACGTGCACTTCGGTGGTCAGACCGGTGACGTCGGAGAACCCGCCCAAGAGTTTCGAGGGATCGCGACCTCCGACATCGACGATGTACCTATATCCCGGAAGGGGAGCGGTGCGATCGGGCATTGGAAAGCCTCCTTAAAAGCGACGACGCAATAACGGCAAGAACGGTGACGAACTAACTGCGGGCATCCGAGGTTTTCTGGCCGATGCGGAAGATGACGAACTCCGCGGGCTTCAGGAGCGCGACGCCGATCAAACAGATCATGCGGCCATTATCCAAGTCGTTTTGCGTCATCGTCGTGCGATCGCAGCGCACGAAGTAGGCCTGCGCGGGTGAGGTCCCGAGCAGTCGCCCCTCGACGAACTCGTTGTACAGGAACGAGTCGACCGCGTCTTTGACCCGCGCCCATAGGTCCGGGCCATTGTTCTCGAAGACCGCCCACTGCGTGCTGTTGTCGATCGAGTGCTCGAGGTAGATCATCATGCGGCGCACGTTGATGTACATGAACTCGGAATCGGAGCTCGCCGTCCGCGCGCCCCAGACCCGGTTGCCGCGATCCGGAAAATAGCGCAAGCAATTGATGCCGAGAGGGTTTAGCGTGGCTTGTTCGCCGAACGTAATCTGGCGTTCGAAGTCGAGCGCATCCAGCACGACTTCGTTGGCAGGCGCCTTGGCCACGCTATTCTGATCGTCGTTGCGCGCGTAAATGCCGGCCATGAATCCCGAAGGCGGAACGGCAACTTCGGCCGGTATCGCCGTCCCCGAGCGTGCCAGCGGATTCGACACGATCACCCATGGAACGTAGAGCGCCGCATAGCTGCTATCGATATGCGCGCGCACGTCTTCGTTGTCCGAAGCCATTTGGTTCTGAGGCGTATCGAGAATCGCGACGCGATAGGCTCGCTGCCGGCTCACGTGCGTAATCAGGCTGTCGATGATCGCTTCGCTGCTCGTTTGGAAGATCGACGAGCCCGGCGCGGCGACGATCGCAATGTCTTCGAGACCTTCGAAGAGCGCCAGCGCCGCGTCGTAATCTTCCGCGACCGGCGGGCCGCCGTCGCTGCCTCCGTTGAGAACGAAGGTCTGCGACGCGCCGACCGGAGGGCTGGCCAGTTGACCGAACAGATCCTTGAACAGCGTCGCCGGCGCAAGGCCGGTCGCGATGTTGAACGCGACTTGGTTTTCGAGACCGTCGATATGCCGGGGCGGCGTCGGGGCGAGCATGGTGCCGAGATAGCTCGGGTGGGCCGGGTCGAAACCAAGGCCGTCGTGGACCTGCAACTGTTGACCGCCGGGCGTGCTGAGTTTCTGACTGGCCGCACCGTATGCGCTCACGCGCATCGTGAGCGCGTAGAGGGTCGTGCCTGCGGGAGTCGTCGGCGGAAGCGGCGTCGACCCGCTCAGGAACGTGCTTCCGGTGCCGTTGGCGTACAGCGTGCTGGCACCCGGCAAGGACACTTGCGCCGCCAAGCCGTGCGCCGCTGCGCTGGTCCCGCCTTGCCCGCGGGTTACCGAAAGGATCGTCTTGGTGGGGTCGACCGATGTGACGGCCAGAAT
>JBAUZB010000033.1:0-1749 GCA_049585095.1 Candidatus Tumulicola sp.
GTCCCATTTCTTGCATGATAAAAGTCAGCCCGCAAACGATGCTGAGCCTTGTACGCGAATGCTGCGCGAATTAAGGCCCCCAGCGGGAATGTTCGCCGCGCTGGGAAATCATGACGTTAATTCTGACGGCCGCTGGATCACCGAAATCATCGAGAGTAATGGCATTCCGGTGCTGCGAAATAGTTCCATCCCGATTGAAAAGGAAGGGTTACGTTTCTGGTTAGCCGGCGTTGACGACGTACTTGAGGGCAAACCCGACCTGGATTTGACGCTGCACGCTGTGCCTTCAGGAGAGCCGGTAATTCTGCTGGCTCACGAGCCGGACTTTGCCGACCAGGCCTGTCGTTATCCCATAGATTTGCAACTCTCTGGGCACTCGCACGGGGGTCAGATATGGCTGCCCGTCGTAGGCGCGCCGTGGTTGCCACCGCTGGGACGAGAATATCCTCGTGGATTGCGAAAGGTCGGAAACCTATCGCTTTATACCAACATTGGTCTCGGGACGATTCGGTTGCCGGTCCGGGTGAATTGCCCACCCGAGATCACGCTTTTGACTCTGCGATCCGCCAAACTCAATAATCCGAATTCGGCATGATGAACATTCGCGATGATGGATAGTCGAAGGTCACGGTGAAGCGGCGGAGCACTTCGTTTCCGATCAGTTTGCTCGTTGCGTCAGTGGCGCCGCAACAGCTAACGAGTGAATCGGCCACACTGTAGCCTCCCAGCGTGAAAGCTTTTGCGTGCGCGACCGCGCCTTGAATCGGCTGTCCAAAGCCGACCCCGCTAGTGGTTGGAATCCGCGACTGAATCTGCATCACAATCGGATGATCGACTTCGTCGCTCGATCCGGTATCAATCAGAAAGCTGTCCTGCACTGCAACCGTGCCGGGGAACGTAAGCTCTCCTTTAACGAAGGCCCATTTGCCACGCAGTTCAATCGGCAGCATTTTCGTTTTCGCGGAAGCGTCGGGATGGAAGGCTTCGGGCGAGGTAAGCGTGAGAATCTTGTCGTGGTAATTGATGGTGATTACAAAACGGCGGAAGAACTCATATCCCAGAATGCCATCAACCTTGCCGTCATTGGCCGCTTCGAGCGGACGCAAATCGGCGGTCGAGAATTCGTATCCTGAGCTTTCAACGCCAGGAAGCGACATGCTCACGTCCTGAATGAATTCGATGGGAATGCGTCCCGCGCCCGCGCCTTGCAGCGACCCTGTACCGCTAATTTTCATGCCGAGAGATGCGGCAATTGTGCGGTCAACCAACATTCGGGTCGAACCGGTGTCGAGCACGAACAACAATGGCCGCGATCCATTTAGGCGGACCGGAACCACGATCGTTCCCTTGCGCCAGTCGAAGGGAAAGCTGGAGTTGTTGGCGTTATCTGTAAAGGCGATAGTGGGAGTCGATTGTGGTGCCTGCGCACGAAGACTGCCGGGACAAATCAAAGCCGACAAAACGAGCGTCGAGATGCAACGGCGATAAATCATAGAGAGATCCTTAGTGCAGATATGTCCGACCATTCATTCTTTAATTGAATATTTGAAGAGACACCAGAGTGCTCGAAATCCATCTTTCCAGCCAATTTTTTTGCCTTCTTCGTACGTCCGGCCCTGGTAGCTGATACCCACTTCATAGATTCTCAGGCGCCGTTTCGCGATCTTTACCGTGATTTCAGGCTCGAATCCGAAACGATTTTCTTCAATGGGAATGCTTTGAATGACTTCGCGTCGGAATATTTTGTAA
>JBAUZB010000034.1:0-15701 GCA_049585095.1 Candidatus Tumulicola sp.
ATTTATCCGCATTCCATGCGATCAGCCGTGCATCGTTTCGCAGCGAGGTTACGGCGGCCGTGCGTTGCAGCCAGTCGATGAACTCGCCGTACCGTCGATGATAGTCCCATGTGGAACGCAGAACGCACAGGCGCCCGGCGCTCCAATCAACCTGCGGGTCGCTCCAAGTCGCAATCGCGACCGTGATGCCGCGGGCGCACAGCTCGCCGGCCAGCAGACGGTCGTCGGGATCGAGCGCCGGGAACTCCTCGCACGTAACCAGGGTACAGTCGTGCCGCGACATCGTTCGAGTGTAGCATGCGCGTCGAGCGAAGGAACAGGCGCAATGCGCCGAATACCCGGTGCGTCGCCGTGAATTAGGAGGAATCGTTGTCACTTGCGCGTGGTTTCCACGCTCTGGATCGCGCCGATTGCGCGATCTTATCGAGTCTGCAAGATAACGCGCGGGAGTCGTTTGCCGAAATCGGCAAGCGCGTTGGTCTTTCAGCGACCAGCGTCGCCGAGCGCATTCGGCGGCTGGAACAGGCCGGCGTGATCGAGGGATATACGGTGCGCCTGTGCGCGCAGAAGCTGGGAGCGCCGGTCACGGCATTCGTGCTGGCGCGCCCTAACGGACCGGATGCGCGGTTCGTCAAGGTCGCGCGCGAACGGCCCGAGATTCTCGAATGCTATCGCGTCACCGGCGAGTTCTCGTTTATCGCGCGTGCGGCCGTGCGTGACGTCAAGCATCTGGAGGAGCTGCTGGATCATCTCGAGCCGGCGGCGGTGCACATCGTCACCCTGGTGGTCTTGTCGACGTCGTTCGAAGGCGTGCCGATGCGCGTAGGATAGCGTAATGCCGGAACTTCCCGACATCGTCGGCTACGTTGCCGCGCTCGAGGCGCGGATCGTCGCCCAGCCGCTAGAACGCGCGCGGCTGGCAAGCCCGTCGCTGTTGCGCACCGCCGAGCCGCCGTTGGGTAGCGTCGAGGGTCGCACGGTGCGGGAGGTGCGGCGCGTCGGCAAGCGGATCGCCATCGGCTTCGAGGGCGAGGTATGGATGGTGCTGCACTTGATGATTGCCGGACGACTGCATTGGCGGCCCCATGGCGCGATGCTTGGCGCGCGTCAGAGTCTCGCGGCGTTCGATTTTCCCAACGGGACGCTACTGCTCACCGAGGCGGGCAGAAAGCGGCGCGCGTCGCTGCACGTTCTGGTGGGCGACGGAGCGCTGCGCACGATCGACCCCGGCGGGATCGACGTCTTTGCCGCCGGCTTCGACGCGTTTCGTCGCGTCCTGAGCGCCGAGAACCACACGCTTAAGCGCGCGTTGACCGATCCGCATATCCTTAGCGGCATCGGCAACGCCTATTCCGACGAAATTCTCCACGCGGCACAACTGTCGCCCGCCGCGCTGACGCAACGGCTGACGGCCGACGAGTGGAAGCGACTCTTTGATGCGACGCGGGCGACGCTGCGGCTATGGGTCGACCGCCTTTGCGACGAAGCCGGCGGCGAATTCCCGACGGGCGTGACGGCGTTTCGGGACGCAATGGCGGTGCACGGGCGTTTTGGTAAACCGTGCCCACGCTGCGGCGAACCGGTGCAGCGCATTCGGTACGCCGACAACGAAACGAACTATTGCGCGCGCTGCCAAACCGGCGGGAAGCTGCTAGCCGACCGGAGCCTATCGCGGCTGCTCAAGTCCGACTGGCCGCGGACGCTCGAAGAACTCGATGCGCTCAAACGCCGCTAGGCCGCCGCGACCCGAGGCACCGGCCGAAACGGAAACTCGCGGACAAATAGGAGTCGGCCGCGAGCATCCGGAACCCGGCAAATCCCGATGAACGACCCTAAAAGCATCACCGGGAAGTGGGTGCACTCCTGGGAAGAAGACAGCGGGAACACGACGGTGTACCGACCGGCGTCTTATGAATTTCCGCCAAGCAGAACGCGGTCCGGTTTCGAGTTGAACCCGGACGGATCGTTGACGAACGTGGCCATTTCAGCAGTTGACACGCCCGCGTCCGGCGCCGGCTCGTGGGAACTCAAGGATGGGGTGTTAGACTTAAATTCCGACGACGTTCACCAGCGCCGTTCGTTCCGAGTGGTTTCGGCACAGCCGGATCGCTTGGTCTTAACGCGCGCTAGCTGAACCACGAACTTTCTCCAAACTTAACCGATAGGAGATGAACGATGCCTGACCTACCGCGTCGCCGAAGTTGTGGAACGTACGAGGTGCATCAGCGGCTCTTGGCCACCGTGCCGGGATATCGCGAGCGCCGAATGGCTATCGAACAGTTTACCGAGACTCACGTCCGTTCGCTTGCAGAACGCGCCGCGGTCGTTCGAATTCCGGTCGTCGTTCACGTCGTCTACAATACGGCCGCGCAGAATATTTCCGACGCGCAGGTGACGAGCCAGATTCCGGTTCTCAATGCCGACTACCAGAAGCAAAACAGCCAGAGCAGCGTCCCGTCCGTATTTCAGGGCGCGATCGGTAACCCTCAGATCCAATTTTTCATGGCGACCAGCGATCCGAAAGGCGCCACGACAAACGGAATCACGCGCACGCAAACCTCAAGTGCGTCGTTCACCCACGACGATTCCGTAAAGTCGGCCGCGAAAGGCGGCGCCGACCCTTGGCCGAGCGACAAGTATCTCAACATTTGGGTGTGCAATTTAGCCGGCGGACTGCTCGGCTACGCGCAGTTCCCGGGGGGGCCGGGGGCGACCGACGGAGTCGTCATCCTCTACACCGCTTACGGCACCACCGGCGCCGCGGCCGCACCGTTCAATCTGGGCCGAACTGCGGTGCACGAATGCGGCCACTGGTTCAATTTGATTCATATCTGGGGCGATACGTCGGACTGCAGCGGAACCGACAACGTCGCGGATACGCCCACCGCGCAAAACCCGAACTACGGCACGCCGACGTTCCCGCACGTATCGTGCAACAACGGCCCCAACGGCGACATGTTCATGAACTACATGGACTACGTCGACGATTCGGTCATGGTCATGTTCACGCAGGGCCAGGTCGCCCGCATGAACGCTGCGCTCGACGGCCCGCGTGTGAGCGTCGTCACGGCCGGCAGCGGGGCCTCATCGAGTTCCGCCGGCGCATCGTCAAGTTCGGCAGGCGGCGGCGCATCGTCAAGTTCGGCGGGCGGCGGCGCATCGTCAAGTTCGGCGGGCGGCGGCGCCTCATCGAGTTCGGCGCACGGCACATCGTCGAGTTCGGCGGGCGGCGGCGGCACATCGTCGAGTTCGGCGCACGGCGGCACATCGTCGAGTTCGGCGCACGGCGGCGGCACATCGTCCAGCTCATCGGGCGGCGGTTCGTCGAGCTCGTCGAGTGGCGACTCATCGAGTTCGTCGGACGATTCATCGAGTTCCGACGACTCCAGCTCGTCGGACGATTCGTCGAGTTCGGATGACTCCAGTTCGTCGGATGATTCGTCAAGTTCGGACGATTCGAGTTCGTCGGACGATTCGTCGAGCTCCGATGACTCCAGTTCGTCGGATGATTCGTCGAGCTCGGACGATTCGAGTTCGTCGGACGATTCGTCGAGCTCCGATGACTCCAGTTCGTCGGATGATTCGTCGAGTTCGGACGACTCCAGTTCGTCGGACGATTCGTCGAGTTCGGACGACTCCAGTTCGTCGGATGATTCGTCGAGCTCCGATGATTCGGGGGATTCAAGTTCGTCCGACGACTCGGGCGATTCGAGCTCGTCCGACGATTCGGGGGATTCGAGTTCGTCCGACGACTCGGGCGGCGACTCGAGTTCAGACGATGGTGGCGGTAACGGTGGCGGCAACGGAGGGTCGCGCTCCGGAAGGCGCGATCGGCACCGTCGCTGACGCTACCAGCCTAGTTGGCCGACGAGCCATTCGGCCGTCGTGCCTCGCGTCACGGAACCGCTCGGCCAGTCGAGAGACTGGCCGATCTTTTCGTTGACGGCGGCCTGGTCGCCGGCTGGAAACGGCTCGGCCGGATTGAAGTTCATGGTGGAGTCGGTGCCGGTCATAATGCCGGCGACACCCATGAGGTGCGCCGCGGCGAACCACGCGTCGCCGAAGTGCACGTCCGTCCACCAGAATATCGGCGCTCCGCGCCGCAGCAACCGCTGCTGGTAACGGCGCAGCTTCGCGCCATCGCTCGGGTACTGGTTCGGCGCGACGCCGTTGGTCAGTGCGTCGAGTGCCAGCGTTCCGGCGGCTTCCCCAACGCACCACTCGACGGGGTGAAGCCGATACGCACCATTGGTGATGTGGGTGGTGCCGATGTTTTTGCACGCGGGCAGCAGATTGGTCACTCGGATCGGGATCAGCGATCGCAACGGAATCTCGAACGGATTGATGGCGATCCATTGCTCGCCCATGCCGGCGCCGCCCAATGCATGAATGTCGAGCGCGCCGTAGAAACCGATGCCGCAGGAGTCGTCGTAGTTCTTGGCGCGCGGCCCCGGATTGAGCGATCGATCGACGTCTTGCTGGACGATGGTATATTGGGCATTGATGCGGCGCGACTCGCGAATGTAGGGCTGGGGAGCGGCGCCGTCGGGCGTTGCAAACTCGTCGGGGCACAACCTGAGATTCGGATACCCGTTGCCTTTGCCGTCGTCACGCGGAGCTTCGGTTTGCAGCCAATACACGTACGCGAGCGTCGCTTGATGCGCAGCCTCGACGATCGCCGCGTCTTTGGCGGCGTCCCCGGTGGGTATCGTCGCAGCCTGATAGTCGTTGGCTCCCATGTTGAGCATGCTCAAATCGTAGGGCAACGCCGGATCGCTGAAATTGGCGGCTGCAATATAGCGCCGGTAACCCCACAGATCCGTCGGCGGCAGGAACATGGTCTTGACGTAGCCGCTTTGAATCGCGAACTTTTGCTGCGCTTTCAACGCTTGGTAATCGTTGGGCTCGGCGATCGTATGCGTTTCTCCTTCGGGCCTGCGCTCGAGCGCCGCCACCACCGTGATCGGTTGAATCCAATCCGGACGCGCGACTGCAGGCGCGTTCGGTTCCAGCGTTTCGCTGCGGGCTTCGGCGCCGAGCGTGTATTCCACGCCGGCGAGAACCAGCAGATCGCCGAGATCGGTTGCATCGAGAAAGTATTTCGCGGCGACCACGGTCTCGACGCCATCGCCGTCGAGGATCGTGACGCTTTGAATCGTCGTGTCTTGCACGGTCGCTGCCGTTACCCGCACGTTCAACCGCACATGAACGTTCGGGGATTGAAGGTGCTGCAACAGAATTTGGTGCGCGACGCTCGGGCTGGTTGCGAAGCCGCCGCCGGCACCGCCCGGGTTGAACGCGGTTTGCGCCGCACCTGCGGGCGACAGCTTAAAGTTGGCGCGATAGTAGTTGCGTACGTCCTGTTGAAACGCACGATATGCCGCGGTGCTTCCTACCGACGCGGTGTACTGGCTGTCGTCGGGCCGGGTGACTCCTTGAGCCGAATACTGACCGCCTAACCAGGCGCTGGTCTCGAGCACGCATACCGAAAAACTTCCGCCGGAGGCCGCAATAGCCGCAGCACATCCGCCAAGGCTGCCGCCGACAATGACGATGTCATAAGTCATCACGTTGGCAGAGATTGTAACAGCGGCGGTCCCGCGGCGCAAAGCCCGATTTTGCGTCTCCCTCGGTCGTGACAGCATGGCGGACGGGAGGAAGCACGCCGTCGGCACCGTTACCAACCGGATATGAGACCCAGGCTCGGCGGCGAACGGCCCGGTCCGGCCCGATACGGACTGGAACGACGGCCGGACGACGCGCACGACGGCGTCGCACTGCTCGGCTGGATGGAACGCGATGCGGCGTTACGCTTTCTTTTGGATGACTGTGTATCGGTCGTCCCGTTCACCGAGCGATCGGCCGAGGCGCTGTGGCAATCGCATCGCACGCGGGCCGAAGCCCTGAACGAGCGCCAAGCGCGCGCGCCAGAGCTGTTGCCGCTCACGGCAGCCGAAGAGGCGCAGGCACAACGATTTGCGGCGTTCCGCGGCCAAGCGGGTGCCGCACCCGCGGAGGTCGTCAAACTCGATCCGATGCAACTCATTGCCGGACAATATTACGTTGCGGTCGACCGCGCGGAGCAGTACGGCGCCGAGTGTGCGACCGACGAAGGATGGCTGGCGAGCGCGCTGCCGGCGTCGCTGAGCAACCCCGAACTTTCGGTCAGGGTGACGAAGCGAATGCTGGATACCGACATCGACATCGATCTCCCCCATGCCGAGTTTACGTTCGGGATGACGCCGCAGGGAGCGTTTGGGCCGATTCAGAGCATGGGACACGTCAGCGTGGTGCGGGCCGGCGAGCGAATGGTGCTGACGAAGGGGTACCACCGGCTATACGCGCGCCTCGCGCGGGCGAACGCTCACCCGCGCCCGACGGTGTTTGCCCTCGATTCCGGATCTCTCCCGGGTGAGGCGACCGCGCACGAGTGGCCCGGCCTCAATCCGTTCGGAACGCGCCCGGCGCTCTTTTCCGATTTCTTCGACGACGCTCATGCCGCGCGAGTTTATCTTCGAAAGAAGCGCTATCAACTGCAGATTCGGGCCAAGTGGGTCGCGCTCGATGCCGAGCCGGGAAGCGCGTAGGCTCAACCGATGCACGTGATGTGGGTTTCGGATAGTCCGGATACGCCGTCGGGATTCGGAAACGTCACCCGATTCGTCTGCGATGGACTGGCGCAGCGCGGGCACCGCGTCAGCATTTTGGGTTGGCAGAGCCTCGAGCGATCGCAGTGGCGCGGGTGCGAAATCTATCCGGTGCTGCGCGATCCTCTGGGGATGGACGTCGTGTATCCGTTGATGACGCGGCTCCGGCCCGACGTGGTCGCAACCTTGAGCGACGTCTGGTGGCTCCCGTACTTTTCGGCGCCGCACGTTCGCCGGCAGATGGAGCTCACCGATACGCCGTGGCTGCTGTACTTTCCGATCGACGGCGACATGACCGGCGAACGGCTGCCTCCGAGCTGGATCGAGCTGTTGCGCGAAGTCGACGTTCCGGTAGCGATGAGCCGTTACGGAAAGCGCATCGTTGAAGGGTGCGGGCTGAGCTGCGAATACATTCCCCATGGGGTCGACCTCGACGTTTTTAGTCCGGCTGAGGATCGCGAAGCGGCGAAGTCCCGCGTGGGCGCGGAAGGACGCTTCGTCGTGCTCTCGGATTGCCGCAACCAACCGCGAAAAATGCTGCCACGTTTGCTCGAGGTGTTTGCCGCCTTCGCGCGCGACAAGCCCGACGCGTTGCTGCATCTCCATACCAACCCCGACGACGATTTCGCGTCGTCGGCCATCTACTCGTACGACGTGCGTGAAGACGTACGGTATCTCGGGTTGGAGCGTTGCATGCGGTTCAGCGACAAGTTTGCGGTGCTGCCCGGGCAGGGGCTCAGTCTCGACCAACTCGCGGCGTACTACCGTGCGGCCGACATCTTTCTGCTCGCATCCACTGGTGAGGGCTTCGGACTGCCGACGCTTCAAGCGTCGGCGGCGGGCGTGGTGCCGCTGGGCGGCGGCTACAGCGCCACGCGCGAACTCGTCGAGGGTCACGGCGAGGCGATCGACATCGCGGCCTGGACGGCAAACGAGTTCGGAATCCGCGGCGCCTTGATCGACGTCGGCGATGCCGTCACCAAACTGACGCGTTTCTACGACGATTCGGCGCTGCTGGCGGAGCGGGCGCGGCGCAGCCGTTCGTTTGCGGAGGCGTACGGATGGGACGCGATCGTCGACCAATGGGACGCTTTGCTTCGTTCGATCGGTCAGCGCCGGCACCGAATCACCCGGACGGCTCCAAAGCGGTCGATCTCCGGCGCCGCGTTCGCGACCGGGCCGAGGCCGATCCTCGACGGCGTTTCGGTGCGAGTCAACGTCGTCGAGCGGAAATACGGCCAGCTGGAGTCGTCGATCCTCGCCGAGCGACGCGGCCGCTCCTCGGACGTAAAAATCCCAACCGTACCGAAAGCCGCCGTCGTCGGTTCGGTGAAGGTTATTCGCTGGTTTGGATACGTCGGGATGGGAGCGGGCGACGTGAAGGTGTTCCTCCGGCTCAAGGCGATCTTTCCGGCGCTGACCGGGTGGGTGGGCGGCGCGCTGGACACAGAGAGACAATTTCTACAAACCGTCGACGTGACGGCGGCGGAGGTCGCGCGATTGGACGTCGCACAGAGCGTTTTGTTGCTGAACGTCGAGGGTGATCTGCCGGAGCAAATATTGGTCGATGCGGCGTTCTTGGGCGTTCCGTGCGCCGGAACCGGCGAGTCCCAAGCACAGCGAGCCCTCTGGCCGTCGCTGCTGGCGGACGACGGTGAGAAAGCCGCGGCGCTGGCGCGTCGCATCCTCACCGATGCGGCCTTCACCCAAGCCGCAGTCGAAACGGCCCGCACCGCCTGCACGGCGACCTACGCTCCCGACGAAACGGCGATGGCCGCTTGCCTGCGGCGGCTCTTCGCCGAACGGAAGTCGGCCGCGACGCAGGCCGAGGAAGGCTAGTCCGTATGGGCATGAACATGTACATCGTCACCTTCAAAGGCGGCTATAACGAAGAAACCTCGCGATCGGTCGCGCTCCTGGTGAAGCGTCTGGGCGGATTCATCCTGATGGTCACGCGCAACGGCCCGGTGGTGGCGATCGACGATAGCCAGGCGGCCGCGCTCAACCGGCACCCGGCGGTCGAGTTCGTCGGCGGCGTGACGTACAATCCGAGGGGGGTGGCAGCGCAGGAGCTTCAGCGGCTCTTCGTCGAAAACGCGAGCAAGCAGGTCGAACGTTCGGATTCGCCGGTGTCGGATTCGAAGGACCGTGAGGAACAAAAATGAGCGTAGGCCAAGACCTTCTCAACGTTCCATTTCCACAGATGATTTTCAGCATGGCTCAGGCGATCGCCAAGGGTCAGTTGGCGCTGGACACGTCGTCGCTGAACACGCTCAAAGTTTTAGCGAGCACGCAGTTCGACTGGCTTCCGGAAGTAACCGAAGTCTTGTACGCCAAGCCGATCACCCTTAAGGGCGGCGACAACGCCTCGGAGAACCCGATGGTCGGAACCACGATCACGGGCGTCGGCGTCGACGTCGAAGTTCCGAAGTTTACCAAGCTGACGCTGCTGCAAGCCGGCCTCAACCCGACGTTCTATCAATTTACCGACTCGACGATCGAGGTGAAGATGTCGATTTCGAGCACGACGAGTTCGGAGAACTCGTTGAGCGTTGGCGTCTCGGTTCAGGCTTCGGCTGGATTCCTGTTCGGCTCGGCGAGCATCAGCTCGCACGTAAACTACACGACGACCAATAAATACAACTATTCGGTTACCGGATCGAGCTCGCTGACGACCGAGCTGAAACCGGTGCCGCCGCCGGCTCGATTGTTCCCGACCTTCATTTTGGTCGATGCGACGAATCCGGCGCACGTAAACATCTCGAAGAGTTAAGCGCGATGACCTTTTCGGAGGTCGGCGGTGAACTCCAGGAAGTAGATTTCGGGGAAATCGTTCGAAGCGTTGCGCAAGGGATTGCCGACGGTCAACGGGCGCTCGATCTCAGTTCCATCAACACGCTGCAGATTCTCGCGAATACGCCGATCAGCATTATCCCGGAAGTAACCGAGACGATCACGCCGGCGCCGTTTCAAGTCAACGTGTCCGGGCACGGACCGGTCACCGTGACCGGTGCGCGCATTACGACCACGCCATCGGCTCCGGTCGAGATGAACGCACTTCAGGCCGGCCTCCTGCCGACGTTCTATCAGTTCACCGAAGCGGTCATCAATCTCAAAGTTTCGGTTCAGCTGCGCGAAACGACCGAAACCGACACCGACGGCAGCACGAAAACGACGATCTCGGCGTTTGCGTCGCACGTGAACTTCCGGGCGAAGAACACGTACTCGTATAGCCTCAATGCCGCGACGACGGTGAACGTCACGATGCGTCCGGTGCCGCCGACGGTTCGGCTGCAGCCATCGGTCGTCACGGTCAACGCCATGGGGCCCCAACCGACCGTTACCGTGAACGGCTGAGGCGCCGATGGACACCGACCCGCTCGCCAATGCGGTCGAGACGTTCTCGGCCCCGATCGAAGGTTTGATCATTGCACTCGGGCAGGGAATTTCGGCGGCGCAACAAGCGCTCGACAAGAACTCGATTGCGTCGCAAGAGGCGATCGACGCCGATCCGGTGCTCTCGCAGTACGGCCTCCAGGCGACGTGGTACCAGTTCCCGCAAGTGACGCTGAATCTGAAGATGGCGCTCAGCATCGCGCAAGACCAGGACCCGGAGACCTCGAGCAGCAGCTCGGCGCCGAGCGGTGGATCCGGCATCATCCGCCCGATTCGACTGGTCGCCCAACCGTTGAGCGCCTCGTACCAGACTCATTTCAACTACGACGCAACGGCGGCGAGCGAATTCAACATCGCCATCGCTCCGGTACCACCGCCCAAGGCCGGAAGCCAGGCCGTCACGCCGCCAACGCTAACCCCCGCTCAAGTGCAGACGATTGCGCTCGCGAGTGCGGCGGGATTCGTCACGACGACGGTTTCAGGGACGACGGTACCGGCCGCCACCGACTCACACAACAACGCCTTAAAATTCACCGTCAACTACAACGCGGCGGCGGCCACCTGGTACGCGCTTCAGTATGCGCCGTCGAACAGCGCCGTCACGCCGATCGTCGTAGCGGTCGACGATGCCACCAAATCGGTGCGGATCGTCAGCTCGACCTGAGCAGGATCGTAAGAATCCTTCCGTAAGGAAACGGCTGGCGGGCACCTGCCCTATCGCGGGTGCCTTCCTTTTTGCGCGTCTTCCAAGATCAGCGCCTCCGAGAACCGTCCGACGAGCTCGATGAATCGCCGTTTGACGAGCTCGATGAACCGTCATCCGACGAACTCGAACCATCATCCGACGAACTCGAACCGTCGTCCGACGAACTCGAACCGTCGTCCGACGAACTCGAACCGTCATCCGACGAACTCGAACCATCATCCGACGAACTCGAACCATCATCCGACGAACTCGAACCATCATCCGACGAACTCGAACTATCGTCGGATGAACTGGACGAATCGCCGTCGCTCGACGAACTGGACGCGCTATCGCTCGATGAACTCGAACCGTCGCTCGCGGAACTCGAATCACTACTTGACGAATCGCTCGAGCCTCCCACGAGTTCGAATGCGCTGCGTCCGTAGGTTCCCACCCGCAAGAGACTCGGGGTCGCACCCGAATCGAGAGCGAGCGACGCACATTCGACATTGGGGAGGCCGGTACCGAGCCGGCTCCAGGTGGCGCCCCCGTCGGTCGATGCGAGAACCGCGGAGTCATTGCCGACGACGATCGTTGACGGAGAGGCAGTTTCGTCCAATACCACGGTGTGAACCGGGAGGTCGGGAACGTTCTGCGTCGGATCGGAATTCGATCCGCTGACGTCGCTCCACGTCGCGCCGTCGTCTTTCGAGATAAAGACGTGCGCCGAAGGTGACGTCGCCGTCGAAAACCCTTGGTACACGACGACCACCGCGGCCGGCGAGCCCGAGGAACTCGAAGCTGAGGTCGAAGAACCGGCGCCCGACGACGAACTGGAGTCGCCGTTTGACGAAGTGGAATCGTCCGACGAGCTCGAGTCGTCGTCCGGCAGACCCGCACTCCGCGCCGTCGAAGAATCTGAACTCGAATCGTCGCTGGACGAACTCGAATCGTCGCTAGACGAACTCGAATCATCGCTCGAAGAGCTCGAATCGGTAGAGGAACTCGACGAAGTCGCGGCAGCCTTGCGGTCGACGGCGATCGCGCCGACGCGACGATTGGTCACTCCGGTCGACCCGGCTGGGGCTCGAAAGGCCGGCGGGCTGGCTTTTGCGTTATCGGTGAGCTGAATCGAACCGTCCGTGAATCCGAGCCAAATGCGGTTGGAATTGCTCGGGTCAATAACAAGGGCCGTAATGGATTGCGCAAAAGATGCGATCTTCGCGAATGCCGTGGTGCTCCCGGTGGCGACGTAGAGATCCTTCCCGCTGCACGCGTAAACGATCGAACTGTCGTGGGGATCGAACGCGAAGTGCACCGTCGCGCCCCAAGGCGGATTTGTTATGCCGCTGGCGTTGCTCCATGAATTCCCCCCGTCACTGCTAAATTGAGCGGCTCCGGTTGACGACGTAAAGATGCGCTGCGGATTGTTCGGATCGACCGCGACCGGGCCACCGTCACCGTTGGTTGCCATATGCCAGTCGTTGCCCGTGTCGCCAGGCCGGTGCCCTACGGTACCGGTGTCTTGACAGCCACCGAACGTGTACGCGCGATTCGCGTCGCTGCCTCGGCCGATGTCGATGCCGTAGAAGAGATTGGTGGCGACGCCCTCGTTCAAAGGCGTCCAAGTTACGCCGCCGTCGCCCGTCACGGCGATTCCGCCGTCGGAACCGAGATACATGCGCGTGGGTGCACCGCCGGTTCCCCAATGCGACGGAGGACTGAATGCGACGGCGTGCTGGTCCCAATGCGTTTTAGCGTGTGAGGCGGACGGGCGCCCGAACGTGGTGCCGCCCTGGGTGGAGAGATAGAGTTCTTGAAACCCGACGTACACGCGATTGGCGTCTTGCGGGTCCACGTCAATCACCAAGTCGTATCCGAGTTGGTGGCCGGCGTATTCCGCATAACAAGCTTTCGCGTCCGGAAGATTTTTCCACGACTTCGAACTTGAAGTCCATTGGTATAAACCGTCGTACGTGCTATCGTCGGTTGCGACACTGGCGTAGATGATCGAGTTGTCTGGTTTCGTCGACTGCGCAAAGGACACGTACGCAAACGTTGCCGGTGCACCGGGACTCTTAAAGAGGTTGTCAGAGTCCTTAAAGGTAATTCCGCCGTCGTTGGATTGAAAAATACCCTGCGCGCTGACTGCGGCGTACACGATGGACGCATTGGCGGTGTCGACACGCAACTCGTAAATCTTTCCGGCAAAGACGGGGTTGCCGTCGTTAAAGCTCGGGGCATTGGCACCCCACGTGTTACCGCCGTCGACGGAACGATAGACGCCTCCTGAAGAACCCACTAGGAGGACGTTGGAACTCATTGGAATGATGCCGACGATTGCAGCGGTGACGAATGGATTGTTCGCCGAAGAAGCGCCGGAGGAACTGGACGACCCGCTGCCACCCAGCAGCGTCCACGTATCCCCTCCGTCGGTTGAAGAATAGACACCGACGCCTTTGTAAAACGTGGTCGAGTCGTCGAAGGCGTGTCCGCCGTCGAACCCGTTTCCGGTTCCGACGTAGAGCGTTGAGGACGCGGAATCAAAGGCAATCGCTCCCATCGAGGGCGAATCCTGCGTGTCCATTTTGGGAACCCACGTCGAGCCGGCGTCGGTCGATTTCCAAACGCCGCCGTCGTTGGTCGCAACGTAGAACGTTTGATCCGACGAGCCGGAAGGGTCGATGACGATGCCGACCACTTCGCCCGCCACCGGACTAACGCCCTGATACTGTTGTACCGCGTCGATGCGTAATGGTGCCGGGCCGATCTGCTGCCACGTCGCGCCAACTGCGAGTCTCGCCGACGGCGGCGCAACCCGCATGCGCAGCGTATCCTGCACGCCTTTGACCCACAAGTCGGGACGAACTCTTCCCGACGCGTCGCTGCGGATATCTTGATAACGCGCGTGACGGTGACCTCGAAGCGAGCGTTCGACGCCGTCGCCGCCCTCATTTCGCGACCCATTCATATCAGGCTACGACTTTGCCGAGCAGGTGGTCGAAAAACGCCCACAGCAGTGCGAAGGCCGCGATCTCGGCGCTGAAACTCCCGAACTGAAACGAAAACCCCGCGATCGCGAGCGCGGCGACGAAGCTCGACACGTGCGCAAACATATGGCGCCGCTCGAACAGCGCAGACAGAAACGAAACGCTCAACAGCCGGCCGGCTATGTGGTCGATGACGAACCAGAGCGCGGCGAAGATGCCGAACTCCAAGAGAAAATTCTCGGGCATCAGCCGGACCTCAACGAGACGTTCGAAAATGGCCGAGACCGCAAAGACGGCCAGAAGCAGCGCGCCCGAGTACGCGAGAACCCGTGTTGGCCTGGAGGAGCGAAACACCCGAATCATTGGCTGACCTCCTAGTACAGAAGCTTAAGCCATTCGACCGGATTCAAGTTCCACTCGAATGAACGTCTCCCTTCGCGGCGACTACGTCGACGTCGCGTCAGGGAGCAACTTCTCCAGCGGCAACCGTTGCGGCAGCGTCACGGCGCGCGCCACCGTCGTTCCCCAACGCGTCGGCGTCATGCCGTGGCTTTGCGATGCGACCACCAGCCGGGGATCGCCGTTCCAGTTGCCCGCCACCCAGCCGATTCCGAGACGCGCAAAGGTGTTGGCCGCTAGTTCTGGTGCGCGGTCGAGACTCGAAGCCTCGGCGGCCGACCAATCGGTCGCGACCACCGGGAACGACTCAGCGAGTGCCGCAAGCGCATGCTCGTCGGACGGCAATTGCCGGCCCGCGGCCACGCGAATCGTCGACACGATATTCGGCGTCGGATCGCCGGTCGAAAACCGCAGCGGCAGTCCGGTGACGTCGGAGCCGCCGGCACCACCTCCGGCGAACAGTAGCGACGCCGGATGCCGGCTGCGGATGGCGCCGATCAACATTTGGACCGCGTCGAGCCAATCACCGGATATCGGCAGCGGCGACGAATATATTTCAAAGAGGACGCCGGTCTCGTTGGCGTAGCGTGCGGCTAGCAGGCTCCACGCGTCAAAAGTGGTTTGATCCGGCAGCGCCGCAACGACGGCGCCAGGTGTAATCGGTGCCTGCAGGCTCAACAACGTATAGGTTTTGGTTGCGACGAGCGCGGCAACGAGGTCGTCCAATCCGGCGAGGATCGACGCCGCCGTCAGGGTTCCGTTTCCCGACATCACCGTCGCAGCCAAGAACGGCAGCCGAACGACGTTGATCGACCAGTTCGAAAGCGCCGTCAGATTGGCATCGTCGAGCGAAAGCGCATCGCGCAACGACTGATCGGCGCCGGGAGAAGCAGCGTCCAGCCCGAGAATGGAGACGCCGCGCAGATTGAACCCGGTACCCAGTTCGTCGACGATGAACCCGCCGGCAGTTCGCAAGCGAAGCAGCCGTTTCCCCGACGGCTCTTCGCCCAAAGGCGGCAGCCCGGCATCTTCATTCAAGCGTTCGTCATCCAAGCGCTCGTCATCCGCCGGCGGGGGCTCGGGCGCGGGTGCGCGACGCTGCTGCCGCGCGGCGTTGCTGATTTCGAGCGAGGCACGTTCTGCGCTTTGTTCATTGCGTTGAGCTCGAAGCTGCGCTTTGCGGATCGCAGCCTCATGCTCGCGCGTTTGTGCAACTAACGCTGCATCGCGTTTGCGCGAGCGCCGCTCGTGACGATGCGGATCGAGCTCGACTTCTTCGACGACGGCGACCTCGACGGCGCGCTCCCTTCGGCTTTCCACGCGTTCGTTACGACGCTGCGCAATTCGTAACTCCGCACGGGCAGTCGAACGTTCTTCGGCCATTTCGAATAACGTGGCTTGGTGTTGCTTGCGGTCGCGAATTTCGGCGTGCCGCTCGCGGCCATCGGCCTCGGCGCGTTCGCGGCCATCGGCCTTGGCGCGTTCGCGACCGTCGGCCTCGGCGCGTTGGGGGCCGCGATCCGGCGCTGGTTCGCGATGGCGCGTTTCGCTGCTGCGCTCGACCTCGCGAACGCCGTTTTGCTC